>CACBVP010000009.1 GCA_902542795.1 uncultured Pelagibacteraceae bacterium
AAAACTTCACTTCCTAAATTCTCTAGTTCGATTTTAATCTTACCTGCATCATTTTTCGATGTATTATAATGGATAGTTATTTTGGTATCAAAACTTGCAATACTTTTTGCAATTGCAGCACCAATCCTTGTTGCTCCTCCAGTAATTATTATTTTTTTGGCTTCCATTTTTTTATTGCTTTCTTAGGTTTTGTTCCAGGCATTCCCATTGTTGATCTACCTTTAGGATACACTTTACTCTTTAAATTGTACTGAGAAATTTTTGGATTTAAAGAGATCTCAAGTTCACTAGCCTCTAGTTTTCTTATTTCATCTCTTATTTTAGCCGCTTCCTCAAACTCTAGATTAGACGCCGATTCTTTCATTTTTCGATTTAGAGCTTTTAGATGTTTTTTTAAATTCCCACCAACATTTGATCCTTCACTAATCTTCACATAATCTTTTTCATAAACAGACTCTAATATATCGCTTATTTCTTTTTTAACCGTTTCAGCTGTAATCTTATTTTTTTTATTATATTCGAGTTGTTTACTTCTTCTTCTATCAGTTTCAGCTATAGCGTTCTTAATACTTTTTGTAACTTTATCTGCATACAAAATTACTTTTCCATCAACGTTTCTAGCGGCTCTACCTATAGTTTGTATTAGAGAAGTTTCTGATCTTAAAAATCCTTCTTTGTCCGCGTCTAAAATTGCAACTAAAGCACACTCTGGAATGTCTAAACCTTCTCTAAGAAGGTTAATACCAACAAGGATATCGAACACTCCCATTCTTAAATCTCTTATTATTTCTATTCTCTCAAGTGTATCAATATCTGAGTGCATATATCTTACTTTAAGTCCGTTTTCGTGAAGATACTCTGTTAAGTCTTCTGCCATTTTTTTTGTGAGTGTAGTTGCCAAAATTCTAAAACCTTTTTTTACAATTTCTTTTGCTTCATGCATTAAATCATCGACTTGAGTTTTAGCTGGCCTGATTTCAACAGGGGGATCAATTAAACCAGTTGGTCTAATAATTTGATCAATATATTCGTTTTTAGTTTGTTTTAATTCCCATGGCCCAGGAGTTGCTGAAACAAATACTGTTTGTGTTCTCATTAGATCCCACTCTTCAAACTTAAGTGGTCTATTGTCCATACAAGATGGAAGTCTGAAACCATACTCAGCCAGAGTACTTTTCCTTGTTCGGTCTCCTTTATACATTCCATTAAGTTGAGGAACAGTTACATGGCTTTCATCTACAAAAATGATGGCATTATCAGGAAAATATTCAAATAGAGTAGGAGGTGGTTCACCAGCTTTTCTTCCAGATAAAAATCTGGAATAATTTTCAATGCCAGCACAAGTTCCTGTAGCTTCAATCATCTCTAAATCAAATTTTGTTCTCTCTCTTAGTCTTTGTTCCTCAAGAAGTTTATTGTCCGCTCGGTGTTTTTTAAGTGTTTCTGCTAATTCTGATTTTATTTGCCTTATAGCTTGATCGATTGTTGGTTTAGGAGTTATGTAATGACTATTGGCATAAATTTTAATTATGGAATAATCATTGGTCTTGTCGCCTGTAAGCGGGTCGAACTCTTCAATTTTTTCTAATTTATTAAAATCAAAACTTATTCTCCAAGCTCTATCTTCTAAATGCGATGGAAATATTTCTAGATTTTCACCTCTTACTCTAAATGTTCCTCTAAAAAAGTTTTGATCATTTCTTTTGTATTGTAAATTTATAAATGCTCTTATTAATTCATCTCTATTATAATCATAGTTTTTTTTTAGAGTGATTGTCATTTTTGAATAAGCTTCGACAGAGCCTAAACCATAAATACAAGAAACACTGGCAACGATGATTACATCATCTCTCTCTAAAAGTGACCGAGTTGCAGAGTGTCTCATTCTATCAATCTGCTCATTAATAGAAGCCTCTTTCTCTATGTAAGTATCAGATCTTGGTACGTAAGCTTCAGGTGTGTAATAATCATAGTACGACACAAAATACTCAACCGCATTATCTGGAAAAAAACTTTTAAACTCTCCGTAAAGCTGAGCTGCTAGAGTTTTATTAGGAGCTAGTATTAATGCTGGTCTATTTGCTTTCTCTATTACCTTAGCCATAGTAAAAGTTTTTCCCGAACCTGTTACACCAAGCAAAACCTGCTCTTGTTTATTATCTTCTAAATTTTTTAATATCTTTTTAATTGCTTCAGGTTGGTCACCGCTAGGTTGAAAATCACTTTTAATTTTAAACTTGATACCGCCTTCAAGCTTCTTATTTCCCTTAGAATTGTTTATTTCTAAATCAGCTATTTTTTCTTGATAAGTATTTTGCATTTTATGTTATTAGTATTTAAAATTTATTATAAATTTCAATGAGCATAGTTTCCAACACATTAAAACGTATAAAACCGTCGCCTACAATAGCTGTAACCTCAAAAGCTAGGGAAATGAGGGCGGCTGGAAGAGATGTTATAGGTCTAGGAGCAGGGGAGCCAGATTTTGATACTCCAGACAATATTAAAGAGGCGGCAATTGAGGCAATTAAAAAAGGGGATACGAAGTACACTGCCGTAGACGGAACCCCCGCATTAAAAAAAGCTATTCAAGAAAAATTTCAGAGAGAAAATAATTTAAGTTACAATTTAGATCAAATCAGCGTTGGAACTGGAGGTAAACAAGTTCTATACAATGCTTTTATGGCTACGATTAATAAGGGTGACGAGGTAATTATACCAGCTCCTTACTGGGTTTCTTATCCAGACATTATTTTATTAGCTGGAGGAAAACCAAAAATTATCAAGTGTGAAGAAAAAGAAAATTTTAAGCTTACACCAAAAAAACTTGAAAAAGCTCTTTCAAAAAAAACAAAATGGATAATATTGAATTCACCCTCTAATCCAACTGGTGCTGCATACACAAAGAAAGAGATAATGGATTTAGCAGAAATTTTGAAAAAATATAAAAAGGTTTATATTTTAAGTGATGATATTTACGAACATATAACTTACGATAGTTTCAATTTTTTTACCATTGCACAAATTCCTCACTTAAAAGATAGAACACTCACAATGAATGGTGTGAGCAAATCTTATTCAATGACTGGATGGAGAATTGGTTATGCCGCTGGCCCAAAAGAAATAATTAAAGCAATGGCAAAAATACAATCACAATCAACAAGCAACCCTACTTCAATAAGTCAAGCTGCTGCAGTAGAGGCGCTCAATGGCACACAAGATTTTATAAAGGAAAGAGCAGACTCTTTTAAACAAAGAAGAAACTTTGTTGTCGAAAGCTTGAACAATATAAAAGGAATAAATTGTCTTAACCCGGAGGGAGCATTTTATGTTTTTCCTAATTGTAAAAAATTAATAGGAAAAAAAACTAAAATTAAAGACGATACAGATTTCGTAGAAAAACTTTTAGAAAAATCTGAGGTTGCTGTTGTACCTGGGTCTGCATTTGGTTTACAGGGTCACTTTAGAATTTCATATGCTACGTCAATGGAAAACTTAGAAAAGGCTATTTCAAGAATTAAAAAATTTTGCGAGAGTTTATAAATAATAAATTATTGATTTTCTTATTTTAAGTTTTTAATTTTTCCACCATCAATCGACAAATTTTTGAAATTTGAATTTCTATTTCTTATTAATTTTAAAACAAGTTTTGCAATTTCATCTGGTTTGGTCGGTCTCTTAATCTTATCGGCTTTACATCTTTCTTTAAGTAGTCTGTTCACACTTTTTTTAAAAATCTTAGAATCTGTCTCTAATAATTTTTGCAATCTTCCAGTCAAGGTCATTCCCGGATGAATAATTGAAACAGAAACTTTATCAATTCTACCCTGCATAGCTAAGGCTTTTGAAAAATTATTTAAAGCAGAGTTTACTGCTCCACCAATCATAAAAGTATGAGAAGGGTTTCTGGCTGCACCACCGCCAATGTTAATTACTTTACCTTTATTTTTTTTAAGAACTGGCCATAAAGCTCTACTTAATCTTACAGCTGCTTTAAATTTTAAATTAAAACCATCATCCCAAATATTATCTTTTAAATTTAAAAACTTCCCCCCTTTAGTCGCACCAGCAACATTAATTAAATAATTTAGTCTTTTTATTTTTTTCCCAATCGCATTACACGCAGATAAAGATCTTAAATCCTTAGCAATGATGAAAGAATTTTTTGGGTACCTAAAATTATTTTGAATACTTTTTAATTTCTTTTTTGATCTTGATACTAAAATGACTTTAATTTTATTGTTATTTAGTTCGTAAGCGATTGCTGCACCTATTCCTTGACTTGCTCCAGTTATCAAAGCTGTTTTCATCATGATACCTTAATTTTAATATTCCCTAAATTTTCATAATTAACAACTATTTTATCATTCATCTTTATATCGTAAGGTTGAGTTAAAGAACCACAAAGAAGATAATCTCCTTTATTAAAAATCATATTTTTTTCTTTAAACTCATCTATAAAAGCTTTTAATGAAACTTTAGGATCTATTCTTTTTGAACCAGTAAAAAAAGGTTCAGTTAACTGGTCATTTATTTTTAAGGTAATTTTGACATTGTTTATTTCAACATTTTTCCAATTTTTTATTTCATTACCTATTATTATTTTCCCTCCGTTTCCATGATCAGAGATACCCAAATACATTTGAGTTAATTTACTAAACTTTTCTTTTGAACTTTGTACATATCGAGATGAAGTAATATCTATGGCTGTAAATAGGCTTAAATTATGAAGTTCATCATTTAAATTATCATCAATTTTATAGTCTTTATTAAATTTAAAAGCATATTCACACTCAAGATTTGATGCAGGAATATCATCAAATTTTATTTCGCAATCAGGTTCTAAAATTGTTTCTTCAAATATTTTTCCAGGAACTGGACCGTCAAAGCCTTCTTCTTTTTGCACCTCCTTAGCAACTGCTCCTATTTTCCATCCAACTGTTTTTTTATTTAACTTTTTATAAAAAATGTTCAGGGCTTTATAAGCTTCTTCACGTGTTTTAGGTATTTCATTATTATTAAATTTATTTAGGTCTACTAACTTCTTGTTCAACCAAGCATCTGCTAAATCGCTTCCTAACTTATTCATATAATAATTATATATAATATTTAGATTTAATTTGATTATCTTATTTTTATAGTATTAATACAATATGGAATTAACAATTGAAAAAGCACAATTTGCCAAAACTTCTTTAGAACAAATTTCAGAAGCTTTAAAAAAAGGGTTACAAAAAAATTACAAATTAGTTGAAATATCAATTGTTGATTGTCCAAACTTAAAACAATGGGATTGTCCGGCTGAAGGGTTAAGTGGCAATCAAAAAATAATTGATGTAGGTGGTGAACCTTACATGCATGATAAAAAATTGATTGGTGCTGAGTTTGACTATGAAGAAATAGCAAAAAAAATTGGTTCAGAAAAATCTTATGCGCTCGGTGCTGGTTCTGGCGCTATGTCATGCCTCGGTGGTCATTGCGGTGAATTGGTAATCAATGAAAACCTCATAACAAATGAGTCTAGATCAATTATTGCACAAGTGGATGAAAATCAAAAATGCAAATCATCAAAATACACTGCTCGTAAACATGGAGGGTTAGGAAATATTTATTATTCAGATGGAAAGCCAGGCAAGGTTATTAAGATCATGATCAAGGGTAGGTCAGGTAAACAAGGTTCATTACCCCAAGCAATGAGAACTGCCTTAAAAGAAAATTTATCAACTGAAAATGACAATCACTTTGCTGTTGCAGGTGTTTTTAGAATATTAAACGGTAAAATTAAATCTCATGTTCAGCCAGACTACGATACAATAAAACATGAATACTACGATCCTAAACAAATGAAATGTGTAAAAGATTTTTTAAAATTTTATGAACCAATCGGACCTCATTTTCAGTGCTATTCGATACTTTGGACTGGAGATCCAACAGGAGGAAAGCTAAACTTAAGAGAGTCAGGAGAACATACTCATTTTCATTCTTACAAAGGAACACAAGATGCTGGTCACTATCATTTTGATGTCACTCCTGAAGAAATTGAATATGAATGTTACTTTAATATTCCTGAAGAAGTTCATAGAGTAAATAATATATACAAAGAACTAGCCTCTAAATAATCATAAGAAATCATTGATATGAATAAATATTTTAATTAAAATTTAAAATATTTATGGTTGCTAGCTCTAATAAAAGACTAAAAAAGATAACTAAATTATCTGAAATTTCTCTAAAGGATTTTACTGATAAAGCACAAAATGAAGTTTTGAATTGGTTTTCTATGACCCCAGCACATTGGGTCATGCTTCATAGGGTTATGATTTCTTTTTTTAAAGGTGAGACGGTAACTAAAAATCAGCTGATAAGATTTGTGGAAAAATCTTATATGACTTCAAATGCCTATATCGATGCAGCTGTAAAAAAAAATTACTTTAAAACTATTAGAAACACTAATGATAAAAGATCTATATTTATTTTACCGACAGAATTGACTGTAAAAGAGTTTGAAAAATATGTTGCTAAAAGGGCCTGGCTTTACAAAGATATTAATTTGAAATGAAAAATATTTATACATGGGCTGCTCAACCAGCTCAAAGAAATATCACAGTTGGAGAAATTATTGCCGCAAAGGGGAAAAAAGTTTTAACTCAAGTTACAGCCAACAATGCTTTAGAGGCAAAAGCTGCAGAAGAAGCAGGTTTTGATATGATTATTGGAAGTGCGTATAATGTAAAAAAGGTTAGAGAGGGATCTAAAAAACTTTTTTATACAGCTGCTTTAGAATTGCATAATTATCCAACAGCTGAAGATGTTTTACGAGGTGCTTTTACTGCACTAGAAAACGGAGCTGACGCAGTGATGACAGCTAGAAGTATGGATATTGTTTCAATGCTAGCAAAAGAGGATGTTCCAGTGATGGGTCATCTAGGCTTGGTTCCAAGAAAATCAACTTGGATTGGAGGATTAAGGGCAGTTGGAAAAACTGCTGACGAAGCATACGAATTATATAAAAGATTTAAAAGATTGGAAGAAGCAGGTGCTTTTTCTGCCGAATGTGAAGTTATTCCAGAAAATGTAATGGGTGAAATATCGAAAAGAACAAAAATTTCTACTGTTTCTTTAGGATCAGGAAAAAAAGCTGATGTAATGTACTTATTTATGAATGATATTTGCGGTGAGCAAGAAAAATCTCCACGCCACGCTAAAGCTTATACAAATCTAAAAAAAATGAGAGAAGATATTGAAATTGAAAGAGTTAAAGCACTTAAAGCATTTGTTAAAGATAGTTTAGGAGGAAAATTTCCTGGACCAGAAAATTCAGTGAATGTGGACGAGCAAATTCTGCATGAATTTGTTAAAAAATTATAATTAATCTTTTTTTATAGGGATAGTTGGGTGCCTTGTAGTTGATGTAACAATATTCACACCTAATTTCGCTTCTCTTAAAATTATATAAAGTCCTGCCCCAATTATCAAAACACTACCAAAATAAACATTAGTTGTTGGGATATCTTTAAAGAATAAATAGCCAAGAACACCACCAGCTATGATTTGAATATATTGAGCCGAAGAGAATATAGATGCAGGCAAGTGTCTGGCTGAATTTATTACGAATATAATAGCAATACCTCTAAATATACCTGAGCCTAAATTAATAGCTAAATCATTTAAAGGCATCGGTTTATAAAAATAAATAGCTACAAGAGACGAGAATAAAATCATTAAAAGTTTTCCATAAATTAAAAATGAATACAAACTCTCTTGATAGCCGTACTTTCTAACAATTAAATAGCTTGCCGTTGGGAATAACGGCATAATGATTGCAATGATACCTATTTTAGTAAATTCACTGCTAAAAGGATCAATCGCAATAATCGCACCTATGAAGCCTATACTTGTTGCTAAATACCTTCTCCAGCTTACATTTTCTTTTAAAAAAATAGCACCGCCAATAGTAAGCAATAAAGGAATTGTAAAAATGATACTATATAAAGTCGTTAAGGGCAGATAGTAAGTTGAATAAATAAAACTACTCATTGCTAAAAACATTGTTAAAGTTCTAAAAAAATGAACAGTAAAATTAGCTTTTTTTATTTTTCGCCAAGCATTTTTCCAATGAGTATAAATGACGACAGTTATTAGTGCTGCAATTGATGAAAAAAAAACAATTTGAGTAGCGTGGTATCTTGTAACTAGATCCTTAGATATAGTATCTTGGCAAACAAATAAAAAATATCCAATTAAAGCAAACGCAAAGTCTTTATAATAGACTCGCTCTGTTACTGATTGCATTATTTAAGATATTACGTTAGGTAAATCTCTTTTAGTTCCTCTAAATGTAGGAAGTGGATACTTATAACTCCATTTTCTAGGAATACATTTATTTTTTGCTTTTTCCCATAATGCAATCCACTGTTTATAATTTTGTACTTTTATTTTATTTTTGTTATTACTCTTCACAATAAAACTTGGTAAAGGAGATCTTCCAGATGGTTGACCTGCTTTATTGTATCTCAAATCCATGCTTATTCTAAAATCTTTAGATTTATTTGGAAGAGAGCAATGTAGTAAATATTTGTTCAATAATATTATATCACCCACATTAGCTTCTAAGGCAACCGAAGGTAATTTATCAATCATTTCTTTGCCTTTGATTTCAACTTGGCCTTTGCTTCCTGTGATGTGATTAACTAAACCTAATTTATGACTTTCTTTTACAGCAAGCATACATCCATTTTCTATTCGAGTTTTAGTAAATGGTATCCAACAAGTAATTAAGTCAGTACCTTTTTGCCCTTCTTTACTCATTACGCCAGCATCTTGATGCCATGGAGTTCTGCCTACTAAACCATCATGAATATTTTTACTTAAAATTCTTTTTTCAGGCTGTTTAATTCTTGAGTTTTGGCAAGGATTTGAAGCTATCTCAGGTCCCAATATTTTTGAAACCTTATCTAAAATTTTTTTATTTTTTATAAGATTCCAGATTGATTGACTTGCAAAAAAATCACTATTTACATTTATATTATTCTGAGGAAGTCTTATATTAAAGTATTGATCTAGTTCAGGTATTCCTAAAGATACTAAATATGAATATTTTTTTCTAAATCCATAATTTAAAACTTTTGCTTTATTTTTTTTTGAAACAAATCTATGAACAAGCCTGTTCATAATAAACGCCATATCATTCAGTACTGGCTCTAGGTCTTCTTTAAAATTTAAAATACCTTTAAGTCTTACGAAACCTTGTTTTTCAAAAACTTTCTTTATGTTTTGGTTCATTGAATCAATATGAAAAATAATATTATCAAATCGATATTAAACTGCAAGTGCCTTTCTCATTTCTTCATCATCCATTTTCTTACCTAAGTAAGCTTCAATTACAGCGTTGTCATCTTTTACTTGAGCAGGAGTTCCTTCTGCAATTTTTTGACCATGATCAAAGACAGTAACGGAGTTACAGGTATCCATTACCACTTTAAGAATGTGTTCTATTATAATTAAAGTCAGTCCATATTTTTCTTTTAATTGCATGATTATTTTCATTAAATTATCAACATTGACCGGCGATAATCCAGCTGCTGGTTCATCTAACATTAATAATTTAGGTTTCATAGCAATGGCTCTAGCTAGAACTAAAAGCCTTCTTTGGCCTCCAGAGAGCTCACTTGCATTTAGTTCTGCATAATCTGCTAAACCAACAAATGATAGCAATTCCATCATTTCTTCTTTAATTGCTCTTTCTTGATCCCAGATTTTTTTTCTACCTATTACAGCATCAAAAAATTTGTAAGGAACTTTAGTGTGATAGCCTGACATGACATTATCTAAAACAGTCATATCTTGGTAAAGTCTTAAAAGTTGGAAAGTTCGTGATAATCCATATCCAGCGATCTCATGTGGAGGGGTAAAAGTAATATCATGACCATCAAATTCAATATAACTTCCAGGATCACTATCATAGATGCCAGAAACCAAATTGAAAAATGTACTTTTTCCAGACCCATTAGGACCAATTATTCCTCTTATTTCATTTTTAGGAAGCTCAAAATCAACTTTATTCATAGCTTTAAGACCACCAAAAGATTTTGAGAGTTGTTTAGTTTTTAAAAGCATTATGTTTTTTCTGTTCCAGTTTTCTTTTTAAATCTTTTTTCTAAGAAATATCTATCTATAAAACCGCCTAAACCCTTTGGCATAAATAAAATTGTTAAAACTATTGTTAAACCAAAAATTAAAAGCTGATATTTATAAAGCGGTCGAGTTAAGTCGTATACAATTGTAATAATAATAGCACCAATTATTCCACCCCAAATATGGCCTAGACCACCAAGAACAACCATAGACAAAAATGTAACCATTTCTATAACTGTATAGTTATTAGGGTGAATGTACCCCGGTGGCATATGTGCATACACTGCACCCGCAGCGCCAGCAAACATAGCGCTTAAAATAAAAGCTAAAATTTTATATTTCTTAACGTTAATACCTGCAGCCGCAGCGCATATTGGATCTTCTCTTATAGACATAAAAGCTCTTCCAACGCCAGATCTTAAAATACTAAATGAAAAATAAACCGCTATAATCATCACAGTCATCGAAATAAAATAATATCTATCTGGTGAATCAAAATTAAATCCCATTAAAGAAGGTGTTGGGATATCTGAAATACCAAATGTTGATCTGAAAAAATTTCCATTCTCAATAAATAATCTTATTGCTTCACCACCGCCCAGAGTAGCTAAGGCTAAATAAGGCCCTTCCAATCTAAAGGAAGGAATTCCCATTGCTACGCCAAAAAACGCTGTAACTATTATTGCGATGGGTAAAGTTACCCAAAAGCCAAGGCCTAAATATAAGAATAACGTACCTGCAGTATATGATCCTACCGCAAACAAACCAACATGTCCTACTGTAACTTGACCACAATAACCCTTAACAATATTAAGTCCAGCAGCAACAACAATATTTACAAATATTAAAGTTGCAAGGTGTGATTGGTAAACATCCGTGAAAACTACTGAAGGTACAAAAGCTAAGATGACGAAAGCTATTATAAAAGCAATAAATGGATAATCTCGTATAATTGATTTAAATTTTTCCATTAGCCAACTTCTCGCATTAAATAATCTGAGTCATGTGATGAAGTAAGCATTCGTTTATTTGTACTTTTAATTTTTGGCAAGTAACTCACGTTTTTATATCTCCAAACTACTGGCTTACTTAAAGCGTAACTTCCATAAATAAAAAATCTTTTTCTGCCATTTGTTTCTTTAAACAATGAAACACCATGATAAGAATTTGGAGTGGACTGAAAAAAAATCACACTGCCTTTAGAAGGTGTAAATTCCGTCACTTTAGCTAATTCAGAAATACCTGGAAATCTTTTAAAACTTTTTCTGTATTTCATATCAGCTTTCTTTTTAAAGATTGATAAAGCTCCTCCATTTTTTTTTGGTATATCGTTTAGATAAATTAAAAAATTATATAGTCGAGTAACATCATCTCTATGTGGTCTTAATCTATAGCCACCTCTAGAAACTGAAAAATCAATATCTAAATTAACGTTTGGATTTTTGTAAGTTTTACCTAACATCTTTATTAATTCTTTAGAGTTCATGAGTTTTTTATTAGTAAATTTTTCTCTTAAAAATCTATTAGGAAGATATGCGTTTGACCAACCATAATCTTTAAAAGTTTTTTTAAATTTTTTTTCAACCTTTTTATAAAAGGATTGGCTATTAAACTGTTTGTAAAGTTTTTGTGAAAGTTTTGAATTTTTTAAATAATTTTTAAAATTTTTAGAGCCTTTATTTATTCTATTTCTGCCACCCATGATCATATCATCAAAAGATTTAGCATTTTTAATTTCATTAATTAATCTCTCGCAATCCTTTGCAGATATTGCTCCTTTCCCAATCATGACCGGAAAGTTACTTTTTACCTTCTTCAATTTGTTAACGTTTATCATATTGTGTTTTGTAAAAAAAATGAGCGGTAGATAAACTACCGCTCATAAATTTTAGTTTTTATAAACCAGCGCTAGCATTGAATGTTACAGTACCAGCAACTTTTGTTTTAAAGTTTTTACCACCTTTTGTGTACTCGATCATAACAGGTGTTCTATTACCATCTCTACACTCAGGAGTTCCTGATTTACAGAAATTGATTGGACCAGATGCTAAACCTCTGAAATCAGTAGTAGCCGCAATTGCGTCTCTTACTTTATTTCTGTCAGCAGCTAGATCTCCAGTGAATTTAACTTTTTTAAGAGCTATCTCTAGAATATCTAGTAAGTCCATCATTTGAGAAAAGTCGTGCCCTGGTACAACACCATATTTGTCTTTTACCATTTTCACGAATTTTTTCGCTTCCGGTCTAGTGTCCGATGCAGCAAATGCAGCAGCATACGTTACACCTTTAGCAGCAGAACCAGCGTTCATTGGTATCTCTACTTTAGAACCAATAGAAGCTGTTACTCTGTGTACAGATTTTGGTATTCCAACTTCATATGATTGAACTAAACCACGCACAGTTTCATCTAGAAGAGCAGAAATTACTAAAACTTCAGGGTTAGTAGCTTTTGCTTTAGTTAAATAACTTCTAAAGTCAGTTTCTTTTTCTCCAGACTGAACCATGTAAGTAGGCTCAACATTGTAGTTCTCTCTCATGTAATCAGCTAAAGATAATGCAAAATCTTTACCAGCAGCATCTGGACCATAGATATAAGCTATCTTAGTACCTTGATTTTCTGCAGTAAATTTACCTTGTACGATTTTGTAAAATCTTGATGATACAGGTACTCTAAAAATGTATTCACTACCTTTTTTAGTAATGTCAGCATTTGTAGAGTGAGGTATGATTTGTGGAACTTTAGCTTTAGCTGAAACAGGTACCATAGGTAATGTTACAGAACTACAGCTAGATCCAATTATAACGTGAACTTTATCTTGGTAAGCAAGCTTAGTTGCATTTGCTACACCTTTCTCAGATTTACACTCATCGTTATAAAGTGTTAAGTCAATTTTTTGACCGTTGATAGTGCCTTCTTTATTCCACTTTGCAACAGTATCAGTAATTAACTCACCATGTTTGTAACCCACATCAGAAAGCATTCTGAATGAAACACCAATTTTGATTGTTTCTGCTTGAGCTATCGATGTAGCTACCAAACCAAAGGTGAAGACAATTGCTGAAAAAACGTTTTTAAGTTTATTCATATATCCCCCATTAATTAATTAATTGTTGATTAGGCTATAAAATTAAAGTTATAATGTCTATGAAAAATAGATATAATTTTTATACATAACAATTCAGGAGGGGGAATTGCTTAAAATAGATCAGCTTGTCTCTGGCTATGGCACAGTTCAAATTTTAAATGGTGCCAACATGAAAGTTGAAAATCAATCTATAGTTGCATTATTAGGTGGTAACGGTACAGGCAAATCTACAATCTTAAAAGCAACATCAGGATTAATTAGAGCTTGGAAAGGATCAATAGAATTTGATGGAGAGCAAATCCATAATTTACCTCCACATGAAATAGTTAGCCGAGGACTTGTACAAGTTACACAAGGTAAAGATGTTTTTCCAGCTATGTCAGTAACAGAAAATTTAAGACTAGGTGGCTTCATTCTTAAAACTAAAAAACAATTAAACGATAATTTAGAAAAGGTTTTTAATTATTTTCCAAGATTAAATGAGAGAAAAGATCAATTAGCAGCAACACTTTCGGGTGGAGAATTACAAATGCTTTGTATTGGAAGAGGATTAATGTCTAACCCTAAAATGATAATGTTAGACGAGCCAAGCGCTGCCTTGGCGCCACAAATTGTTTTAGATATTTTTAAGAACATAAATAGAATTAGAAAAGATGGTTTAACAGTTTTAATAGTAGAGCAAAATGTAAGAATGGCTCTTCTTTTGGCAGACTATGGTTATGTAATTAAAGACGGTGTAATTAATGTTGAGGGCGACAGCAAAAAACTCATGTACGATGAAAGTGTTAAGGAATCTTATTTAGGAGGCACGAAAGCTAATGTTCAATAAGCTTAGAATTGGAAAAAGGGGTGAAAATATAATATTTAGTGTTTTTGTTCTTATTTACATTGCTTGGTGCATTAGTAGTCCTGACATGAGTATTGAGTCATTAAAATCAGTTTTAACTATTGGTTTATCTGTAGGCATAATTTATGGGCTTGTGGCTTTAGGTATTTCATTAATTTACACAGGTTTAGATGTTGTTAATTTTTCTCACGGAGAATTTTTTATGATCGGAGCGTTTGCTGGTTTAACCATGTTTAATGTTTTAGGAGATCAGGAATGGATTTTTAATGTTTTCCCTGATGCTTATGGTTGGATAATCTATGTGGTTTGTTTATTTACAGCTTTTGTCTCAATGGGTCTATTTGGTGTTTTTATTGAGAGAGTATTTTTAAGACCATTAACTAAAAAAGGTGGTGGTTATACCGTTGCTGGTATGGGAATAATTATTTGTGGATTTGGTTTATCAGTGGTTTTGATTAACGTAGCTTATTTAATTTGGAATCCTGTTGCAAAACCTTTCCCAGCGGAATTAGGTTTGCCGATGGAAATTGGAGGTTTGTTTTTACCTATCACTTACATTTGGATGATAGTAGTAGGCCTTGGAGTAGCTGCAGGTCTTTGGTTCTTTTTAAATAAAACTAAAATGGGATTAGGAATTCGTGCTGTAGCATTTTCAAAAGATGTCTCAAATTTAGTAGGAATAAATGTACCTTTATATATTTCAATAATTTTTGGAATAGCATGTGCAATAGCTGGTATTGGAGGAACACTTGTTGGTCCAACTTATCAAGTAGTTGTTTTTATGGGTTACATTATTTTAATGAAGGCCTTCGCAGCAGCAGTTGTAGGTGGATTTGGAAATCTTCCAGGCGCTATCGTAGGCGGATTTACTGTTGGAATATTTGAAACAGCTTCATCTTTTTATATTTCTGGAAGCCACAAAGATCTATATGCATTTTTATTAATGATAGTTGTTTTAATGATTAAACCAACTGGTTTCTTTGGAACCCAAGTCAAGATGAAAGCTTAATGGTAAAAAAAGATACAAAAGTTGCTGTATTAGGAGCAGGCGCAATGGGATGCCTTTTTGGCGGACTAATGGCCGAGAAAGGTCTTGATGTAACTTTAATCGATGTTTGGAAAGAACATGTAGATGCAATTAATTTAAAGGGTTTAAAAATGGATGGTCATGGTGGAGATCGTTACATAAAAATAAAAGCAACGACAGATCCATCAACTCTTAAACCTGTAGATGCGATAATTATAATGTGTAAAGCAACTGCCCTAGAGAAAGCTTTAACAAATGCAAAAAATATTATTGGTGACAAAACTATGCTTATGTCTTTTCAAAATGGCATTGGGCATGAAGCTATTATGCAAAAAATTGCTGGAAAAGAAAAAGTTTTAGGTGGAACAACCACGCAAGCCTCAAATGTTCTTGGCCCTGGACATATTAAAAATCATGCAGCTTTACCCTCATGGATTGGAGAATACGAGGGAGGAATGAGTGATAGAGTTAAAGATTTAGCAGAAACTTTTACCGCACATAATTTAGAAACTATCGCGGTTCCAGACATTAAGAAAAGAAAATGGATGAAGTTATTTGCTTTAACTGCAATTGGTCCTTTATCATCAATTTTTGATCTTCATCACACTGATTTATATATAAGTAACAAAAATCAAGAAGTTTCTAGAGAACTAGGAAAAAAAATAATTTTAGAAACAAGAGAGGTTGCAAAAGCTGACGGTGTAGATGTAACTGAAGATGAGTGTTTAGAAATGTTCAATAAAATAGTTGACTCAAAACAAACTAATAAGTCATCAATGTGCTTTGATATTTTAAATAAAAGAAAAACTGAAATTGACTTTATCAATGGAGCGGTTTCTAAAATAGGAAAAGGCCATGGTGTTAAAACACCTATGAATGATCTTATGTATAAAATGATCATGGTTAAAGAAGGTATGTACCTTTAACTCAAAATGACAAAACCCATTATCTGGGAAGCACCGGACAGTATAAAAAAAAAATCTAAACTTACTCAATTTCTAAAACATTGCAACGTTTCAAATTATGATGTATTAGAAAAAAAAAGTTTTTCTGACCCAGGCTGGCTCTGGGATAATGTAATAAAATTTTCAAATTTAAAGTTTTATAAGCCTTATAAAAAAATTCTTGATGAAACAAAAGGACCTCCTTGGAGCAAATGGTGTGTAGGTGGAACCACAAATATAGTTTTAAATTGTGTAGACAGGCACAAAGACAAAGATTTTTTTAAAGAAACATTTATTTATTCAGAGAGAGAAGATGGCAGAGAAAACTCAATTACTTATGAAGAGTTTGATAAGCAAATATCTAAAGTAGGAAATTCATTAAAAATAAACGGGTTTAAAAAAGGAGATGTGATTGCATTATATATGCCTCAATTCATCGAGACTTACATTGCTTATTTTGCAATTTTAAAAATTGGTTGCGTTGTTCTTCCATTATTTTCAGGATACGGGTCTAAAGCAGTAATAGAAAGATTAAATATTGCAAAAGCGAAAGGTATCTTCACAGTAGAAAAAACATTTAGAAAAGGAAAAGAAATTCGAATGTTTGATTTAGTAAAGAGTGACTTAGATCAAGTTCAGTCATTAGATAAAATTTTTTTATTAGGAAAAGATACAGGTAAAAAGATATTTAACTGGGAAAATTTTAATAATGTTTCTGAAAAACTAAATACTGAAGAAATGAATTCAGAGGATCCCGCAATTATACATTTTACATCTGGAACTACGGGAAAACCTAAAGGATGTGTGTATACTCATGTAGGCTTAGTATCAAAAATGTCTTTTGATGAAGGTGTATTAGCTGACTTTAAACAAAATGATATTCATCTTTGTATGGCTGATATGGGGTGGATGGTCGGATCTAAGTCAGCAACAATTGCTTCTTTACATGGAGCAAAAATGGTTATTGCAGAAGGTGTTCCAGATTTTCCTGATGAAGTAAGATTTTGGAAACTAATTGAAAAATATAAAGTTTCTTGGACTGAGTTATCGCCTGCACTTATCAGAGCACAAATGATTAAAGATAAAAAACTTTTTAAAGATTTAAACTTAAATTCATTACGAATAGTCTGCACAGGAGGTGAACCTTGGACTGAAAAACCTTGGAAATGGTTATTTGAATTTATAGGTAAATCTAAAGTACCGATAATGAATTCTGCCGGTGGAACAGAAGTATCAGGATCTATTTTGCATTGCTGCTTACATAGACCTTTTAAGGTTGGATCTTTCAACGCTCCTATACCTGGGATGAGTGCTGACATTTTAACTTTAGAAGGAAAAAAAGTTTCAACAGATGAAATGGGCGAACTTGTAATGAGAAAATCTTCGATTGGGTTAACTAAAAGCCTATGGAATGATGATGGCAGATATATAAAAAACTATTGGAGTATAATTAAAGATTTTTGGGTACACGGTGATTTAGCAAGCAAAGATAAAGATGGTCACTGGTACTTACACGGCAGGTCAGATGACACAATCAAAGTTTCTGGCAAAAGAATAGGCCCATCTGAACTTGAAAGCGTTATTGTTAAAAGTGGTAAAGCGAAAGAGGTAGCAGCTGTAGGTATTCCGGATGAAAACAAGGGTTCAAAAATTATCCTATCAATAGTTCTTCTAGAGAATAGCGAAGAAAAAGAAAGTTACTTTGAAAATTTAGTTATAAATGACTTAGGAAAATCATTTAAGCCTGATAAAATAATATTTGTAAAAGATTTACCTAAAACAAGAAATATGAAAATAATGCGGAGAGTTATTAAATCTTGTTTAGCAAAAGAGGATCCAGGTGATATTTCAACTTTGTTAAACCCTGAGTCAGTTGAGGAGATAAGAACACATGCAATTTAAAGATATAATATATGAAGTAAAAGGTGATTATGCACACGTTACAATTAATAGACCTAAGGTTTTAAATGCTTTTACTCCTGTAACTCTTCAAGAGTTAAAAACAGCATTAGATCTTGCTGAAAAAGACAAAGAAGTTGGAATTATTGTTTTATCTGGCACTGGTGACAGAGCCTTCTGTTCTGGAGGCGATATGAATTGGGAAAGTTCAAAAGAATTTAAAGATCATGAATACGAATTTCACATTCATTTAACAAAATGCAGCAAACCTATAATTGCAAAAGTAGATGGTTACGCAATAGGCGGAGGTAATCACATGGCTTACTTTTGTGATTTAACTATAGCAAGTGAGAATTCAATTTTTGGTCAAAATGGACCAAGAGTTGGTTCACCAGCTGGAGGAGCAATTGTTGCACATTCAGCAAACATTCTTGGTCACAAACGAGCTAGAGAAATGTGGATGACATGTAAAAGATATTCAGCAACTGAAATGATGAATTGGGGATTAGTCAACTCAGTTGTCAAAAAAGAAAAATTAGATGATGAAGTTAAAAAATACGGTGACGAAATATTAAAAGCAGCTCCAACGTGTTTAAAAATTTTAAAAGCAAGTTTTAGAAAACAATTTGATGAGATTTTAAAAATTACACAAAAAAGTATGGTCGAAGAGGTGTCCCCAGAGTATTTTAAAACAGGAGAGCAAGCAGAGGGTGCAAAAGCTTTCTTAGAAAAAAGAAAGCCTAATTTTAAAAAATTTAGGTAAATGAAAATAAAATCTATCAAAGCTATAACTTTGAGTATGCCTTTTAGTCATGGTGGAAAAAAAGTTATTTTCCATGGAAAGGAATGGAAGAGCTTAGAATTTAATTTAGTCAAAGTAGAAACTGATAAAGGCATTATTGGCTGGGGTGAAGCCTTTGGTTATACAAGTTGGAAAGCAGTTAAAATAGCAATTGAGGATATGGTTGCTCCTTTATTAGTTGGTAAGGATATGACTAATATACCCGAACTTATTTTAATCCTTCAAAAATCTCTCCATTTATTCGGTAGATATGGAATTACAATGTTCGCAATCTCTGGTGTTGAAATCGCACTATGGGATGCACTGGGCAAAGAAAAAAATAAACCAATTCATGAATTATTAGGAAAAAAAAATAAAGATCTCTTTAAAGCTTACTCAAGTTTATTTAGATACGGAGACCCAAAGATTGTAGAACAAAAATGTAAACAATCATTAGATGATGGTTATCAGGCGATAAAACTTCATGAAATAGAAAATAATTGTATTGAGGCTGGTAGAAAAGGAACTGGCAATCTACCTTTAATGTTAGACACCAATTGTCCTTGGACTTACGAGGAAACTTTATCAAAAAAAGATTTCTTGCAGGATATGAGGCTTACCTGGCTAGAGGAACCAATTTATCCTCCTGAGGATTATCAGACGTTAGCCAAATTAAAAAAAGAGTTAGATATACCGATTGCCTGCGGTGAAAATGCTTGTACAGAGTTTGAGTTTAAATCAATGATCGATCAAAATGCGGTAACATATGTTCAGCCTTCAGTGATTAAGGTTGGAGGAATTTACGAAATGTTTAAAATTATTCAACACGCAGAAAAAAATAATATTTCGGTAATGCCACATACAGCATATTTTGGACCTGGGTTTCTTGCTACGCTTCAATTGGCTTCATTGATGAAAAATGAAACTTATATTGAAAGATTTTATCTCGATATAGATCAAGAATTTTATCCAAATTTTAAAAGAGCATTAAATGGTAAATATAAACTACCTTCAGGCCCAGGCTTAGGTATAGATTTAGATTATAAAAAACTGGGCAAATATGAAATTTAGATCAGTATTATTTGTTCCTGGTCATGAGGAAAAAAAAATAAAAAAAGCATACACATTAGATGCTGATTTAATCGTAATTGATCTAGAGTCGACAGTTCCTAAAAATGAAAAAGATAATGCCAAGAAGATAATTCAAAATTGCAATGTAAATAAAAGCAATACTTATATTAGAATTAATTCAAATTCAGATTTACATTTTGTTTGTGGTGAAAAATTTATAGGTATTTTTCTTCCGTTTACTGAAAGCAAAAACCAATTGACCGAAATACATGAGGAGCTTAAAAAAATTGAAAAGATAAATACAGATATAATTCCAATTATAGAAAGTCAGAAAGGTTTAGATAATCTCAATGAAATATCAAATTTTAAAGAAAGAATAAAAAATATATCTTTTGGTTCTCATGATTTGGCTAAGTCAATAAATTTAAAAGTTTCTGCTGATGAAAAGGAGATACTTGAGTACAGGAAACTCATTGCAAAGTATTCAAAAAACCCTATAGATACCTCTTATCTTAATTTTAAAGATCTAGATGGTTTTAAAAAATCTTGCTTGCTTGTAAAAGATCTAGGTTACGCCGGTAAAGCTTGTATCCATCCCAATCAGATTGAGATAGCAAACAATATATTTAATGAGAAATAAAGTAAAAATAGCTGTAGTTGGAATTGGTCTAATGGGAAATCAGCATTTAAAAGCAATTCATTTAAGTAAAAAAGCTACTCTCCATTCAATTGTAGATATTAGTGACAAATCAAGAATACATGCCAAAAAATTTAAAGTACCTTTTTATAAGAATTCAAATAATTTAATTAAAGAAAACAAGCCTGATGCTGTAATTGTAGCTACCCCAAATCAATTTCATGAAAAACATACATCAAGTTTTTTAAAAGCAGGAATACCTACGTTACTCGAAAAACCAATCTCTGATAATATCACTTCAGCTAAAAAAATTATTTCAAATGCAAAGAAGAATAGAACCCCTTTATTGATAGGATACCACAGAAGACACAATGATATTGTGTCTAATGTAAAGAATAAAATTGAAAAAGGAAAAATTGGAAAAATAGTTTCGGCAAATGTTATGTGCTGGCTATATAAACATAAAGAATACTATAAAGAAAAATGGAGAACTAAAAAAGGCGGAGGTCCTTTAGGAATTAATCTTGTTCATGACATTGATATGATTTGTTATTTGCTAGGTACAGTCAAATATGTGCAAGCAACAACATCAAATTCTATACGTAAGCATCAAGTAGAGGACACGGCTATTGTAAATCTAATATTCAAATCTGGAACTATGTGTACATTAAACGTTTCTGACACTATTGTTGCTCCTTGGAGTTATGAACTAACAGCTGGAGAAAATCCCGCTTATCCAATTACAAATCAGTCAGCTTATTATATCGGAGGGACAAAAGGCTCTATTCAGTTTCCTAACTATAAGTATTGGTTTAATAAAAGTGAGAGAAGTTGGTGGAAGCCTATTTTCTATAAGTACGAAAACTCAAAATTAAGTAGATTTACTCTTATTAATCAAATTAATCATTTGTGTGATGTTGTTCAAAAAAAAACTACTCCCAAAGTAAGCGGATATGATGGCTTGCAATCTCTGAAAATATTTGATGCAATAGTTAAAAGCGCTAAGTCAGGAAAAAAAATTAAAATAAATTAAATGAAACGTTTAAGGCTAGGTATAATTGGTGGTGGCCCAGGGTCCTGGATTGGTCACGTACATCGTATAGCATCTAGATTTGACGATAAATTTAAAATTGTATCAGGTGTTTTTTCAAGAAATCATAAAATTAATCAATCTTTTGGAAACTCAATCGGTCTTAAAAAAGATAGATGTTATAAAAATTATAAAGAGCTTTGCTTGGCTGAAAAAAAGAGGAAAGATGGTATCGAAGTTGTTGCCATTATGACTCCACCAGGAAGTCATCAAGAAATAGCTGAGCTATTTATTAAAAATAACATTCATGTAATATCTGATAAACCATTTGCAGGCTCCCTATCTCAAGCAAAAAAACTTTATAAAACAATAACTAGAAATAAAAAAATTATTTATGGGTTAACACATAATTATTCTGCATACCCGATGGTAAGGTATGCAAAAAAATTAATTGAGGAAAAAAAATTAGGTAATGTTGAATATGTAAATGTTGAATATATTCAAGACTGGTCGAACGGAAAAAAAGTTACTCCAGCAACAGCTAAAAAAGTTTTCAAATGGAAACTTGATAAAAAAATTGCTGGTGTTTCAACAGTACTTAATGAAATAGGATCTCATGCATATCATTTATGTAATTACATAACTGGTTTGAAAGGGGTTAAATTATTCGCTGATATTAAACAATATTCAAAAAAAATTAAATTTGATACTAATGCTCAAGTTTTTATTAATTATGAGAATGGCGCAAAAGGTTTATTCTGGGCATCGACAACTGCTAAGGGTGGTGTTTACGGTTTAAAAATAAGAGTATTTGGATCAAAAGGTAGTATGGAATGGGTTCAAAACGATCCAAATTATTTAAGGTTTAGTTCAGCGAATGGCGCAACTAAAATTTTAGAAAGAGGATTTAATGAAAGTCATTTCTCAAAAAAATTTTCAAGAATAAAATATGGGCATCCCGAGGGTTACCTAAGTGCTTTTTCAAACCTATATAAAGAAATAGCCTCAAAAATTAATTCTAAGAACAGAAATAAAAGATTTTTTTTCCCAACAGCCTATGAAGGTTTGCTTACAGCCAAGTTTATTGACGGGTGTGTAAAATCTTCTTCAAAAAAGAAATGGGTGTCATTTTAAATGATCAAATCCTGTGTAATAGGATTATCAAAAATTGGACAAATTCATTGTAGCAACCTTAAAAAAATTAAAAAAACAAAATTATCTTATGTTTATGATGTTGATCCTATACTAAGAAAGAAAATTTCAAAAAAATACAATTGTTTACATACAAGTGATTTTAACACTATCTTAAAAGATAAAAGCATCAAACTATTTATCATAGCCTCACCCACAACAACTCATGAGTATTATTTAACTAAACTCATTAATCATAAAAAGATGATTTATTGTGAAAAACCAATCTCCTTAGATTCAAATAAATTAAATTCATTAATAAAAAAAATTAAATTAAACAAAATCAAAATTTGCATAGGTTTAAATAGAAGATATTCAAATCCTTATCTTAAAATGAAAAAAATTCTTAAAAATAGAAAAGTAAAAATAGCTCAAATTATATCTAGATCTTTCAAAGCTAATGTAAATCAATCAGTTCGAAATGGAGGTTTATTTATGGACAAAGGTTTTCATTTTTTTGATCTTGCAAATTGGTTTGTAAATTCAATACCCAAAAATATAGTAACCATTGCTAAATCTATAAGTAGAAAAGAATTTTTAGATAAAAAAGATTTTTCAGATGCTATTATAAATATGAAGTTTAGCAATGGAAGTGTAGTAGAGTTTATATTCAGCAGAACAAGCCGACAAGGTCACGAAGAAAGGATCAAACTTTTTGGAAATAATTTTATAATAGACTCAGATAAACATTTTAGAAAAAATACTTTATATAAAAACTTTGATATTAAACACAAGGATAGTTATTTAAATTGCCTAAAAGATTTTATTTATAAAGATAAAACAATTTTGCTTAGTGAAGGAATTCAAACACAAAGAATTTGTAGCTCAGTTTTAAAATCTGCTCAAAAAAATAATTACTGAGTAACCAATAATCTTTTAAGCTTTAGCTGCTAAATATTTTTCAGCCTCTAAAGCAGACATGCAACCCATACCAGCTGCTGTTACTGCTTGTCTAAATATTTTATCTTTCACATCACCGGCAGCAAAGACACCAGGTATATTTGTTTCAGTTGAGTCTGGCTTAGTAATTAAATATCCCTCTTTATCCATCTTTAATTGATCTTTAAATAAAGAAGTAGCTGGGTCATGTCCTATAGCGATAAATAAACCGTGAACTTTTAATTCTGAGATTTTATTATCTTTTATGTTTTTAATTTTGATTGCAGTTACACCTTTAGGTTCACTTTCACCTAATACTTCGTCAACAACACTATCCCAAATAATTTCAATTTTTTTATTCGCTTTTAATTTTTCTTGAAGCATTTTTTCTGCTCTAAGTTCATTTCTTCTGTGTATTAATTTTACTTTTGATGCAAACTTTGTTAAGAAAATTGCTTCTTCTACTGCAGCATTTCCACCACCAACTACAGCAACCTCTTTATCTTTAAAAAAGAAACCGTCACATGTAGCACAAGCTGAAACTCCAAAGCCTCTAAACTCTTGCTCAGATTTTAAATTTAACCACCTAGCTTGAGCACCTGTAGATATTATAAAACTATCTGCAGTATAAACTTGACCGCTATCTCCTACAGCTTGAAAAGGTTTTTTTGATAGGTCTACTTTATTTATATGATCTTGTATCATTTCTGTGCCAACTGCTTCTGCTTGGCCCTTCATTTCTTCCATAAGCCATGGTCCTTGAATCACCTTTGAATAACCCGGATAGTTTTCCACATCTGTAGTTGTAGTTAATTGACCACCAGGTTGAGAGCCATAAACTAATATAGGTTTTAACATGGCTCTAGCCGCATAAATTGCAGCTGTATAACCTGCAGGACCCGATCCAAGAATTAACACTTTTGTATGTTTAGGTGTTTTATTATTCATTACGATAAGATTATATATAGTAACAAATGTTAGAATTAAAAGCGATTCTTTTGACACAAGGTATGCATGGTATGGTTAGCCAGGTTGAAGGATTGGCTAAAGCGCTTAATCTAAATTTTAAACACCAAAATATAAAACTTAAAACATTTTGGAATTTTATACCTCCAAAGCTTTCTCCAATTTCTGAAAATTTAGTAAAAGATAAATTTGTTTGCGATAGCAAGGTAATTATTTCTTGTGGTAGAAAAAGCGTTATTCCTTCAATTGCCTTAAAAAAAAGATTAGGTAGCGAGATATTTACTATTCACATTCAAGATCCAAAAGTTTCATTCAAACATTTTGATTTAATCATAAGCCCAGAGCACGACAACATAAAAGGTGATAACGTAATTAATACAAAAGGAGCAATTCATTATCTTACAAAAAAAGAAATTAAAGAAAATTCGAATTATCTAGATATAAATCCAGATAAGAAAAAACAAATTGTAAGCTTTATAATTGGAGGGCCAAATAAGTATTATGATTATTCAGACCAAGAGTTACATAAACTTTTCACAAAAATTAAAACATTATTCACGCCAGATAAATTTAAAATAGTAATTATTCCTTCTTACAGAACTCCAGAAGAAGTTATCAAAAAAGCATTTGATGCGTTCAGTTCTAATCATCACGTAGTTAAAACAGTTGATAAAAAAGCTTATCTTTCTTCCCTAGCTATTGCAGAATTCATCATTGTAACCTGCGACTCTACATCAATGATTTCTGAAGCCGCTGTTACTGGAAAACCAGTATATATAGCAATGATGAAACCTAAAAAAAGGAATGTCAGGTTCAAAAAATTCTACTCTCAGCTTAGTAATTTAGGTATAACAAAAGAATTAAATAACGTAGTTGAAAATTGGAGCTATGAAAGTTTAAATGAAGTTAGTAGAATTGCTCCATTAATAAAGTCAAAAATGAAACAAAATGGAATTATTTAAATCTTTAGAAACAAAAACAAAAAATTTTAACGATCCTTTTCAACACTTTGAAATTAATGAGCCTCTAACTGAAGAAGCAATCAAAGAAATAAGTAATGCAGAAATAGCAGATCCTAGAAATGAAAATCTAAAATATGATGGAACGAGAGCTTTAGATGGAGGCGATGGCGCTTTTAGATCTGGAATAAAAGATGGAGGAAAAGCAAAAAAACTTAGGTGTTATGTAACTAAAGAAAACTCAAATCAATTCCCAAATCTAACAAAATTGATTGAAGAATTAAGATCAGAAAAAGTTTATAAAAAAATTGGCTCACTCATCGGAAAAGATCTAAGCAATTCTTATGTAAGATTAGAAGTAATTTGTGACCGAGAAGGATTTTGGCTTAAACCTCACTGCGATATCAAAGAAAAATTAATGTCCTCTATTATTTTTATAAATTTACATGACGAGTCTGAAAATTTAGGTACAGATTTTTATGATAAGAATTTAAAACTTGTAAAAACTGTTCCTTATAAACACAATTATGGTTACTTTTTCACTAGCGGTCCTGACTCTTGGCACGGTATGGAGAAAAAAGAAATAAAAAAAGAGCGAAGATGTATTCAAGTAAATTACGTTACATTTCAAACAGACTGGAAAGTTAACTAGTTTTTAATTTCCTGAAGAGAAGCTACAGTTAGTTTTTTATTTTTAAGAGATTTTATCCCCTCAATACAAACTTGAGCTGTAGACATATTTGTACAATAGGGAACTTTATTGACTAATGTTGCTCTTCTTAGTGCTTTTGCATCATTTAGTTGTTTTTCACTATTTCCGCCACCAGTATTAATAACTAATGCAATTTTTTTAGCATTTAAAATGTCCACTATATGAGGAGATCCCTGGTTAACCTTATTGATCTTTTTACATTTTATTCCATGGCTATTAATATATCTTGCAGTTCCACCTGTTCCACAAAGTTGAAAGTTCAGCTTCACTAATTGCTTAGCTAACTCTACACCTTCAACTTTATGGCTATTTTTTAATGAGATAAACGCCAGTCCTTTTTTAGGTAAAGAGTTTGATGCAGCTATCTGACTTTTAGCAAAGGCCATTCCAAAATCTTCATCAAAGCCCATTACTTCTCCAGTTGATTTCATCTCAGGCCCTAACAGTAAGTCACTATTTGGAAATTTATTAAATGGGAAGACAGCTTCTTTTACAGCAAACATTTTTTTAGTTTTGCTCTTTAAATTAAATTTACTAAGTTTTTCACCAGCCATCACTCTTGATGCAATTTTAGCGAGCGGAATACTTTTAGCTTTAGATACAAATGGAACTGTTCTACTAGCTCTTGGGTTAACTTCTATTACAAAAATTTCATCAT
>CACBVP010000010.1 GCA_902542795.1 uncultured Pelagibacteraceae bacterium
ATTATGTAAACGCTAAGATTGATGAAGGAGATATAATTGTAAAAAAAATATTTTTTTTAAATTCCAAAGATAATGAACTTACATTAAAAAAGAAAACTCAAGAAAAAGAGTATAAAGCATATCCTGAGGCTATTATTAAAATTTTTAGAAATATCTAATTATTAAAGAAAAAATTAATCTCTTTTTTTGCATTTTCTAGAGAGTCAGAGCCATGCACTGAATTTTTATCAATAGATAAACCAAAAAGATTTCTTATAGTGTTTTCTTCAGCTTCTTTTGGATTTGTCGCGCCCATCAGCTTTCTATTTGCAGCAACAGCATTTTCTCCTTCTAGTACCATAACCACAATAGGACCTGATGAAAGATATAAGCATAAGTCATTATAAAATGGTTTGGATTGATGTACTTTGTAAAATTCCGCAGCCTCATCTTTTGTTATATGAATTTTTTTACTTTCTTTAACTATTAGTTTATTATCAGTAAATATTTTTTTTATTTCATCTATTAAATTTCTTTCTACTGCATCTGGTTTTATTATTGATAAAGTTTGTTCAATATTACTCATAGTTTTCTTCAATAAGTTGATTTAATAATCTCACACCAAAGCCTGTTGCACCACCAGAATTTAAGGAACCTCCATATTTTGAAAAAGCCATACCAGCAATATCGAGATGTGCCCATGGTGTTTTATTCAATATAAATCTTTGCAAAAATTGTGCTGCTGTGGTTGAGCCAGCACCACCAACATAATTAATATTTTGCATGTCAGCATTTTTTGAATTTATCAGTTTATCATAATTTTTATGAAGAGGCATTCTCCATAATTTTTCCTCTACGTGTTTCCCAGCTTCAATAATTTGACTAGATAATTTATCATTATTAGAAAATAAACCTGCGTATTCTGATCCTAAAGAGACAATAATAGCACCAGTTAATGTAGCTAAATCAATTATAAACTTTGGTTTAAATTTTTTTTCCGTAAAAGTTAATGCATCTGCTAGTACTAATCGTCCTTCTGCATCAGTGTTCAAAACTTCGATTGTTTTTCCACTATAAGATTTTACGATATCGCCAGGTCTTTGAGCGTTACCACTTACCATATTCTCAACAAGTCCAACGACACCAACTGCATTAATTTTTGCTTTTCTTAAAGCCAAAGTTTTCATTAAACCAACTACTGCAGCTGAGCCAGCCATATCGTAAGTCATATCTTCCATAAATCTTGCAGGTTTCAAGGAATAGCCGCCAGTATCAAACGTTACCCCTTTTCCAACAAAAGCGAGTGGTTGTGATTTATTTTTTGCTCCATTCCATTCCATCGTAACTAAATATGATCCTCTGACACTTCCCGCTCCTACTCCAAGCAATGAATGCATGCCTAGTTTTTTTAATTTTTTTTCGTCAAGAATTGTAACTTTTAACCCATCTTTTTTTAAAGAACTTAATCTTTTAGCATATTCATCAGGATGTAAAATATTTCCTGGTTCTGAAACTAAATCTCTAGTATAGAAAGTACCTTCTTCTAAAGCCTTAAATTTTAATTGACTTTGAGATGAAGGTTTATTTTTAGATCCAACAATATTAAGTGTAATATTTTTTATATCTTTTTTTGATTTATATTTTTTAAATTCATAAGATTTTAATACTACTCCATGAAGAAAATAACCTAAAAAATCAACATTTTTTAGAATTACGCTATCAGAGATAATATAGTAGTCGCTGCTTTTTAAGTTGTTAATACATTTATAAAGATCGGCACCAAGATTTTCTATATCTGATCTTTTAAAATCATTTTTCGCTGAAACTAAAATTATTTTTTTTTTTGAGCTTATTTCGAATATCAGTAAATTTTTTTTTAAATCACTGTTTTTTAATAATTCATCTACATAGTTTAACTCAGTTTTTGATAGATATTTTTTTATTGGGTTTGTATTAAATTTATCATTGCAAAATATGACTAAATTTAAATTTGATTTATCATGATTTTTTTTTGAATAATTAATTTTTACAGACATTTTTTTTCAAATTTTTAAAGTGATAATTTGCAAGCTATATATGACCAAATAGATGATAATTCAACGTAAAATTCACTATAATTAAACCATTGATTGAATTTATCATTTGAATGCATTATTTATATATAAAATTTTTTATGCTTCAAAATAAAATTTACCATAATTATTTTACTGAGATTTTTAAAACATTTTTTACAATAATTTTGGGCCTTTCCTTAATCGCACTAACTGTTCGAGCAGTAAATTTCTTAGAATTGATAGTAGACAATGGGTACTCTTTGTCTACATATTTTAAATATTCAATTTTAAATATTTTTGGGATTGCTCCAAAGTTTTTTCCTATTGCGTTTATGATTTCTATAATCATATTTATTTTTAAACATGAGAATAATAGAGAATTTATTATATTATGGTCATCAGGGGTAAAAAAAATTGTAATTGTGAACTTACTTTTATTAGTTTCCTTTTTCACAATGGTATTATATTTAATTTTCTCTATTTATCTCACTCCAACAGCACTTAACAAATCAAGACAAATGCTTAGTAATAGTCAATTTAATTCTTTTTTGCCAACAATTAGATCTCAAGTGTTTTCAGACTCATTCAAAGGTCTAACTTTTTTTGTTGAAGAAAAAATTAATAATGAAGTAAAGAATATATTTCTACACGATAGTGGAAAAAATTTGAAAAATTTATCCTCAAATGCTTCTAATGTTTCAAGCACAACAATTATTGCAGAGAAAGGTATTGTGGAAAAAAAAAGCTTATTTTTAATAAATGGAGAAATTATATCAGATAAAGAAACTGGGAAAAATGAATTTATAAAATTTGAGCAACTCAATATTAATTTGGCTGAATTAACTACAACGGTAATAACGAAACCAAAACTTCAAGAAACATCAACCTTAAAATTAATTAATTGCTTAATAGACAAAAATAGTTCTGAGATTTGTACAAATGATGCACAAAATGAAATAATTCCTGTTTTAATAAGAAGAGTAGTATTACCACTTTATTTACCAGCAATAAGTTTAATTTGTTCTCTTTTGCTAATTAAAAATCAAAATTTTGTATTTAATAAAATTCCTGTTTTTATTTATAGTTTTACTATACTCATATTTATAGAATTAGTGCTTAAATACACTGGAACAAGCGAATTTTTAAAATTATTTTATCTTTTCGCCCCCTTGATATTGTTAAGTTTATTTTACCCATACTTATTATATAAATTTTCAAAAAAAATTTAAAATGAATAATATAATACTCAATTATCTTATAAAAAATTACCTTAAATGTTTTTTTATAGTAACACTAACATTTTATTGTTTTGGAATAGTTTTAAATTTATTTGAAGAAGTTGAATTTTTCAAATTTACAAATGTAAATTTTTTAACACCTCTTTTGTTGACTTGCATATTTGTACCAAGTTTGGTTATTAAACTTTCTCCGTTCATAATTTTTATATCAAGTATTTGGTTTATGGTTAAAATTAGAAATAATAAAGAATTGCTTACTTTAAAGGTTTATGGCTATTCAAATTTAAGGATTTTTTTTATTTTAGCTTTTGTGTCTTTTTTTCTTGGTTGGATTATTTTATTTTTTATAAACCCTATTTCATCATCTTTAATTAAATATTACGAACAAACTAAATCTAATCACGCTCGAGATATTGATCATTTAGTTTCGTTTAACAAAAATGGTCTATGGATTAAGGAAACTACTTCCAACAAAGAAAGAATTATTACTGCGTCAAAACTTGAAGATTTCACAATTTCTCAAATAGAAATTTTTGAGTTTAACAAAGATTTTAAATTAAAAAGAAAAATTTTTGCAGAAAATGCTGACATTAAGTCAAACAAGTGGGCTTTGGAAAAAGTAAAAATTTTTAGCTATGATGTTGGAGTAATTGAAGAAAGTTTCCTTGAAAAGTATAATATGGACTCTAATTACAATTACAATAAACTCATCAATTTATTTAATAACTCAGATACATTTTCATTTTTAGAGATATTATTAAGTTTTAAAAGTATGAAAAATAAGGGCTATAATGAGGAGTTTTTAAGACAAAGTATGCACACGATGATGACATTGCCATTCTACTTGTCAATGATGACAGCTTTAGCTTCAATCTTAACTTTACATACAATGAAAAATTCAGATAACTTAAAATTCATTATAATTGGCTTAATTTTGAGTGTTATCATTTATTATTTTAAAGATTTATCTTTAGCGTTAGGAAAAACAGATAGATTGCCTTTAATTTTGTCAATCTGGACACCAATAATAGCACTTAGTTTCTTTACATTAATAGGAGTTATACAAATTAATGAAAAGTAATTTTTTTTTAGTTTTATTTATTTTATTTTTTAATAAATCTTATGCAGAAAGTCTTTTAATTACTGCGAAAAATATATCATTAGACAAAAACAAAAACATCTCAGTTTTTGAAAATGAAGTTGTTGTTAAAACTAAAGATAAAACATTGAAGAGTGATTATGCAAAATATGATAGAAGCAATGGGCTTTTAATCCTTAAAGAAAATATTTCAGTTCATGATGAAAAAAATAATAAAATGTTTGCCGATTATGCTGAGTATAATGAAAAAAATGAAATTTTAAAAACTATTGGTGATACAAAAGTTGAAACTGTAGAAAATTATATTTTAAATGGAAAAGATTTAAAAGTAGATGGTAAAAATAAGATAATTATTTCAGAAAAAAAATCAATTTTAAGAGATGAAGAGGGAAATTTAATAACTTTAGATAATTTTGAATATTTAACTAATGACAGTTTATTCAAATCTATAGGCTTAATTGAAATTATCGATAATAAAAAAAACAAATATCTTTTTTCTCAAGTTTACATTGATACAAAAAAGAAAGAAATATTAGGTACCGACTCAAAAAGTTATTTTAATTCTAATGAATTCAAAATCCATCCAAAAAATGAACCTCGTATTTTTTCAAATTCTATAAATATTAAAAAAGAAAAGAGTAGTTTTGAAAAAGCTGTTTTTACTTTGTGTAATTACAGGGATAATGAAAAGTGTCCTCCTTGGGAAATAAGGTCTAAAAAAATGCTACACGATAATGTAAAAAAGACGATCTATTATGATAGCGCAACTATTAAATTTTATAATATACCAATATTTTATTTTCCAAAATTATCTCATCCTGATCCGACTGTAGATAGAAGATCCGGTTTTTTAACACCTTCAATGTTTGATACTAAAAATTTAGGTAGCGGTTTCTCCATTCCTTATTTTTTTGACCTTGGCTTAGATAAAAATTTTACATTAACAAATAGATTGTATGTCTCTGAAAACCCTTTATTTCTGGGTGAATTTCATCAAGCTTTTAGAAACTCTAATTTAGTAACAGATTTTGGTTATACAGAGGGATACAAAAAAACTAGTTCAAAAAAAAGAGATGGTGAAAAATCTCATTTTTTCACAAAATTTATAAAAAATTTCAGCAACGAAAAAAATTATGAAAACTCTTTTGAATTAAATTTACAAGAAGTTTCTAATGATAAGTATCTAAAACTTTATAAAATTGAGTCAAATTTAGTTGATTATAATTCTGAAACTCTTGAAAATTCAATCAAGTTTTCTCAAGAAAGAGATAATCTATTTTTGGGTTTTAATGCTAGTATTTATGAAACTTTAAAAAGTGATTATAGTGATAAATATGAATATATTTTGCCAGAATTAACCATAGATACAAATTTATTTTCTAATGAAAATATTGGAAATTTAGATTTACAAACAAATTATAAATCACATAATTATGATACAAATAAACTTACTAATTTTTTAGTAAGTGACTTAAACTATTATTCAAACACAAATACTTTTAACAACGTAATTAACTCAAAAATATTGGCTAATTTAAAAAATATTAATTATGAAAGTAAAAATGTAAATATTTATAAAAATGATCCCACTAGTGAGCTTTTTGGATCAATTGGACTTTTATCAGAAGTTAATTTGCAAAAAACTGTCAATAAATTTAGACACAAATTAAAGCCAAAAGTCCTTTTAAGATTTGCTCCAGGAAGTATGAGAAAAGAGGATACAGGTTCAAGATTAACTCCTGCGACAGCGTTTAGTATGAATAGGCTTTCTAATATTAATAACTATGAAACAGGTTTATCAAGTACTGTTGGATTTGATTATAAAATCAAAAATAAAGATACAACAAAATTTGATTTTTCAGTTTCTCAAATAATAAATGAAAAAGAAAATAAAAAAATGGCAGATAAAACTAGTTTGAATGAAAAATTATCAGACTTAGTAGGTTCTAGTAGTTACAATTTGTCAGAAAATTTTAAATTAAATTACGATTTTTCAATTGATCAAAACTACAATAGTTTAAATTATAGCGAATTAGGTGCAAAATATAATTACGGTGCTCTGAATATAAATTTTGATTACCTATATGAGGCTAAACATATTGGAGATCAAGATTATTTTAAAACTGAACTAAGTTTTAAAGATAATGAAAAAGGACTTTTGTCATTTAAAACAAAAAGAAGCCTTAAAACTAATTCGTCTGAATTTTATAATTTAAGTTATGAATACATTAATGATTGTCTGAGAGCTGGTTTAGTTTACCGAAGAGAATTTTATAGGGACTCTGAACTAGAACCTGAAGACTCTCTAATGTTTAAAATTACTTTAGTTCCTTTCGGAAGCATAGATAGCCCACGATTAAATTAATGCAAAAAATTTTAAAATTTTATTTTATTTTTTTTATTTATTTATTTTCAACAAATTATTCATTGGCTAGTTTAAAAAGTTCAATTGTTGTAAAAGTTGATAATAAAATAATCACTAATTTTGAGATTAAAAATAAAATATTGAGCACTTTAATCATTGCTGGAAATGAAATTAATCAAAAAAATATTGATAGTTTAAAAGAACAAACTCTAGAAAATTTAATTTATTACAAATTAAAAGAAATTGAATTGGCAAAATTTAATTTTGAAGTAAACGAACAGGAATTAAATAAATATATTAATCGTATTGCAAAAAATAATATTCCGGAACTTAAAAAAGATTTTAAGAATTTTGGTATAGATTTTAATTTATGGGAGCAAGAATTAAAAACAGAACTAAAGTGGCAACGATTTATTTATTTCACTTATTCAAATAAAATTGAAATTGACGAAGAATTTTTAGAAAAGGAATTAAACAAAATAATAAATTTAAACGTCAATAATTCAGAAATTAATCTTTCGGAAATAGAAGTTTTTCAAAATCAGAATATTTCTAATGAAAAATTAATATTAAAAATAAAAGATGAAATAAAAAATAATGGTTTTGAAAATACCGCAATTAAATTTAGTTCATCAAATACTGCATCAAATAAAGGTAGTTTAGGTTGGATTAATATAAATACACTCTCAAAAAAAATAAGAGATTTAATTAAAGATCTTGAACCTGGTGAGGTCAGCAAACCATTAGTTCAAACAAATAGTATTTTATTTTTAAAATTAAATTTAAAGAGAAATATTCAACAAGACAAGATTGATAGAAATAAATTAAAAAAAAATATAATTAATCAAAAACGAAATGAATTATTTAATTTATTTTCAAGAAGCCACTTATCAAAACTTAAAAATAATTACTTAATTGAATATCAATGAGAAAAAAAATTATTATAATTAGCGGTGATCCTAATAGTATTAATTCTGAAATAATTTTTAAATCTTGGAATTTGCTTCCAAACAAAATTAAAAAAAGGATTATTTTAATCTCAAATTATAAGCTGCTGAAAGAGCAATTCAAAATACTTAAGTACAAGATAAACTTAATTCAAGTAAAAGATTTGAAGGCGAATAGCAATTCTTCTTGTTTAAAAATTATCGACGTAAAATTAAATTTTAAAAATCCTTTTAATATTACTAGAAAATCATCTTCAAGATATATTCTTAACTCCTTGAATTTAGCTCATAAATTAGCTTTAAGTAATAAAGTGGCTGGAATAATAAACTGCCCAATAAGCAAGGGACTTTTAATTAAAAAAAACATAGGGGTCACAGAGTTTCTTGCTAAAAAATGTAATATAAAAAAAAATAAAGCTGTAATGCTAATAAAAAATAAAAATTTAATAGTTTCACCAATCACAACACACTTGAATATTAAATCGATCTCCAAAAATCTTAGTAAAAAAATGATAGTTGATAAAATTTTAATTATTAATAGTTGGTATAAGAAACTATTCAAAACTAAACCAAAGTTTGCTGTGCTTGGTCTCAACCCTCATAATGCAGAATTAAGAGAGGAGTCAGAAGAAAAAAAAATAATCATACCTGCGATCAATAAAATAAAAAAAAGAGGTATTATGGTAAAAGGTCCTTTAGCTGCCGACACAATCTTTATTAATGATTACAAAAATTATAATTTAATTGTTGGGATGTATCATGATCAAGTGCTAGCCCCTTTTAAAACTTTGTATAAATTTGATGCAGTAAATCTTACATTAGGATTAAAGTATGTAAGAATATCTCCAGATCATGGTGTTGCAAAAGATAAAATTTTAATGAAAAAATCAAATCCCGAAAGTTTATTAAATTGTATTAGGTACATTAATAAACTTGTATAGATGAAATTCTTTAAAAAATCTTTAGGACAAAACTTTTTAATAGATAAAAATATTACAAAAAAAATTGTTGATTTAACTATAGTTAAAGGCAAGAATATTGTCGAAATAGGACCTGGCAAAGGAGCTCTAACAGAAGAGCTTTTAAGAAAAAATCCTAAATCTCTAACTTTAGTTGAAAAAGACTATGAACTTTATAAACTTTTAACTAAAAAATATAAACTAAAAAAAAAAATAAGAATTATTAATTCTGATATTCTTAATTATAATTTTAATAAGATTAAGAAAAAAAAAATAATCGTATTTGGAAATTTGCCTTATAATATATCGTCACAAATACTCATTAAATTTTTAAAACTAAAAAATCTTGAAACAAAAATTGATGATTTAATTTTTATGTTTCAAAAAGAATTAGGAGAAAAAATTATTGGAAAATTTCCATCAAAAAATTATGGTAGACTATCAATAATTACAAATTTTAAATTAACGATTGTAAAAAAATTTTTAGTTTCAGCTAATTGTTTTTTTCCAAAACCAAAAGTAACGTCTATGGTCATTCATTTTAAATCTTTAAAAAAAAATCTCTATGGTTTAAAGAATATTTCAAACCTTGAAAAGATAACAGGTATAATTTTTTCTAATAAAAGAAAAATTATAAAAAAAGGAGTTGAAAAAATTTTGAACAAAAATATTTTAAGTAAAATTCCAGATTTGAATCTTAGCCTTAGACCAGAAGAAGTCCCGCCAAAAACTTTTTATGAAATTACAAAACTCTACGAAAAAAATTGAGAATTTTTAATTTTGTTTGTATTAATAATTTGTTCGATTTGTTTAAAACAGGTTTCTAAATTTTTATTTATTAAAATATAATCATAATCATTCCAGTGTTTTATATCTTCATCAAAAGAATTGAATCTTTTTTCAACCTCTTCTTTAGTGTTCTCATCTCTTTTAAGTAATCTTAGTTTTAGTTCATTTTTGTTAGGAGTTATAAGATAAATTTTTATAAAATTAAGATTTTTGAATTGTGACAATTGTTTAGTGCCTTGCCAGTCAATATCAAAAATTATATCATTTTTTTTTAAAGTTTGATCAACATTTTTTTTTCTTGTTCCATAATAATTTTCAAAAATTTTTGCATACTCGTAAAATTCATTATCTTTAATTAATTTTTTAAATTGGTCTTTTGAAACAAAATGATAATCTACCCCGTCAACCTCATTTGATCTTGGAGGTCTTGTTGTATGAGATATTGACAGTTTAAAATTTGAATATTTTTGTTGAAGTTTTTTAGTAATTGTTGTTTTGCCAACGCCTGACGGAGAAGATAAGATAATCAATAAATTCCCTCCTCTAGGAATCATTTTTTGTAAACTAATACTGCGCTGTTAATTTGATTTACTTTCGATAAATTTGATTGCATCACCAACGGTCAATATTTTTTCTGCCTCGCTATCAGATATTTCTGAACCAAATTCTTCTTCAAAAGCCATTACTAATTCCACTGTGTCTAAGCTATCTGCGCCTAAATCATCAATAAAACTAGCTTCCTCTGTTACTTTTTCTTCTTCGATACCTAAGTGGTCTGCTACTATCTTCTTAATTTTTCCTTTTATATCTTCTGACATGAATTCCTTTCATTGTTTTAATTTCTTAATAGATTATTCACTAGAATTGTCAAGCCATATACATTCCACCATTAACGTGGATGGTTTCACCTTGAATATAGTTGGCCATGTCTGAAGCCAAGAACGCTACACAATTTGAAACATCTTCACCTGTTCCTAAGTTTCCAGAGGGAATTTTGCTTATTAAAGTTTTTTTAAACTCATCATTAATTTTATCTGTCATGTCTGTTTTTATAAATCCGGGCGAAACGCAATTTATATTAATATTTTTTTTCGCGTATTCAATAGCTAAACTTTTTGAAAAGGCTATTATTCCAGCTTTTGACGCAGCATAATTAGATTGACCTAAGTTTCCAGTATGACCTACAATTGAAGTTATATTGATAATTTTACCATACTTCTGTTTTAACATTTTTTTAATTGCAAATTTACAAATCAAAAAAGTTGACGTTAAGTTTATATCAAGAACCTTCTTCCAATTATCTTCTGTTAATCTAATTCCAAGATTATCAAGAGTTATGCCTGCGTTATTTATAACCACATCAAGCCCTTCTAATTTTTTATCTACAGTTTCAATAAATTTTTCAATTTGATCATGTTCATCTAATTTAAATTTTTCTGTTACAATATTTTGATAATTTTTTTTTAAATTATTGAGTTTTTCCTCATTAGTTCCACTTGCAGCAATAGTTGATCCAAGATCACTAAATTTTTTAATTAATGAGTTTCCAATACCGCCAGTAGCGCCAGTTATTAAAATTTTTTTATTTCTTAAATTCATCGATAAGGTTTCTAATATCAGTAATTGAATTAATTGAAAAGTAATTTACATCTTTTATAGTTCTTTTTACCATTCCAATAAGTGCTTTACCCGGTCCAATTTCTATAAAATTTTTAACGCCATCATTTGCCATCTTGATAATGCTATCACGCCATCTAACTGTAGAAAAAATTTGCTGTATCAATAAATGTTTTATCTCATACGGATCAGTTTCTATTTCCGCTGTTACGTTATTTATAATATTTACTATTGGTTTATCAAAATTTATATTATTTATTTTATCTTTCATTTTATCTGCTGCTGGCTTCATCAAGGTACAATGAAACGGTGCACTTACTTTTAATGGAATTGATTTAATTTTTTTTTCTTTTAAATCTAATTGAAATCTATCAACATTTTCTTTTTTTCCACTAATAATTATTTGACCATCTGCGTTGTCATTAGCAATTTCACAAATCTCTTTCTTGTCTTTTTTTATTTTTAATAAGTTAATTACATCTTCGGTTTTCATTCCTAACACAGCAATCATGCTACCTTCACCTAAAGGAACTGCTTCTTGCATTGCTTTTCCTCTTTCATGTAGCAAATATAAAGCATCTTCAAAATTTAAAGATTCAGAACAAACTAAAGCGCTATATTCCCCTAATGAATGACCAGCAAAATATTTAAAATTGTCAAAATTAAATCCAAATTCTTCTTTCAAAACTTTAAAAATCGAGTAACTAACTGTTAAAATAGCTGGTTGAGTATTTTTAGTAAGTTTTAGTTCGGACTCTGGGCCTTCAAGTATCATTTTAGTAAGAGGAAAATTTAATTTTTGATCAGTTTGTTTAAATATTTTTTTTACAAGCTCAAATTTTGAGTAAAATTCAGATCCCATACCTACCACTTGCGATCCCTGACCTGGAAATAATAAAGCGCTCATATATACTAGCTAATTTACCGATAAATAGTATTGATATAAATACTCTTTATAGTATAAACCAATTTTTATAAATAACTAATAATACTTAATTAACATAATAAAGCATGGCATTTTACGAAAATACTTTGGTTGCAAGACAAGATCTCGCTGAAAAAGATTTAAAAGATTTAAGATCAAAATATAACGATTTAATAAATAAATCTTCCGGCAAAGTTATGAAAATTGAAGATTGGGGTTTAGTAAGTCTTGCCAAGAAAATTAAAAATTACAATAAAGGTTTTTTTATTCACTATAAATTTGAAGGCAATAGTCAGACTTTAACTGAGGTAGAAAAGAAAATTAAAATAGATCCTTCTATCATCAGGCATCTGACTGTAAAATATAAAAAACTAGATACTGATATTGAGTATTTTAATAAAGATAAGTTAAATGAAAAGAAAAAATAAAAAATTCCAAAAAAAAGGTTCTAATTCTTTAAATAAATTAAGCTTGTTTCAAAAGAATGACGGAAGATTTTCAAAAAAGTGCCCTTTATCACTTAAAGACGCTCCCACAATAGACTATAAAAATGTTGGGCTATTAAAAAAATACATATCAGATAATGGAAAAATTTTGTCTTCAAAAATTACATCAGTATCATTTAACAAACAGAAAAAACTTACTCGTGAAATTAAAAAAGCAAAAATTCTTGGATTAATATAGATGGATATAATATTATTAGAAAATATCTCAAATTTAGGAAAAATAGGAGAAAAAGTAAAAGTAAGAGACGGATACGGAAGAAATTTTCTTTTGAAGAAAGGAAAGGCTTTGAGATTCGATAAAAAGAATCTTGAGATAGTTAACAAAAAAAAAGATGAATTAATAAAAAAAAACAATGAAAAAAAGAATGAGCTAGAAAAACTATCTAAAATTATTAACAATAAAACTTTTTCGTTTTCTCAAGAGTGTAAAGAAAATGGTGATCTTTACGGCACAATAAAACCAAAACAAATTTCAAGTTTGATTAAAGAGAAATTAAATGCTGATGTGGCTCCATCGCTGATTATTCTAAAAAAAGAGTTAAATAAAATTGGATCTTATCAAGCTGAAATAAATTTTCACGCTGAAGTTAAAGCTAAAATCACTATTAAAATAGATAAAATAAAATAACTTTTCCACAGTACTTTATAAAAAGTGTGTAAGTTTTATCTTTAAAGCTTTTTTTTTTGGCTTAGTATAATCATGTGAGTGAAATCAAATCTTCAATAAATAATTTTAATAATAAGCAGCCTTGCAACCTAGAGGCAGAGCAGGCTTTATTAGGATCTATTTTAGTTAATAATGATATTTTAGATGAAATTTCAAACATAGTTAGCTCTCAAATTTTTTATGATCCATCACATATAAAAATTTATGAGGTTATTGAAAGCCTAAACAATAAAGGAATGATTGCAAATCCTATAACATTAAAAAACTTTTTTGAAAAAGAGAAAATTCTCGATGAAGTAGGAGGAACAGAATATTTAGTTAAATTAACAAGATTCTCTGGTTCCGCAAAGCAAGCAAACGACTACGCCAAAATTATTCATGAAATGTACTTAAGAAGAGAATTAATACAGATTTCAGATAAACTAAATTCCGATACTTATAATGCGAATGCACAAGAACAAAATGCTGAAAATATTATAGAAAATACTGAAAAATCACTTTTCGATTTAGCTGAAAGAGGTAGTTTCTCTCAATCCTTTCTTAAATTTAATAAAGCTCTTGATCAAACGATCGAAATGGCAACATTAGCAATGCAGAATGATCAAGGTTTGGTCGGCGTGCCCACAGGTTTAACAGACTTAGATCAAAAGTTAGGAGGTTTACACAAATCTGATTTGGTAATTTTGGCTGGAAGGCCCTCAATGGGTAAGACTGCTCTTGCGACAAATATTGCATACAATGCTGCTTTAAATATTTTGAATAAACAAGAAAAATCTTCAGTCGCATTTTTTTCTTTAGAAATGTCTTCGGAGCAATTATCAACTCGAATTTTATCTGAACAAGCCAGAATAAAATCTGATGATATTAGAAGAGGAAAAGTTACTGAGGAAGAAATAAATAGATATATTGAAACTTCAAGAAATATTTATAATTTGCCACTCTACATTGATGAAACTCCAGCAATTACTATCTCCACATTATGCAATAGGGCTAGGAGAATAAAAAGACTATTTGGATTAAGTTTGATTGTCGTCGATTACATCCAATTAATGAGATCAAATTCAATTAAGAGTGACAACAGAGTTCAAGAAATTTCTGAAATTACGCAAGGCTTAAAGGCATTAGCTAAGGAACTTTCAGTACCTATTTTAGCTCTATCGCAATTATCAAGAGCAGTTGAACAAAGAGACGATAAACAACCTCAATTAGCAGACTTAAGAGAGTCTGGATCAATCGAGCAAGATGCAGATGTTGTGATGTTTGTTTATAGAGAAGAATATTACTTGGAGAGAAAGCAACCAAAACTAGGGTCAATTGAACACGCTGAATGGCAATCTAAAATGAACGATGTAAACGGTTTAGCGGATATTATACTTGGAAAACAAAGACATGGTCCTACAGGCACTATTAAGGTTGAGTTTGAGGGGATTTATACCAAATTTAAAGATTTATCAAAAAATTAGCATTAATTTTTCTTTAGTTATTAAATAATTAAGATATATCTGAACTATTCACATGATTGCTGGTATTTATAAAAAATTAATTACTGAGTTGTCAAAAATAACTCTTTTTTTTTTAATAATTTTAATAGTATTTTCAATTTATCAATCAAAAAATTTTAATTTAGATGCTTCTTCAGACGCTCTATTACTTGAAGGAGATCCTGATCTTAAGTATTTAAGAGAGGTTAACAAAACTTACGGTTCAAAAGAATTTTTAGTTCTAACTTATACTCCTGTATCAAGCTTTAAAGAAAAGGAAACTATCCTTAATCTTCAGCTGCTTAAATCTAAAATTGAAAAACTGAATTGGGTAGATAACGTAATTACCTTAATTGATGTTCCTCTTTTAAAAAGTACAAACGAAGGGTTAATGGAGAGACTAAAAAATTATAAAACCTTGGCTTATCCCGAGATTGATAGAGAAAGAGGTTTTGAAGAAATAATAAACAGTCCAATTTATAAAGATTACGTCATAAGCAAAGATGGTAAAACTTCTGGTATCGTTGTTTACCTAAAGAAAGATGAAAGATTAGCAGAATATATTGAAATTAAAGATAAATATTTTGATCAATCTAACAAAATAGGATTATCAAAAGAAGAAAAGAAAAATTACAAAAAGTTTATTACAGAGTATGAGGATTACAAAAACTTATACAATATTAGAAACCATCAAAATATAACTGAAATAAGAGATGTAATAAGTAAATACGGAGAAAATGCTAAAATTTATTTAGGTGGAATTCCTATGATTGCAGACGATATGATGAGTTTCATAAAAAATGACATAGTAGTTTTTGGTATTGGAGTGTTCATTTTTATTATTCTTACGCTTTGGTTTATATTTAGAAATTTAAAATGGGTAATAATGCCATTATTAGGATGCGCAACCTCAGTTATAATAATGATTGGTTTATTAGGTTTGATAGGATGGAAAGTCACAGTAATTTCATCAAACTTCATTGCATTGATGCTTATTTTAAATATGGCAATGAATATTCATTTAACTGTGAGGTTTTTGCAATTAAAGAAAGAATTCCCTGATCTAACCAAAAATGAAATTGTGTTTGAGGCTAGTAAAAAAATGATGCTGCCAATACTTTATACTGCGCTTACTACAATATGTGCCTTTCTCTCTTTGGTATTAAGTGGCATTAAACCTATAATAGATTTTGGTTGGATGATGACTTTAGGTTTAATAATTTCATTCTTAGTAACATTTTTATTATTACCATCATTGATCAGTCTTCTTGCCTCTGAAAATGAAATAGATTTTAAAAGTACGGAAAAATCTCTCATAACATCCTATTTAAGCTCATTTACTAAAAATAATAAAATTTTGATTTATGGCTCTACTTTTTTAATAATTATTTTTAGCATTATTGGCATATTAAGGCTTGAGGTAGAAAATAGTTTTATAAATTATTTTGATAAAAATACCGAAATTTACAAAGGAATGAAAAAAATTGATGATGATTTAGGCGGAACAACTCCTTTAAATGTTATCCTTAAGTTTCCTAAAAATGAGAGAGAAGACAAGGAGGGCGATGATGAATTTGAAGAATGGGATGCAGAAAACAATGATGAGGATAAGTCAAAATATTGGTTTACCAGGGATAAAATGGATAAAATTTTAAAAGTTCATGATTACTTGGACTCACTCCCTGCAATAGGAAAAGTTTTATCATTTGGATCTATCTTGAGAGTAGCAGAAGACTTAAATAATAAAGAGTTACAAAGTTTAGAAATTGCAGTTTTATATAGTAAAATACCAGAGGAAATAAAAAAAGAAATTGTAACACCTTATATATCTGTTGAAAAAGATGAAGCTAGAATAAGTATAAGAATAAAAGACTCCTTAAAAAATCTAAGAAGAAATGATTTGATAAATAAAATTAATTTAGAATTAAATACTAAGGTAGGTTTAAGTAAAGATGAGTATAAATTAACTGGTGTTTTAATTTTATTTAACAATTTATTACAAAGTCTATTTAAATCACAAATATTAACTTTAGGTTTTGTTATTCTTGGAATTTTTTTAATGTTTTTTATTTTATTTAGAAATACTACACTTTCGCTGATAGGAGTTGTTCCAAACTTTTTAGCTGCTTTCTTCATCCTAGGTATTATTGGCTTACTTGAAATACCTTTAGATATGATGACTATAACTATAGCTGCAATTACAATTGGTATAGCTGTGGATAATAGTATTCATTATATATATAGATTTAGAGAAGAATTTAAAAAATTAAATAATTATGAAGAAACTTTAGATCGATGTCATAACACTGTTGGAGTAGCAATTTTAAATACCTCTATTACTATTGTTTTTGGTTTTTCAATATTAGTGTTATCTAATTTTATACCAACTATTTACTTCGGAATTTTCACTGGAATCGCAATGCTTCTAGCAATGATTTCAGTTTTAACTTTATTGCCAAAATTAATTCTCACATATAAGCCATTTGGAAAAGAAAAAAATGATCTTGTTTTATGATTGATATAATTCAAGAATTTATATCAAGAATAAATTTATTTGATATTTTTGTTATTATAATTGTAATTTATAATGTTGTTCAATGTTTCTTAAAGGGTTTTTCTCTTAGTTTAATTTCATTTTCAAAGTGGATTTTATCGACAATTATTACAATCATTTTGGTCCCAAAATTACAACCTATAACAAGTGATTACATACAGTCTGAATTTATAAATAATGTAGGTTTGGGCTTTACAATTTTCGTTGTCACGCTTTTTATAACAATCATTATTGGAAAAACTTTGAGTAAAGCAGTTACTTGGACTGGGGTTGGTTCAATTGATAAAGTATTTGGATTTTTATTTGGTTTTTTTAAAGGTTATATTGTGTGTGTATGTTTGTTTTCTATATTAAATTGGTTTTATCCTTATCAGAATTGGGGTATATCAACAGAAGATGCAATTTCTTATAATTTAATTAGTAAAGGTAGCAAAATGTTGATTGAAGAATTTCCATCTAGCGAAGATTTCATAGATACAAAGGAAAAAATTGAAAAAATTTAAAGCTGATAAATTACGTGAAGAATGTGGTGTTTTTGGCATATCTAACCACACTGATGCAGCAGCAATGGTTGCTTTAGGCCTCCATGCTTTGCAGCATAGAGGGCAAGAGGGTTGCGGTATTGTTTCATATGATGGAAATAATTATCACTCTGAAAAAAGACAAGGGTTAGTTGGTGATCATTTTGCAAATTTAGAAACTCTAAAAAAGTTACCTGGAAATTTTGCTATAGGTCATAATCGATATTCAACTACTGGTGAAACTTCTCTAAGAAACATTCAACCTTTTTTTGCTGATTTACATTTAGGCGGTTTAAGTATTGCGCATAACGGAAATTTAACAAACGCTATATCTTTAAGAGAAACATTAGTGAAAGAGGGCGCAATTTTTAGGACTACAAGTGATACTGAAACTATTGTTCAACTAATCGCTAAATCTCTGAGAAAAAAATTTATAGATAAATTAATAGATGCGTTATTTCAAATACAAGGCGGATATTCTTTAGTGATGATGACAAATAAAAAATTAGTTGGTGCAAGAGATCCGTTTGGCATAAGACCTTTAATAATTGGAAAAATAAAAAACTCCTATGTTTTTGCATCAGAAACGTGTGCACTTGATATTATTGGCGCATCATTTGTAAGAGAAGTTGAAAATGGTGAGATCGTTATAGTTGAGGACAATAAATTAACATCTATCAAACCTTTTCCTAAACAAAAATCAAGACCATGTGTTTTTGAATTTATTTATTTTGCAAGGCCAGATAGCTTAATAAGAGGAAAATGTGCTTATGAATATAGAAAAAACTTAGGTATAGAACTAGCAAAAGAAACTGATTTAAATGCAGATCTTGTAGTTCCGGTTCCTGACTCCGGTGTACCTGCTGCATTAGGTTTTGCTGAACAATCAAATAAAAAATTCGAACTTGGTTTAATTAGAAATCATTACGTAGGTAGAACTTTTATTGAACCTTCACAAAATATAAGAAGTTTAGGAGTAAAACTTAAATTAAGTACAACAAAAACTATAGTAAAAAATAAGATTGTTATTTTAATTGATGACTCTCTAGTAAGAGGAACAACATGTAATAAAATTGTAAAAATGCTTATAGAAAATGAAGCAAAAGAAGTTCATGTGAGAATAGCTTGTCCTGAAATTAAATACCCCGATTTTTACGGTGTTGATATGCCAACAAAAGATGAGTTACTTGCTCACAATAGAAATATTAAAGACATGTGTAATCATATTAATGCAACTAGTCTTAAATTTTTAAGCTTGGAAGGTTTGTATAAAGCCTTAATCGGTGAAAAGAGAAACTCTGCATATCCTCAATTCAGTGATCATTATTTTACGGGTGAATATCCAGTCAAGCCTGAAGATAATTTAAATAACATCAGATTAAAACAACTTTCTTTATTAAGCGCAAAATCTATTAGTTAATTCAAGATTATTAACTTATTTTTTTTATCAAGAAAAAATATAGAATTTTCAAGCACTACTGGAAACGTATTAATTTTTAAGGGT
>CACBVP010000011.1 GCA_902542795.1 uncultured Pelagibacteraceae bacterium
ACATACGGTGGTGCCGCACCGCACGGTGGAGGAGCTTTTTCTGGAAAAGATCCAACAAAAGTTGATAGATCAGCAGCTTACGCTTCAAGATACTTAGCAAAAAATATCGTTGCAGCTGGTGTTTCAGATAAATGTTTAATTCAACTAGCCTACGCAATAGGTGTATCAAAACCTCTGTCAATATTTATTAAGCTAGCCAACGGAGATGAAGAAAAAATTGAACAAATAAAAAAAATTATTGAAGACAATTTTAATTTATCACCAAGAGGTATTAGAGAAATGCTCAAGTTAAATAATCCTATTTACGAAACTACTTCAGCCTATGGTCACTTTGGGAGAAAGCCTACAAATAAAGGTGAATTTTCTTGGGAAAAAACAGATAAAAGTGACTTATTTAAAGTGTAATCTTGAAAAAACTATAAATTTCTTCTAAAAGTAACTAAATTTTAAAGTTTTCAAAATGGGCAGTAGCCCATTTTTTTTTAGGTGAAACAAAATGTTAAATAAAGGAATAGATAAATTAGAGCTTTTAAGAATTGTAGAAGCAGTAGCGAACGAAAAATCTATAGATAAAGAACTTGTTATAGGATCTATGGAAAGTGCTATTCAAAAAGCTGCACTAACTAAATTCGGTAACGATAATAATATTGAAGTTAGCATAGATAGAGAAAGTGGCGAAATAAAAATTCAAAAAGTTTTAGATGTAGTAGAAAAAGTCGAAGATGCAGCAAGAGAAATTTCATTAGAAAACGCTCAAAAAATTAGTTCCGACAATAAAGATTTAGAAATTGGAAAAAAAATTTATGAGGAATTGCCACAAATAGATTTTGGTAGAATTGCCGCTCAAAGTGCTAAACAAGTTATAAGCTCGCGAGTTAGAGAAGCTGAAAAAAATAGGCAATATGATGATTTCAAAGATAAAGAAGGACAAATATTAAGTGGAATTATTAAAAGACTTGAGTATGGAAATATAATAATTGATCTCGGTAAAGCTGAGGGAGTTATAAAAAAAGATGAATTGATTCCAAGGGAAATTTTAAAAGCAGGTGATAGAGTTAAAGCTTATTGCTATGAAGTAAAAAAAGAATTTAAAGGCCATCAAATTTTTCTATCGAGAGCTCATCCACAATTTTTAGCTAGATTATTTACACAAGAAGTACCCGAAATTTATGAAGGAATTATTGAAATTAAAGCTGTTGCAAGAGATCCTGGAAGTAGAGCAAAAATTTGTGTTCACTCTCAAGACTCATCTATAGATCCTGTAGGTGCTTGCGTTGGTATGAGAGGAAGTAGAGTACAAACTATCGTTAACGAATTACATGGTGAAAAAATTGATATTATAAAATGGACGGAGGATCTACCAACTTTAATTTCCGAGTCGTTATCTCCTGCTGAAATTCAAAGAGTACTAATAGATCAAGATAATAAAAGAATTGACATTATTCTTACGGAGGAAAACCTTAGTAAAGCTATCGGTAGAAGAGGTCAAAACGTAAGACTGGCTTCTAAACTTACAAATTTTGAAATAGATATTCTTACAGATAAAGAGGACTCTGAAAGAAGGCAAACTGAGTTTAAAGAGAGGACAGAAAATTTAATCAAAAATCTTGAAGTTGATGAAACATTAGGACAGCTTTTGATATCAGAAGGATTTATATCGATAGAGGAAATTGCTCAATCTAGCCCTGAAGACATATCTAAAATTGATGCAATAGACGATGAAACAGCAAAAGAATTAATTAATAGATCCAAAGAAACTTTAGTTAAAGAGAGAGAAGAAGTTGCACAAAAATTAAAAGAACTGGGTGTAGATGATAAATTAATAAAATTAAAAGGAATGACACAGGGTATGCTTGTTATATTAGGTCAAAAGAATATAAAAAAATTATCTGATTTTGCAGACTTATCATCCGACGAATTAATAGGCGGATATGATGAAATAAAAGGAAAAAAAATAAGGATAGAAGGTTATCTCGAGGAGTTTTCGCTCTCAAGAAAAGAAGCTGATGATTTAATAATGTCAGCTAGAGAGATAGTTTATAAATAATGTTATGGATAAAAACAAAAAAAAAACACTCACAATTTCATCTAATCTCAAAAAAAAAATTGACACCTCATCTATATCCACATCTAGAAAAAAATCTTTCTCAGTAGAAAAAAAAAAGTCTTTTAGATCTAGCAAACCATTAAATAAATTTACAGCTCCGGACACAAATAATTTAGATATAAAGAAAAAAAATTACGCTAGAAAATTTATAGAGCAGCAAGCCACTAAAGAGTTTATAAAAAAAGATAACAAGCCAGCTGGAAAAAGTAAGTTAAAGCTTAAAGGACCAGTAGATAAACGAGATTTTAAATTAACTGTTTCAAGAGCTTTAAACGTTGAAGAAATTGAAATTAAACAAAGAAGCTTAGCCTCTGTTAAACGTGCTAGACTTAAAGAGAAAAAGAAACCTGATGGAGAAGAAAAAAAAGAATTTAAAAAGGTAGTTAGGGAAGTAAAAATACCAGAACAAATTACAATTCAAGAACTCTCAAATAGAATGGCAGAAAAATCAAGCGATATAATTAAATTTTTATTTAATATGAAAGTAGTAGCTACGATAAACCATAATATAGATAAAGATACTGCTGAATATATTGTAAAAGAATTTGGTCATAAGCCAATTTTAGAAGAAGAACCTTCTCTACAAACGAGAAAATCAGGAGAAAAATTTGAGGGAGAGGTTAAAACTAGACCACCTGTGGTGACAATTATGGGTCATGTTGATCATGGAAAAACTTCATTACTTGACTCTTTAAGAGACACTAATGTTGTTTCTGGAGAACACGGAGGGATCACTCAACATATCGGAGCCTATCAAGTCAAAACAGAAGGTAACAAACTTATTACTTTTATTGATACACCAGGTCACGCAGCATTTACAGAAATGCGAGCCAGAGGTTCAAAAATTACTGATATTGTAGTTTTGGTTGTTGCTGCAGATGACGGAATAAAACCTCAAACCGTTGAAGCTATAAAACATGCTAAAGCAGCCAAAGTACCTATAATAGTTGCCATTAATAAATGTGATTTGCCTGAAAAAAATATTTCAAAAATTAAAAATGAAATGATGCAGTATGAATTAATTGCCGAGGATTTAAGTGGGGATACTTTGTTTGTAGAAGTTTCGGCGCTAAAAAAAATCAATTTAGATAAACTTAAAGAGAGTATTTTATTACAATCAGAAATTTTGGATTTAAAAGCTTCTTTTAGCGACAAAGCCAAAGGGGTAGTCATTGAATCTAAAATAGATAAAGGTAAAGGACCTGTTTCAACTATCTTGATTAGCAACGGAAAACTTAAGCGTGGAGATTATTTTATTTGTGGTGATACTTGGGGAAAAATTAGAGCGATGATAAATCATGAAGGAAAAATGGTTAACGAAGCATTACCATCTATGCCAGTAGAAATATTAGGTATGAATAGTTCTGCATTCGCTGGCGCAGAATTTATAGTTACAAGAGATGAGAGTGAAGCTAAAGAGTTATCCGAATTTAGGAAAAATAATTCAGCTCAAAATAAGATTTTGGCTAAAGACAAAGCGACTCTGTTCGAAAATTCAAACGACAAAGACGAGCTGAATATAATTATTAAGTCAGATGTCCAAGGTTCTAGTGAAGCATTAAAAATGGCTATAAATAAAATTGAACATAATGAAGTGCAGGCAAAAATAATTTTGTCTGATATTGGTATGATAAATGAAACAGATGTGTCTTTAGCAAAAGCATCTAATGCAATACTAATTGGCTTTAACGTAAAACCTAATAAGGAAGCTAAAAAATTAGCCGAGGATCAAAAAATCGATATTAAATATTTTAATATTATTTATGAAGCTATAGATTATGTGCAAAAATCATTATCAGGTCTTTTAGAACCAGATATAAAAGAAACTATTCTGGGAAGTGCAGAAATTCAAAAAATTTTCAAAGTATCATCAGCCGGAAAAATAGCTGGTTCAAAAGTAATTAGCGGTGAAATTAAAAGTAAATCTAAAGCTAGAATTATAAGAGATGGTGCTGTTGTATATAATGGAGAAATTTTATCAATCTTCAGAGAAAAAAACCAAGTTAAAGAAGTAGGTACAGGATTGGAATGTGGTATTAGTATTAAAGACTTTATCGATTTTAAAGAAAAAGATGTTATCGAGTCTTATTTGTCAGAAGAAATACAAAGATCAATTTAAAACGATGAATAGTCAATCTGCACAAAGACCATACAGCCAAAGACAGCTCAGAGTTGGTGAATTGGTTAAGCAAAATTTAGGAGAACTATTCATTAGAAATGAAGCTAAAATACCCTCATTTAGTACAAAATTAATTACGGTAACTGAGGTAAGAATGACACCAGATTTAAAAACAGCCAGAGCATATGTAATCCCTTTAGGAGGTACTGAAACAAAAGAAACAGTTAGGATCTTGACGGAGTTCTCTCATCTTGTTAGAAAAGCTCTATCTAAAAGGCTTGATATTAAGTTTCTTCCTAAGCTTACTTTTGTAGAAGATAACTCATTTGAATATGCTGAAAAGATTGAAAAAATTATAAAAGAAAATAATAAAAATGATAAAGAAAAAAAAAGATACAATTAAATCTCTAGCCATTCATGAAAAAGATGTTGGCTCTACAGAAATACAAATAGGCTTACTTACAGATAAAATTACAAAATTATCTGAGCATTTTAAAAAATTTAAAAAGGATAAGCATTCTACTTTAGGTTTGACTAAATCAGTAAATAAGAGAAAGAAACTTCTAACTTACCTTAAAAAGAAAAATGTTGTGTCCTATCAAAAGGTCATCAAACAATTAAATTTAAGGAAATAATGTTCAAAATACATAAAGAAGAATTAGAAGTTAATGGTAAAAAATTAACTTTAGAGACCGGAAAGGTTGCCCGTCAAGCAGATGGAGCAATTATTGCATCACTAGGTGAGACAGTGGTAATCGCCACAGCCGTGGGTGCAAAAAAATTAAATGATGGTCAGGATTACTTTCCATTATCGGTAAACTATCAAGAAAAATATTATGCAGCTGGTAAAATTCCTGGAGGGTATTTTAAAAGAGAGGCAAGACCAACTGAGGCTGAAACCTTAATTTCAAGATTAATAGATAGACCTATCAGACCATTATTCCCTTCAAGTTTTTTTAATGAAGTGCAATTACTCCCAACAGTTTTATCTTATGATGGAGAAAATCAGCCTGATGTTCTGTCGATTATCGCATCCTCAGCTGCATTAGCTATTTCTGGTTTACCATTTCAAGGACCTATTGCAGCAAGTAGAGTTGGATACAAAGATGGAAAATATTTATTAAATCCATCTTTAGAGGAATTAAAAGAGTCCGAGTTAGATCTAGTCGTAGCTGGAACAAAAGATGCGGTTTTAATGGTCGAGTCCGAAACTTCAGGATTATCTGAAAAAGTAATGTTAGATGCTGTAAAATTCGGTCACGAAAAATTTGTTCCAATAATTGAAGCGATAGAAAAGTTAGCAAAAAAAGCTGGAAAACCCAAATGGGAAGTCGAAGAAATTGATCACTCGGGTGTTAAGAAGAAGATTGCTGAAAAATTTGAAGCAGGCTTAAGAAGTGCATTTAAAGAGATAGATAAAAAGAAAAGATCTACAGCAATATCTGAAATTGAAACTCAGTGTAAAGAAATGTTTGCCGAAGATGAGTCGTTAACAGAAAATCAAGTAATGGCTCAGCTAAAATCTTTAGAAAAAGATATTGTAAGAACTGCAATTTTAAAAGATAAAAAAAGAATTGATGGAAGAGGCTTAGCAGATGTTAGGCAAATAAAATGTGAAGTAGGTGTACTACCAAGAACTCATGGATCTGCATTATTCACTAGAGGAGAAACTCAAGCACTTGTAGTGACTACTTTAGGCATGTCAGACGATGAACAAAGACTAGAAAGTTTAGATGGTATGCAAAGATCCAATTTCATGTTGCATTATAATTTTCCTCCTTTTTCTGTTGGAGAGTGTGGAAGAATTGGAACAGGAAGAAGAGAAATAGGACATGGTAAATTAGCATGGAGAGCAATTAATTCATCACTACCAAAAAAAGAAAACTTTCCTTACACATTAAGAGTTGTTTCTGAGATTACCGAGTCTAATGGATCTTCATCTATGGCTACGGTTTGTGGAACTTCTTTATCTCTTATGGATGCAGGTGTTCCTATCAAAGAACCAGTAGCTGGAATAGCTATGGGACTTATTAAAGAGGGTAAAGATTTTTCTGTATTATCAGACATTTTAGGCGATGAAGATCATTTAGGAGATATGGATTTTAAAGTTGCAGGTACTAAAAATGGAATAACATCGTTACAAATGGATATTAAAATCACAGGTATAACTTTTGAAATCATGGAAAAAGCCTTAGATCAAGCTAAAGCTGGAAGAGAGCATATTCTAGGTGAAATGAATAAAGCTATTAAAACATCAAGAAAAGAATTTTCAAAACACACTCCAAAAATGGAAACAATAAAAGTAGATAAAAAAGATATAGCCACAGTAATTGGTAAAGGTGGAGCAACTATAAGAGAAATCGTTGAAACTTCAGGTGCTAAAGTAGATGTAAATGATACAGGCGAAGTAACAGTTGCAGCACCAGATGAAGCCTCAAGAAATAAAGCATTAGAATTTATTAAAAATTTAATTGCTAAACCTGAAATGGGAAAAATTTATAAAGGCAAAGTTGTAAAAATTATGGAGTTCGGAGCTTTTGTAAACTTTTTAGGTAAACAAGATGGTTTAGTTCACATTTCTGAGTTAGCTGAAAAAAGAGTTGCTAAAGTTGGCGATGTAGTTAAAGAAGGTGACGAAGTCTCAGTTAAAGTTGTTGGATTTGATAGAGGTAAAGTTAAATTATCAATGAAACAAGCTAAAGCTTCTTAAGACATATTTTTGGGATCAGGCATACCCACTTTATTATAACCAGCATCAACGTAATGAATTTCTCCAGTTACCCCGGCAGCCAAATCACTCAATAAGTATAAAGCTGAGTTTCCAACATCATGAATATCAACATTCCTTTTTAAAAAAGAATGATCTTCATTCCATTTATATAAGAACTTTGCATCACCAATAGCTGAAGCGGCTAATGTTTTAATTGGGCCAGCACTTATTGCATTAACTCTCAGTTTTTTTGGTCCTAAGTCTCTCGCCAAATATTTCACACTAGCTTCAAGAGCTGATTTACAGACGCCCATTACATTATAATTAGGAATTGCTTTTGTAGACTCATAAGTAAGTGTTAACAAACTTCCATTTTCTCTCATGATTTTTGATGCTTCTTTTGAAACCTCTGTGAAAGAAAAACATGATATTAGCATACTTCTTAAAAAGTTTTCTCTAGATGTATTTAAATACTCACCTGATAATTCTGATTTGTCAGAGAACGCTACAGCGTGAACTACAAAATCAATTTGACCCCAATGAGATTTAATATCTTCAAATAATCTTATTACTTCTTCTTTTTTTTCAACATCACAGCTAAAAGTAACTTTAGAATTTAGTTTTTCTGCTAAAGGTATAACTCTTTTTTTTAGAGCATCACCAAGATAAGTAAATGCTAGCTCTGCACCAGCTTCTGCTAACTTTTGTGAAATTCCCCAAGCTATTGAACGTTCATTAGCAACGCCCATAATTAACCCTTTTTTTCCTTTCATCAAATCCATGAATTATACCTTTTCAAAAATAAGAGCAGCGTTTGTTCCCCCAAAACCAAAGCTATTAGACATAACCGTATTTAACGTTGCTCCTTTTTCAGTTTTAGAAATTATTGGAAATTTTTTTGCCTCTTCGTCCATATCAGAAATATTAGCTGAGCCTGTTATAAAGTTATTTTTCATCATTATTAAACAGTAAATAGCTTCATGAACTGAAGCAGCTCCTAAGGGGTGACCTGATAAAGATTTTGTTGAACTAATTTTTGGTACATTTTCCCCAAAAGTTTTTCTAACCGCATTTAATTCAGTAATGTCACCAACAGGTGTAGATGTTCCATGAGTATTTATATAATCAATTTTATTTTTTGCAGTAGACATTGCCATTTGCATACATCTAACTGCACCTTCCCCAGACGGAGCCACCATATCGTAGCCATCAGAAGTAGCACCGTATCCAGTAAGTTCAGCATAAATTTTTGCACCTCTTGCTTTTGCGTGTTCGTATTCTTCTAAAACTAAAACACCGGCTCCTCCAGCAATTACAAATCCATCTCTTGTTTTATCATAAGCTCTTGAAGCAGTTTCGGGTTTATCATTGTACTTAGATGACAATGCTGTCATAGCATCAAACATTGCAGTCATTGCCCAATGAACTTCCTCACTTCCACCCGCAAAAATTACATTTTGTTTACCCATTTGAATTAATTCCATTGCATTCCCAATACAATGACCACTAGTTGCACAAGCAGAACTCATTGTGTAATTAGTGCCTTTAATTTTGAAAGGAACAGCAAGGGTTGCCGAAGCGGTACTTGCCATTGTTCTAGGGACAATAAAAGGCCCCATTAGTTTTGGAGTTTTTGCTCTTGTTTTATCTGCAGCTAAAATCACATTCTCTATTGAAGGACCACCAGAGCCCATGATTATTCCAGTTTTTATATTACTAATTTCGTTATCCTCTAATCCTGAGTCCTTGATAGCCTCTTTCATGGCAACATAGTTATATGCTGAGCCTGATCCCATAAAACGGATTGATTTTCTATCTACGTGATCTGAAAGTTTAATATTTGGTTTGCCATGAATATGGCTTTTTAGATTATGTTCTTTATATTCTTCACAGTAAGAAATACCAGATTTTGAATTTAGTAAAGATTGATGTACTTCTTCTTGATTATTCCCTAAACAAGAAACTATACCAAGTCCTGTAATTACCACTCTTCTCATGACTTAAACAATCCTACTTTTAGATTTTCTGTTTTATAAATTGTTTTTCCATCTGCACTTAAAATTCCATTAGCTAAACCAACACATGTGCCTTCTTTTTTTAAAACTCTTTTCATGTTTATTTCATAGGTTGCCATTTTTACTTTTTTCAAAACTTCACCAGTAAATTTTACAGAATTTACCCCTAAAGCTCTACCTTTTCCTGGCTCGCCAATCCACCCCAGGTAGAATCCAACCAGTTGCCACATAGCATCTAGGCCTAAGCAACCTGGCATAACTGGATCTCCTTTAAAATGACAATCAAAAAACCATAAACTATCTTTGATATCTAGTTCTGCTTTAATAAAACCTTTTTTAAACTCTCCGGTATCATTTGTTATTTCCGTAATCCTGTCAAACATCAACATTGGAGGAAGTGGAAGTTTAGCATTTCCTTCTCCGAATAATTTTCCCTCTCCACACGAAATTAGATCGTCGTAGCTATAACTATTTTTTTGCATAATTTTTAAACTGTTTTACTTGATTTAAGAAAGTAATGGTATATATTTCTAATTTAGAATAATTATAAACTACAATTTAACAAGTGAAAAAAACAAGTATTTTAAACAAATTAAGATCTTCTGGTTTAAGACCTACCAAACAAAGAGTAGAAATAGCTAAGTTCTTATTTAATAGAGACAAGACATTTCATTTTACAGTCGAGAGTTTAGGCAAACATTTAGCAAAAAAAACTACAACAAAATTTGCCCTTGCAACAATTTATAATACAGTACACGCTTTTAAAAAAGCAGGTCACTTAAGCGAAGTACATTTAAGAGGCAAAAACAACACTACTTACTTTGATACAAATATTTCAAACCACCATCATTTTTATGACAGTGAAACATCTGAGTTGATTGATATTAATGATAACGAGATAAAATTTGATAAAATTCCTAAAGCACCTAACGGCAAAACCATAAAAAATTTAGAGGTAATCATAAATTTGAAAAACTGACAGTTTGTCGCTTGGACTTACTTTAGAACTATTATAAACTTTAAAATATAGGAGAACACAATGAGCGTAGAATATAAAAAAGATAGCAACGGAAAATGCCCAGTAATGCACGGCAGCATGACAACACAAACAACACCAACACATTGGTGGCCAAAAAATTTAAATTTAGACATCTTACATCAGCATGACACAAAAACTAATCCGATGGATAAGAAGTTTGATTATAAAAAAGAAGTTAAAAAACTAAATTTCAAAGCAATAAAAAAAGATTTGTTAAAATTAATGACAGATAGTCAAGAGTGGTGGCCTGCTGATCTAGGGCACTATGGTGGTTTATTTATTCGTATGGCTTGGCACTCAGCAGGAACTTACAGAATTGCAGATGGTAGAGGTGGAAGCGGAACAGGAAATCATAGATTTGCGCCTTTGAATTCTTGGCCTGATAATACAAATTTAGATAAAGCTAGAAGATTACTTTGGCCAATAAAAAAGAAATATGGAAACAGAGTTAGTTGGGCTGATTTAATGATATTAGCTGGAAACATGGCTTACGAGTCGATGGGATTAAAAATGTACGGCTTTTCTTTTGGAAGAGAAGATATATGGCATCCAGAAAAAGATGTTTACTGGGGTTCTGAAAAAGAATGGTTACAAGACAAAAGATACTCTAATAATGGAGACAGAAAATCATTAGCTAATCCATTAGCTGCAGTAGTTATGGGATTAATTTACGTTAACCCAGAAGGTGTTGATGGAAAGCCTGATCCTTTAAGAACAGCACATGATGTGAGAGAAACATTTGGAAGAATGGCGATGAATGATGAAGAAACATGTGCCTTAACTGTAGGAGGCCACTCAGTTGGAAGAGCACACGGTAATGGTGATGCTTCTTTATTAGGCCCAGAACCTGAAGCAGGAGAAATTCACGAACAAGGTTTTGGCTGGAATAAAAAAGGTGGCGGCGGTTTAGGTGTAAACCAGGTAACTAGTGGAATAGAAGGAGCCTGGACTACACATCCTAATAAATGGGACGACACTTATTTAAAACTTTTATTAGACTACGAGTGGGAACTTAAAAAAAGTCCTGCTGGAGCTAATCAATGGGAGCCAATAAATATGAAAGAAGAAGACAAACCTGTTGATTTAGCTGATCCATCAATCAAAAGAAATCCAATCATGACTGATGCTGACATGGCTATGAAGATGGATCCTAGTTACAGAAAAATATCAGAAAAATTTAGAAAAGATCATAAATATATGTCTGAAACTTTTGCGAGAGCATGGTTTAAATTAACTCACAGGGATTTAGGACCGAGAAAATATTATATCGGACCTGATGCGCCTAAGGAAGATTTAATTTGGCAAGATCCTGTACCTCAAGGGAAGAAAAGTTTTAGCGTCAATAAAGCTAAGAAATTAATTGAAGCTACAGGCCTAAAGAGCTCTGAATTAATTAGTACTGCTTGGGATAGTGCAAGAACATACAGAAGAACTGATTGTAGGGGTGGAGCTAATGGAGCAAGAATAAGTTTATTGCCTCAAAAAAACTGGGAAGGCAATGAGCCAGTTAAACTAAAGAAAGTTTTAGGAAAACTTGAAAAAGTTGCAAAAAAAGTAAAAGCTAGTTTAGCTGACATAATCGTACTTGCTGGAAACGTTGGCCTAGAAAAATCCATTAAAAAAGCTGGATTAAAAGTTAACGTTCCATTTAATCCTGGAAGAGGTGATGCAACTCAAGACCAAACAGATATTGATTCTTTCAAAGTTCTTGAGCCACTACATGATGCTTTTAGAAATTGGGTAAAAGAAGAGTACGCAGTATCACCTGAAGAGATGATGCTTGATAGAGCTTCTTTAATGAACCTTTCAGCTAAAGAAATGACAGTATTGGTAGGTGGTATGAGAGTACTTGATACTAACCATAGTGGAACAAAACATGGTGTGTTTACAAGCAAACCTGGAGCACTAACAAATGATTTTTTTGTTAATCTTACAGATATGAAATTTACTTGGAAACCTATAGGTAAAGATCTATATGAAGTCGTAGATAGAAAATCTAAGAAAACTAAATACACAGCTACAAGAGTAGATTTAGTTTTTGGGTCAAACTCTATATTAAGAGCTTATTCAGAAGTTTACGCTCAAGATGACAATAAAGAAAAATTTGTAAAAGACTTTGTTGCAGTTTGGACGAAAATTATGAATGCAGATAGACAGGAGCTTAAAAAATTACATTAATGAGCGAGCAGATTTCTTCAGATTTTTATAAAGTACCTAATGTAAAAATTGATATTTTAAGACTAAGAAATGAATTAGAGGATGTTCTTAAGAAAAAAAAATTCAATACATTAGGTATCTCGCACTTTGGAGCAATTTCTATTAATAGAATTCCTGGTGATGAAGAATCTATCAAAGGTCACAATACTAGAGGTGCTTATTGGACATATCCTGATGAAAAGGGGAAAGAAGTAAAAAGAGATCAAACAATAGATGAGTCTAAATATACGGAAATAGTACCAGAATTTAAAAACACGTATTTTGAAGAAGTTTACAACTTACTTAGACAAAAGTTTAAATTAGGTAGAGTAAGAATTTTGTTAAAAGAACCAAGATCAACATTAAGTTGGCATAGAGATCCAGAACCTAGACTGCATATTCCTATAATTACAAATCCTGGATGTAAAATGGTTATTGAAGATGTTGCAAAACATATGCCAGCAGATGGTTCTGTGACTATTACTAATAATACAAAATATCACAATTTTTTTAATGGAGGAGAGCAAGATAGAATCCATTTAGTTGCTTGTGTTTTAGAAAATCCTTTTAAAAAGCAATTAATTAATTAAAATTATCTCATGACAGAGTTCAGTAGCGGTATATTCAAAGTTATAGCGAGCACGAGCGCCGGAAGAGCACTTGTTTATACGGTTGGACACGTCGTAATCGCTATGACGGTTGTTTCTGTACTTACAGGCGCGAGCTTATGGGAAGCAGGATTAGTAGCTTTGGTAGAACCGACTATTAATGGATTTTGGTATTATATCTTAGATAAAATTTGGTCTGTGAAATTTAAAAAGTAAAATTATAATAATCCCCACAAGCTTTCTTTTTTTACCCAACCTTTAAATTTATCTACAGTTATATTACACCATTCGTCTTTACACTTTTTTACTTTACAAAGACGACCTCTCTTTAGAATTACTTTAGGAGTTGAGTAAATAGTTGGTTTATTAAAAACCAGGACGTCATCATCTATTGTTAAAGCAGCTTTTTTCTTTGAAAGTTGAGAAATATGGATCCAGCCAGAATTATTTTCATGATCTCTTATTTTTCTAAAAGTATCTGATTTATCTTGTATTAAAACAGGTAAAAATTTCTTTTTGTAAAAAATTTTAACTGGATAATCAAATGACGGACCTTGGCGTAAATTTACTGTTTCGTTTCTTAATGTTAGAAAATATTCCTCTTTTGCAAACAAATTATGTGTAAAAAAAAATACAACTAATAAAAAAATTACTTTTTGCATTTATTTATACAGTTTTTATTGACACCTATTTTTGCTTTTCTCAAGCTCATTTTAAGAGAATTAAATATTAACATATTTGTATTTAAATCACTTTTTAAATTTAAAACTGTTTTTAAAACTTCATTGGCTTGTAACGAACCCATTACACCTGCCACTGGAGAAAAAATTCCCTCTGTTTCGCAATTATTTTCTAAAGTTGGTTGTTCTGGCATAAAGCATTTATAACACGGTCCTTTTTTTTTGAAATTGAATTTAAAAAGATGCCCATCAAAACGACTTATAGCAGCAGAGATTAGAATCTTTTTATTTTTTTTACAAAAATCATTTATTAAATATCTAGTTTCATAGTTATCAGTACCATCGCAAATTATTTCATAATTTTTTAGAATAGATTTTATATTTTTAAAAGTTAATCTAGATTTAAATGTTTTAATTTTAATATTTTTATAAATTTTTTTAACTTGGGCTTTGGCTTGTATAACTTTATATTTATTTAAATCATTACTATTAAATAATATTTGTCTATTTAAATTACTTATTTCGACTTTGTCAGAATCTACTATACCTACATGGCCAATACCTGAAGCTGCTAAGTAAGTAAGCACCGGACAGCCTAAACCGCCCATCCCGATAATTAATATTTTTGCTTTTCTAATTTTTTTTTGACCTTGAATGCCAACTTTTTTAAGAATTATTTGTTTTTCAAATCTTCTGAATTCTTTTAAATTAAAATTCATTATTTATTTGGTTCCAGTTGAACCAAAGCCACCAGAACCACGTTTTGTATCTTCTAGTGTTTTTACTTCTTTTAAATTGGCTTTAACTACAGGACAGAAGACCATTTGAGCTATTCGTGCACCATTTTCTACCAAGAAACTTTTAGCACCTAAATTAATTAAGATTACTTTTAACTCTCCCCTGTAATCAGCATCAATTGTCCCTGGGGTATTTAAAACACTTATTTGATTTTTTGCTGCCAAGCCTGATCGTGGTCTTATCTGAATTTCAAAGTTTTTGGGGATCGAGACAGCTATTCCTGTTGGAATAATAGCTGTAGATCCAGGTTTAATCTCAATATTTTCATTTATATGTGCTGCAAGATCCAAGCCAGAAGATCCTTCTGTTTCGTATTTGGGCAATACAACTTTATCAGAAAGTCGTTTAATTAAAATTTCTGTCATCAAGTAATTTATTTAATAAAATTTGTGCAATTTTATTAGCTATAAAACTTTTTTTATTTTTGGGAAAGTGTTTTATATTTCCTTTTTTATCAATCATCGTAACTTTATTGTAATCAGAGTTAAATCCAATATTATTTTTAGAAACATCATTTGCAAAAATAAAATCACAATGTTTGTTTTTAATTTTACTTAAAGAGTTTTTAGTTAAATTATCTGTTTCAGCTGCGAACCCAGCTACTATTCGAGGCCTGCTTTTATTATTTTTTGATAAATATTCTAAGATATCATTATTTTTTTTTAACATTATAGAATTGAATTCGATTTCATCTTTTTTAATTTTTTTATTTTTTTTAAGAATTGGTTTAAAATCTGCTACAGCAGCAGCACAAACTGCTAAATCTACTGGCAAAGAGTCTTTGACCTTAAGCATCATTTCGTCTGCGGAAATTACTTTTTTAACCTTAATATCCTTAGGAACTTTGTAATTTGATGGTCCAGCAATAACCGTTGTTTTAATGCCAAGTTTATTTAATGCCACAGCTATTTCATAACCTTGCTTTCCACTAGACTCGTTAGAAATATATCTTACTGGATCAAGATATTCCCGGGTAGGACCTGTTGTTACTAATGCTTTTAAATTCTTTTTTTTAACAATGTCTTTTTTATCGAAATAATTCTTAAGATAAGAAAATATCTGTCTTGGACTAGACATTTTTCCCTCACCGAATTCACCGCACGCCATTTCACCTTTTTCAGGACCAATGAATAAATATCCAAAATCTTGCAAAACTTTTAAATTAGTTTGAGTAGCTTTATGTAACCACATCCTGACATTCATCGCAGGAACCAATAACACATCCTTATTTGAGGCTAGTAAAACAGTTGTTGCTAAATCTTCAGCCTTTCCAATTGTTAGCTTACTCATAAAATTAGCTGTTGTTGGCATTACAATTATTATGTCAGCCCACCTAGATAAAGCAATGTGATCAATTTCGGCTTCAGCATCTTGATCGAATATATTTTCATAAGTTTTAGATTGAGTCAGGGTAGTAAGTGACAAAGGTGTTACAAATTCTTTTCCACTTTTAGTTAGAATTGTTTTTATTTCTGAACCATTCTTTCTTAACAATCTAATGAGGTCTAAAGACTTATAGGCCGCTATTCCTCCGCCAATGATTATTAAAATTTTCTTATTTTTTAGTTCCATTCTAAGATTAAAATACCAATAGCATAACAATTACAACACCAAAAAAACTCATAATAATGTTATTTCTAAAGTTTTTAATTTTCATCTGTTCTAATTCTAGATTTTTATTACTAGGTCCAACACTTATTTTTCCTTCTGCCATAAGCTTTAAAGCGTAGTTGGCTTTATCCATTAACTCAGGGAAATCAGGAATTCTTTTAATTATTTCTGCAGAAGTATTTATTGCAGTATCAATAGTCTTTTTAGGCCCTTTCAAATTCTTTAACCAATCTTCTAAAACTGGTTTTGATACTTCCCAAATATTTGTTTCAGGATATAGTTTTCTTGCAACACCTTCGACCACTACCATATTTTTTTGAAGCAACAACAAAGACGGTTGAGTTGCCATATTAAACTTTTCTGTTATTTCAAATAATTGAGCTAATAAATTTCCACCTGAAATGTCCTTAATAGACTGACCAAATATAGGCTCACCAACAGACCTTAGAGCTTGAGCAAATTCATCTCTCGAAGCTTCTTGAGGAACAAGTCCGGCTTGAAAATGTACGTCAGCAACTTTAACGTAGTCTCTTTGAATAAATCCGTATAAAATTTCTGCTAAATATTTTCTGTTGTTTTTGTCCAACCTGCCCATAATTCCAAAATCTACAGGTACAATATTTCCTTTAGAGTCCACAAACAAATTACCTTGATGCATATCTCCATGAAAGAAACCATCTCTTACAGCTTGTTTGAGAAAATGTTGTATTAAATTTTCTGCTAATTTTTTTAAATTAACACCTTGTTCTTCTAATTTTGTATACTCTCTAATAGAAATACCTTCAACTTTATCTAAAGTAAGTATTTTTTTGGTTGTGTAGTTCCAGTAAATTTTAGGAACATTAAAGCCAATATCAGATTTTGTATTTTCATATAATTCATTTGCAGCAGCGGCTTCAAATCTTAAATCCATTTCAATATTAGTTATCTCTCTTAATAAGTGAACAACTTCAACTAATTTAAGTCTTTTTGCTTTTGGGATTGCATTCTCAACTATGTATGCAAACAACATGAGTGCATCTAATTCCTCGTTAAATAGTTTTTCTATTTCAGGTCTTAATATTTTTATTGCAACTTGTTTTTCTTGGTTCTCATTTTTTATTTTTGCGAGGTGAACTTGGGCAATAGATGCAGCTGCGATTGGTTCACTTATTTCAATAATATTATTAAATTGTTTTTCTCCTATCTCTTTTTTAATTACACTCTTTGCCTCATAAAGATCAAATGCTGGCACTTTATCTTGAAGCTTCTCTAAATCTTTAGCTATTTGATCTCCAATAATATCTGGCCTTGTAGCAAGGAACTGACCTAGTTTGATAAAAGTAGTTCCCATGCCTTGTAAAGCTAAACAAAGTTTTTCGCCTGGTTTTTTATTGTTCTCAAACCGATTATTTTCTGTTCCAATTGAGATAAGACTAAAAAATAAGTTTATTGGCACAGGAATTTGATGGACTTGATTTATAATATCAACTGCTCCCGAAGTAGATAGTCTTCTAGCAATCTGAAACAATTTAAAAACTCTTTTTAACATTATATTTTCCAACCAGAATGGATCGCTGAAATTCCATTTGATAAATTTCTATATTCAACATTAGAAAAACCATTTTTAATCATCAACTCACATAGTTGTTTTTGATTGTAAAATGAATCTATACTTTCAACTAGATAATCATATGGTTTAGAAGAACCCACAATATATTTACCTGCTAACGGGATAATTTTAGAATATTGTTTATATAAAAAATTTAATGCCTCATTATCTATTTTTGAAAATTCTAAGCACATGAATCGGCCACCTGTTTTTAAAACCCTGTAAGCTTCTTTTAAAGTTTTATTGATATCACTAACATTTCTTATCCCGTAACTTATAGTGTAATAATCAAAAGAATTATCTTTAATAGGCAGAACTTCAGCTGCAGCTTTTATCCAATCAATATTTTTATATTTTTTTAAATTTTTTTTCCCTTTCTCGAACATTTGATTATTTGGTTCTACACAGGTAATTTTAGCAGAATGATCAATATAATTTGAAAATAATTTTGCTATATCACCTGTACCAGATGCAACATCAATAAGATTTGAATTTGGAGATGGGTTAAGCCAGTTAATGTATTTATCTTTCCAGATACGATGAATACCTAAAGACATAACATCATTCATCAAATCATATTTCTCATAAACTTTTGAAAATACCGAATTGACTAATTTTGTTTTATCTTGAATATTGTTTTTCATAAAATAATTATATGCCAGAATTACCAGAAGTTGAAGTTGTTAAAAGGTCTCTGACTAGCAAAATCCAAAAATTAGTCGTCGAGAAAATAACAGTTAAGGATGAAAAATTAAGATACAGAATAAATAAAAAGAAATTAAAAATACTTTTAGGTCTTAAGATTATCAAAATTTTAAGAAGGTCAAAATTCTTATTATTTGTATTTGAAAAAAATACCGTGATGCTTGTACATCTTGGCATGACAGGGAAATTTTTTTTCATTAATAGGAATGCAAAAAA
>CACBVP010000012.1 GCA_902542795.1 uncultured Pelagibacteraceae bacterium
TTTGGATCAAAACTTTTTTTAATTTTTTCTGATATTTTATACTTAATTGGATTAATAGTAAAAATATCTGCTGAGGCCTTCAAGTCCTCCTCGACTTTAATTATTGTACAGTAACCAGAATGTTGTTGGGCAATTTCCTTTATTTCTCTAATTGTTTTTAAATTTATTTTTTCTAATTCTAACCAGATCAGACTACCTCCCCAGTCCAAAAAGTAATTTGCATCAAAAGTTTTAAGTTTTTGAATTACATTTAAAGTTTCACTTACAGGAACAACGATTCTCAATAAATTACTTTTGCTATTTGAAAATACCTCTAAATTTTTTGTTTTATCCCAAAAAATATTTGTTTGTACTGACTCTAGGATAGAAAATTCATTCTCAAGAAGAGTTAATTCTTTAACTAAGCGTTTTACTCTTTCATCTACTGAGTTTAGTGGCCCCTCTATTCTAATTGCAGTTAAGGCACCTTTATGAGTTAAATCGTTAAACGAAAAGTGTTTATCAAATTTTTCTGGGTAAAAAACACCTCCTGACGGATCTGTAGAAGAAGAAAGTGCAATTCCTAAATACTCTATGGCTTTTTTTAAATGAGGATTATTTATTATAAGCGTCTTACTGTTTTCAGGCTTAGGTAATACCTTTACTGAAATATCTGTTAAAACTGTTAGCGTGCCAAATGATCCTGTTAGGAGTTTGCATAAATCATATCCAGTGACATTTTTAACTACTGTTCCTCCAGATTTTATAATTTCTCCTTTACCATTAACTCCTTGAAACCCTAACAAATGGTCTCTGGCACTTCCAACTTTAAATCTCCTTGGGCCTGCGAAGTTTGCTGAAAATACTCCACCAATAGTTCCTGCATCGCTTAATCCTTTAAATAGGTATCCAAAATCAACTGGCTCAAAAGCAAGTTGCTGATTATTTTTATCTAACTCAGCAACAATATCTTTAACAGGAGTACCTGCCTTAACTTTTATATATAGCTCTTCTGGTTTATATTCGATAATCCCAGAATACTTTGAAAGACTTAAAGTTTTTTCAGACTGAAAATTTCTTCCAATTTTATTTTTTGATTTTGTCCCGTTTATCTCTAGTGGAATATTTTTTTTGTAACAATCTTTTATAATCTCAACAATCTCTTCTCTAGTTGATGGATTAAAAGTGCTTTGATTAAAATCTAGGAATGTCTGGGAATCTTGTTTTTCCTCCATGGACATGAACCCTTCCTTCCTCAGCACATTTTCTAAGAATTGGATATACTTTTCCTGGATTTAAAAGAGAATTAGGGTCTAGTGCAACTTTAATTGTAAGCTGTTGTTGAATATCTTTATCATTAAATGCTTCACACATTAATTCCCTTTTCTCGATTCCAACTCCATGTTCTCCAGTTAAAGCTCCACCAACTTTCACACAATACTTCAAAATATCCGCACCAAATTCTTCACATTTTTTTAGTTCCTCTGGATCGTTTGCATCAAACATAATTAACGGATGAAGATTGCCGTCTCCTGCATGAAAAGCATTGGCTACTGGCAAATTATATTTTTTTGACAATCTTGTAATTTCGTTCAAAACTTCTGCTAATTTTCCTCTTGGTATAGATCCATCCATGCACATATAATCTGGTGCTAAAACTCCACAAGCAGGAAATGCAGCTTTTCTTCCTGCCCAAAATTTTAATCTTTCGTCATTAGATTTACTTATTTTTAAACTTGAGGAATTATTTTTTTCTGCAATATTTTTTACTTTTTCTATATACGCATTGACTTCATGCTCTGTGCCATCAAACTCAACTATCATCATTCCCTCAGCATCCGTCGGGTAACCTGCTTTAGAGTAATCATTAGTCGCTTTAGTTAAAGCTTTATCCATAATTTCCATGCCAGCTGGAATACATCCTTGAGCAATAATTTCTGCAACGCAATTTCCAGCATCTTCAATCGTTGGAAATCCAATTAACGCCGCTTTAACAACTTCGGGCGTTCTTAAAATTTTTACTGTTACTTCTGTTATTACACCCAGTAAACCTTCTGAACCTGTCATTAGCCCAAGAAAATCATAACCCTCCGCGTCCATAGCCTTGCCACCAAATCTTGTTATTGTGCCATCCATAAGAACTACTTCGATGCCTAATAAATTATTTGTTGTCGCTCCATATTTTAAAGAGTGCACGCCACCTGAGTTTTCAGCTACGTTACCGCCGATTGAGCATGCTATTTGACTAGATGGGTCAGGAGCATAATAAAAACCTTTATCTTGAACAGCTTGTGTGATTGCCAAATTAGTTACACACGGCTGAGTAACCACACATCTATTTTCATAATCTAATTCTAAAATTTTGTTGAATTTTCCCATTGCCAATAAAATACAATCCTCTAATGGCAACGATCCACCAGATAAACCGGTTCCCGCTCCTCTTGGTACTACTTTTATTTTATTATCATTGCAGTATTTTAAAATCTCACTAACTTCTTTCACTGTTTCAGGTAAAACGACGAGTAAAGGAGCTTGCTTGTATGCCGCTAAAGCATCAGTTTCATAAGGCCTAATTTCATCTGTGTGTGATAATACATTTTTCGGATTAATGATTTTTTCTATATCCAAAAGAATCTTATCTTTTTTAGATAAGATTGAACTATCAACTTTTGGCATTTTTAAACTGCTCATAAGATTACTTTATAATTTTAATTGTTTTTGGTCAAAATAGTTAAAAAACCTACTTAAGCATTTTTCCTATTTTTTCGAGGGCTTTTTGAATGTTATCTCTAGATGCGGCAAAACTGAACCTCACAAAATCTATAGAAGTTTTACCAAAAGCTGTTCCTGGCACAATTGCTACTCCTGCTTCATGCATGCATTTTTTTGAAAATTCTGATCCGTTCATTCCTGTTCCGCTTACATTTGGAAAAGCATAAAATGCTCCTCCTGGCATACTGCAAGTTACGCCTGGTAAATCATTTAAACCTTTATGAATTAATTTTCTTCTTTGATCGAATTTTTCCATCATATGATGAATAGAATCGTCAGGTCCGTCAAGTGCTGCTATACCGGCAAATTGCGATGGTGCATTTACGCATGAAAAACTATTTATTGCTAATTTTGTAACATGTGGAATTAACTTTTCTGGCCAAACACTCCAACCCATTCTCCATCCCGTCATTGAGTAAGCTTTGCTCCATCCATCAAGCACTATTAATCTATCTTGCAAATCTGGATAGTTAAAAAAATGTAGGCATTTCTTTTCCATCGAAAATTTGTCTACTATAAATTTCGTCACTTAATATATAAACATGAGGGTGTTTCTTTAATCCCTCAGCTAGAAAATCTATTGCAGGTTTTTCTACAAAACTACCTGTTGGATTATTTGGATTAATTAAAATTACTAATCTTGTTTTTTCAGTAATTGAAGATAAAATTTTTTCTGGGTCAAACTTTAAATCTTTTTCTTTTGTTAAATCATAGGGAACAGCTTTAGCTCCTGTGTAATTTATCATTGACTCATAAATTGGAAATCCAGGTGTTGGATGGACTATCTCGGCTCCAGGTTCGCCGATCATTTGGATAGCATAATACATTGTTGGTTTTCCTCCTGGCATAATCATAATTCTCTCTGGATCTACATCTTTTTTGTATAAACTTTTAATTTTTCTAGAAACAGCTTGTCTGCATTCTGTAATTCCGTTTGCTAAAACATATCCATGATGTCCATCATCAATGGCTTTTTTTGCTGCATCCATAATATGCTGAGGTGTTTTAAAGTCAGGTTGTCCCAATCCTAAATGGATCATTTCTTTTCCTTGAGCTTCAAGTTTCTTAGCCTCTGCCAAGACACTAAAAGCTGTCTCAGTTCCTAGTCGCTCTAAATTTTTAGCTAATTTCATAATTAAATTTTATTTAAATTTATTATTATTTTCAAACACCTAAATTGCATCACCTGTATGCAATTTTTGAGCTATTTAGCTCTTTTATGTTTTTACATCCTAATAAAATCATATCTCTTCTTATTTCTTCTCTCATTCTTCTTAAAATTTGCTCTACTCCAGCTTGGCCGCCAGCACCTAAAGCAAATAAAAAGCCTTTTCCAAAACTACAAGCTGTTGCACCCAATGATAAAGCTTTTAAAACATGTGTTCCTCTTCTAATACCTCCGTCTAAAATAATTTCTAATTTATCCCCTACTGCTTCTTTTATTGCTGGTAATTGATCAAAAGGTGATCTTGAACCATCAAGTTGCCTGCCACCATGATTGGACAACAAAATTGCAGATGCTCCAATATCAATTGCTCTCTTGGCATCTTCAATTGACATAACACCTTTTAGTGCAAATGGACCTCCCCATTTTTTTACAACATACTCAGCATCTTTCCAACTCATGGCTGGGTCATACTGCTCATTAATGTATTCCATTACACCTTTAGCAATGCTCGAACCTTTTTTTGTCCAATGAGAAACATTAGCTAACTCAAATTTTTTATTGGTTAAATAATTAAAAGCCCACTTCGGATGCATAGCAAAACTCATGATACTTTTTAAAGTTAGCTTAGGAGGAGTAGTGAATCCCCATCTATGGTCTCTTTCTCTATTGCCGGCCACAACTGTATCAACAGTTAGACATAAAGATTTGAAACCTGCACTTTTACATCTATCGATTAAGTTGTCTGTTAAACCTTGATCTTTATGAATATAAAGTTGAAACATTTTTGGTCCACTTGAAACATTTGCAATTTCCTCAATCGAAGAAGTGGCCATAGTTGACATACTGTAAAATGTTCCAAATTTTTCTGCAGCTCTGGCTGAAGCTTTATCACCATCATGATGATATAAACGTTGCATTGCTGTTGGCGCTAGAAAAAGTGGCATATCGATTTTTTGACCGAATACAGTAGTTGATAAATCTGGTTCCCCAACACTTGCTAGAATATTTGGAACTAGATCACATTTTAAAAAAGACTCTGTATTTCTTTTAAGTGTAGTCTCGTCATCAGAACCACCGTCAATATAATGAAATATAGGTGCTGGTAAATTTTTTTTCGCTAGTTTTCTAAAATCTTCAAAATTATAACAATCTTTAAGACTCATTATAATTAAAAATTTTTAGAAAAAGTTATTTGTTGATTATCTGTTCCTGGATTTGTATCACCCCAATCATTATTTGATATATGACTGTAGCTATAACTCAATTTTGAGTTCTCAAATAATTCTAAACCTACTTTAATTTCACTTTTAAATTCTAAAACGCTGCCTAAATCTTTTCCATCACCTTTTTCATAATATCCAGGTGCAAAGCTAGGTAAAATTTTTAATGGACCAATACCGTATTGTCCTTCTACACCAGTGTAAAGATAAACAGAACTGTCACCTGTCATAAATGCTCCTGTAACAGGTTTAAATTTTCCTAAGAGTGTGTCTCTAAATAAATTTGGATTTTTATGTTCTATTCCAAACAAAGAGGTTTGATCGTCACCCTCTTTATCAATTACATCAAAAGTTCCAGTATAAAATGAAATATCAGCGTCACTTTCATCTGCAAATAAATTACTTGTTGCTAATACTGTGAATACTAAAACTAATAAGCTTTTTAAATTCATGCGAAAAAATACAACTAATTGTTTAATAAGTACAGTTTACTTTGCTATTTTATTTTTTTTATTAAAAAGTTTTATTATAAAAAAACCACCTAAAATTAAGGCCATATAAGGCAAGATCCACAATAATAAATTTTGAATATTCAATTGAGGCTTAAAAAACAATCCATTCACCATATTTATCCGACATGAAGGAATATATTTCCTCCTCGGTTAAACCTTCATTAATCAAATCATCTACAACCATTTTTATAGTCTGAGCAAAATCAGAATTTGAGTCAGAAATTGATTGACCTTGACAAACTAAACAACGTAAATTTTTCTGAATCTCCTTCGGATCTATCTGTTTTTCGGATGCAAATATACTTTGAGAAGCTACTAACAATATAATTATGAGATATTTTATATTCATTACTTAATAATCTCCTTTATATAATTAAAATCTTTTACAGATAAAGGTCCTACAAATTTTTTTATTACGATAAGCTCTTTATTTATTAGGATGCTTTCTGGAATTCCATAAATTCCAAATAAAACTGATTGTTTTCCACTCGAGTCTTTTGCGGACACTTCATATGGATTGCCTAAATCAACTAAAAATTTTTTTGCTTGTTCTTTTTTATCTTTAAAATTCACGCCAACTATTTTCATATTTTTTTCTTCAGATAATCTAATTAGTATTGGATGTTCAACTCGACAAGGAGCGCACCATGATGCCCAGAAATTAATTAATGTATAATTATTTTTTCTTAAATCATTTTTTGTTAAAAAATTTTCGTTATCAAGGTATGAAACTTTAAAATTTGGTATCTCTTTATTAATTTGATTAGCAGTACTGTAATTAGTGTCTCTATTTAAGCCTATAAAAAATACACTTAATATAAATAAAATAATAAGAAAAATTATAGTCTTAAATATTTTTTGCATTTTTAAAAAATCTTAATAAACCTCCACAAACAATCATGATTACAGAGAGCCAAATCCAGATCATTAATGGTTTTTCTTGAAACTTAATATTATAATAATCTGATCTATCAATATTACTCATAGTCAAATAATAATCTTTAATAAAACTTGTTTTGATTGAAGCTTCATAAGTAAGAGTTTTCGGATTACTATAAATTCGAATTTCTGGCTTTAAAATATTTCTGTCTTTTTCTTTCAATATTTCAAATTCACCGACTACAGCTTGATAATTAGTAAAATCTTTTAATTCCAAGTTTTTAAATTCAATTGAATAATTATCAAATTTTTTGATCTCACCAATTTTCATATTGTAATCTTTTTCGATTGAGAAAATATGATTTAAGCCAATAAACAAAACTAAAAAACCAAAAGAAGTATGGGCAATTATTCTAGCTAGGTCTAAATTGTTCTTCTTTTTTGAAATAACAAAATCTTTTAAGGATGAAAGAATTAGAAATAAAGCGCTTATAATTATAAAATTTGATAAAGTACTATAATTTTTAATAAATAAAATAATCATCAAATTTATCAAAATTGCTCCAAGCAATATTAAAAAATATAATTTAATGTTATCAAATTTATTTTTTATCCAACTTGCATTAGGTCCTATAGCCATGAAAATTAAAAAAATTACAACTACTGGAAAAATAATAGCATTGTAAAAAGGGGGGCCTACTGAAATTTTATTTTGATAGAGAGCGTCGGTAAAAAATCGGATAAATTGTACCTAGTAAAACTGTTACTAAGTAAAACATCATGAACCAGTTATTTACCAAAATAAACGTTTCTTTGCTGTTTTGGTTCAAGTTATAATTTTCAGTTTTATATTTCTTAAATAAAAGAAAAATCGAACCAAAAATCATTAAACTTAAAAAAGATAAAATATAAACTCCTCTTGTAGGATCACTTGCAAAAGTGTGCACTGAGTTTAGAATTCCAGATCTAACTAAAAATGTTCCTGTAACGCTTAAAATGAAAGTCATTAGGCATAAAATAATTACCCAAAAATAAAATAAATTTCTTTTTTCAAAAACAATGATGGAATGAAATAAAGCTGTCATCGCAAACCAAGGGAGCAAAGAAGCGTTTTCAACCGGATCCCAAAACCAAAACCCTCCCCAGCCTAATTCATAATAGGCCCATATAGAACCAACCAAAATTCCAAGAGTTTGAAAACTCCAAGAAATTAGTATCCAATTTTTTATTGAACTAGCAAAATTTTTTTCAGAATAATTTGATATTAAAGATGCAATTGCAGCAGAAAAATAAATAGATGAACCCACAAAGCCTATATAGAGTAAAGGCGGGTGTATAGCTAAAGCAGGATCTTGTAAAATTGGATTTAACCCAAGACCTTCTTTAGGTATTGGAGATAAAGGACTAAAAGGATTAGAATTTAGTATAATAAAAAACAAAAATCCTATTATCAAAATATTCTGAATAATTAATGTTAATAGTCTAAATTTTTTTGGGTGATTTTTGTTGTAAATTAAAAATAAGAATGAAAAAATTGTTAAAATAATTACCCATAACATTAAGCTTCCCTCGTGGTTTCCCCAGGTACCAGTAATCTTATAGAAAATTGGCTTCATTGAATGTGAGTTTTGATAAACTGTAATTAAAGAAAAATCAGAAACAATAAATGCCGCTATTAAAGTAAAAAAACAAATTATAACTATAGTGCTTTGAATTAAGCTTAACTGAAAGATGTTCTTAGTAATTTGATTGCCATTTAATTTAATATTTTTGTTTGAGAGATAAATAATACTTAAGCTTAAAACTATACTTATAAATAATAATAAATTTCCAAAATTACTTATCATTGTTATTCATAATAGATTGAAGTTCCGGTGGCATATAATTTTCATCATGTTTTGCTAATATTCTATCAGCAATAAAAAATGATTTATCTTGTAGTTTGCCTTCAGCAACAACACCTTTTTCTTCGGAAAATAAATTAGGCACGGTTCCGCTGTAACTAATCATTAATTCATTTTTAAAATCTGTAATAACAAATTTTATCTCCTGTTCTTTAATTTCAAGAGAGTTTTTCTTTACCATTCCTCCAACTCTGATTTTTTTTTTAGAATGTATTTCTTGATCGTTTTGAATATCTGTCGGAGATTTAAAATATAAAATGTTCTTATTTAATGTTTGAAGAATAAAAAAAATTGCTAATATTGATACTAACAATAAAGTAGCTAAAAGATACGCTCTTTTTTTAACTTTTTTTTGAAGCATTTAATGCTTTAGATAGTTTTGCTATATGAAGATATAACTTGTGAAGCTATTTTTGAATTTTCAATAACAGAAGCTTTTTGTTCTCTAGATAATTCATTAATTTCTTTTGCAAATTCACTCTCATATTTTTTTAATGTTTTATAAGTTTTGTAGTAAACAACTCCACACGCAAGAAATGTTATCGCAAAAGATGACCAAACAAAAATGCCGTAACCATTCATTGAAATTAAATTTTGAATCATAGTCTTTCTAAATTTTTTTTCTTAATTCTAATGATTTCTGTCTTGTATTTCATTAGAAAAATTAACGCACAATATAACAATAGCACAAAAAACATAAGAAATAATGGCATTAGCATTGAGGAATGTATTGTGCTTGTTCCTGTAAGTTTAATACTTGCTGGTTGATGTAGTGTATTCCACCAATCAACTGAGTATTTGATAATTGGCACATTAATAAAGCCAAATATTGCTATTAAACTTGAAACCCTGTCAGCTTTATCCTCTTGAGCTATTAATTTATTAGCTAAAATAAACCCTATATAAAACAAAGAGAGTACTAACATAGAAGTTATTCTCGCGTCCCAAGCCCACCAAGTTCCCCAGGTTGGCTGCCCCCAAATAGCTCCGGTAACTATCGCAAGACATGTAAACATAAGTCCTATCGGAGCAATACTTTTAGTAATTAATTTTATATTTTTTATTTTAAAAATAAAATTTGCTAGAGATAATAACGCAATTGTTGAAAATGATGCTAAACCTATCCAGGCTGCAGGAACATGCACATACATTATTCTCACGCTATCCCCTTGTAAATAATCAGGCGGAGATAAAATTAAAGCAAAAGAAAGTGCAACTAATAATAAAATAAAAAAAATTGAACTAATGAATTTAGTTAATTTTTCTATCCAAATAAATGTGTTGCTTAAACTAAAAAACTTAAACATTTAAATTGATTACAATAATATTAATTTTATGGGAAGGTGTTTTTAAGCCCAACTGAGAATTAGGAGGGAGTTAACTAAAGAAGTTTATCCTCAATCGGGCTAAAACATTTTAAATTTAGATGATTTCTTTGACTTCTATTTGAGTAAAAATTGTTAAATTTTAGGCAGGGAATTAGTTAGAAATTTTATGGTAACTAGAGCCTTTTTTTTCCTGAAAAAATTTCTTCTATTAAAGGGTGCTTAACTGGCTCTTTAGATTGATCCAATAATAAATTTTGCTCTGAAACATATGCCTCATAAGTCACATCATTGCTTTCGGCCAACAAATGATAAAAAGGTTGATCTTTTCTAGGTCTAACCTCTTTAGGAATTGACTGGTACCATTCCTCTGAATTATTGAATTCAAAATCTACATCGTAAATAACACCTCTGAAATCAAAGTGTCTATGCTTTACGACTTCGCCTATTGAAAATTTTGCAGTATTGCTTGTAGCCATGAGTAATAGTTAGTAATTTTTATATTAAAATCAATATCTAATTTATAAAAATTTTATAATATGTTAAAAATCTTATTGTGAATAAGTCTTTTTTAAAATTTATCACCGATTTTGGACCTCTTCTTATTTTTTTTACTATATATTACAAGAGTGGAAATAATTTAAAAACCGCTATTCCTCCACTAATAATTTCAACATTGATTGCCGTAGCGATAATGTACGTAGTTGAGAAAAAAATTCCTTACGTTCCTTTAATTGGAGCCGTAGTAATATCTTTATTTGGAGGATTAACTTTATATTTTGATAATCCGATATTTATTTACATGAAGCCCACCATAGTAAATGTAATTTTTGCCTTAATACTAATAGTGAGTAAAGTTTTTTATCAAAAAAATTTTCTTAAATTGTTTTTACAAACAGCTTTTCAACTAAATGAAGAGGGATGGAACAAGCTTAATTTTAGATGGGCATATTTTTTTATTTTTTTAGCAATTTTAAATGAGATTGTCTGGCGAACACAGCCTGAAACAACATGGGTAAATTTTAAGGTTTGGGGAATGTTGCCAATCACAATTATTTTTACTGCAATGCAAGTTCCTTTAATTAACAAATATAAAGTATGATTAAAATTAAATTAGTAATAAATAATACTAACCAACAAAGAGAAAAAGAAAAATTTTTTATTAAAAAAGAATTACAAAGTATATTAAATTTATATGCAAAGATGGTTTCTAATGGTTCATGGAAGGATTATTCTTTCTCATCAGGTATCAAGGAAGTTTCATTCAATGTCTACCAAAGAGCATCTGAAAAACCTGTGATAAGAATTTCGAAAAATCTTAAACCTAAGTATTTTAATGAAAGATATTTTATTAAAGATAGAGACGGAACTATTCTAAAAAAATCAGAAAATCTAAATCAACTTATTAATAAAATGAGTTGGAATAAATTAAGAATTATAAAGTAGTTATCTTCTTTGACCAAAAAGTCTTAGAAGCATTATGAAAAGATTTATGAAATCTAAGTAAAGTGTTAAGGCACCCATAACAGCTTTTTTGCCCATTAGCTCTCCGCTGTCGCTAACTAAGTACATATTTTTAATTTTTTGTGTATCGTAAGCCGTTAATCCAACGAAAATTAAAACACCAATGATTGAGATAACGAAATACATCATAGGTGACTTCATAAATATATTTACTAATGAAGCAATTATAATTCCAAAAAGACCCATCATCAAAAATGAGCCAAGTTTAGTTAAATCTCTTTTTGTAGTGTAACCGTAAATGCTCATTGCACCGAATGTACCCGCAGTTATGAAGAATACTCTAGTTATGCTTGTGCCTGTGTACATTAAAAAAATTGAAGAAAGCGAAGCTCCCATTAAAGCTGCAAAAATCCAAAAAGTTGTTTGTGCTTTAGCTGCAGACATTTTTGCAATTCCAAAACTCATATAAAAAACTATAGCAAGTGGGGCCAGCATAATTACCCATTTAAGTCCAGATGCATAAATTGTGTTTCCAAAATTTGTTAAACCAACAATCTGCCCACCATCAGAAGTTACAACTGCCATTTTAAAAAATGCTAAAGCAATAAAGCCAGTTAATAAAACACCTGAAGCCATGTAGTTATAGACTTTCAGCATGTATGATCTTAATCCCTGATCTATAATTGCTTCAGAAGCAGAAGATCTTACAGTTGATGTTTGTTTGTTAAATTCCATACGTTATATATAAGATTTTTTTATAACTTTTCAATAGACAAAATATGACTTAAAACTGTTAAGAAAACATTACAAATTAATGAAATTCAAAAAACTTGGAAATACAGATCTAGATGTAAGCTTAATTTGTTTAGGTACTATGACATGGGGAACTCAAAACACTGAAAAAGATGCTTTTGAGCAAATGGATTATTCTGTCAGTCAAGGTGTAAATTTTTTTGATACCGCAGAAATTTATTCAGTTCCACCAACTTCTGACTCTTACGGAAAAACAGAGGTCATGATTGGTAATTGGTTTGAAAAAAGAAAAAATAGAGACAAAATAATTTTGGCTTCTAAAGTAGCTGGACCTGGGTGTGAGTGGATAAGAGGTGGCGGGAATAACTTTGATGAAAAGAAAATCGGAGAAGCAATAGATGGTAGTTTAAAAAGATTAAAAACCGATTACATCGATTTATATCAATTACATTGGCCAGAACGCTCGACTAATTTTTTTGGAAGAAGAGATTATTCGTACAATAATAAAGAAGGTAAATGGAATAGTTTTGAAAATATTCTAGATGCTCTAGGCAAATATATAAAGAGTGGAAAAATTAGGTATATAGGCATGTCCAATGAAACCCCCTATGGATTATCTAGGTATCTTGAAATTTCTAAAAATAAAGGCGCTCCTAGAATGATGTCAGTTCAAAACCCTTACAGCTTAGTGAATAGAACATATGAAATTGGAATGTCCGAAATCTCAATTAGACAAAAGTGTGGTTTGCTTGTTTATTATCCTCTTGCAGCTGGTGCATTGTCGGGAAAATATAGAAATGGTGAGATGCCAAAAAAATCTAGAATGGCTCTTTTTAAAGGTTGGGAACGTCATTTGAACCCTTTAGCAATGCGTGCTTATGATGAATATTACAAACTTGCTAAGGATTTTAATTTAACGATGGTGCAACTTGCACAGTCTTTTGTTAATTCAAGACCATTTGTTACTAGCAATATTATTGGGGCTACAACGATGGAACAACTTAAAGAAAATATTGACAGTGTTAATATTGATTTCACAGATGAAATGATGGAAAGAGTTGATAAAATTCACAATGAAAATCCAAATCCTTCACCATAAACATTCTTTATAATAGAATAGATTTAGTATAGAAAAGAATCATGTCCTTTAAAAAAGTTTTAGTATTTATTTTTTTCATTACTTTCTCACTAGAAGCCTTTGCTAATACTCCAAGATCAACTGGAAAATATAAAAACTGGGAAAGTTTCGTTGCAGAGACAGATCAAGGAAAAATATGTTTTGCTCAAACAAAACCTACTAAAAGAGCACCTGGTGCTATTAAAAGAAATGAGTCAAAATTATTTGTAACTTTCAGACCTGCAGATAGCATAAATGATGAGGTAAGCATTACAAGTGGCCATGATTACAAAGCTTCAAGTGTTTCTGCTAGCTCAGGTAAAAGAAAATACTCATTCTTTTCCCAAAAAGATTTTGCCTGGTTGTTAGATGATCAAGAAGAAAAAAATTTCATCAAGTTAATGAAAAGGGCAACAGATTTAATTGTAAAAGCTAGAACTACTAAAGGTGCAGAAACTACTGACCATTATTCGATGATGGGATTCACAAAAGCTTATAACACAGCAAAAAAAACCTGCAGCTAAATGAAGAAAATTGTTTTAGCTTATTCAGGAGGTTTAGACACCTCGATTATTCTTAGATGGTTACAAGAAAACTATAAAGCAGAAGTAATTGCTTACACTTCTGATATTGGTCAGGAAATTGATAGAAAAAAAATCATAAGGAATGCTAAGCGCCTAGGTGTTAAAAAAATAATTATTGAAGATCTAAAGAATATTTTTGTTAAAGATTATGTCTTTCCCATGATTAGAGCTCATGCGGTTTATGAAGGAGTTTATTTACTTGGAACATCGATAGCTAGACCTTTGATTGCTAAAAGGCAGATTGAAGTAGCAAAAAAATTTAAAGCATATGCTGTATCACACGGAGCTACCGGAAAAGGAAATGACCAGGTAAGGTTTGAACTCGGTTATGCTTTTTTTGGTGGTAAAAAAATTAAAACTATTGCTCCATGGAGAGAATGGAAATTACAATCAAGAGCAGATTTAATAAAATATGCAAAAAAAAATAATATTCCAATACCTAAAGACAAAAAGGGTGCACCTCCCTTTTCTGTAGATGATAATATTTTTCATACTTCAACTGAAGGCAAAGTTTTAGAAAACCCAAAAAATTCAGCTCCAGAATTTATTTTTCAAAGAACTATATCTCCAGAAAAAGCTCCAAACAAAAAAACAAAAGTTAGAATTACTTTTAAAAATAGTGATCCTGTAGCTGTTAATGGAAAAAAATTGAAACCAGAAAAAATTTTAGAGAAATTAAATATACTCGCAGGCAAAAATGGAATAGGAAGAGTTGATCTTGTTGAAAATCGCTTTATCGGCATAAAATCGAGAGGTGTTTATGAAACACCTGGAGGAACTTTGTTATACGCTGCTCACAGGGCGATTGAGTCTGTAACTTTAGATAAAAAAACAGCACACGAAAAAGAAAGAGTAATGCCTGAGTATGCTGAGCTAGTTTACAACGGATATTGGTTCTCTAAAAAAAGAATAAAACTTCAAAAGATAATTGATAAAAATAAAAGTAAAGTTTCTGGAGATATAGTTCTTGGATTATATAAAGGAAATATTACAATTCTCTCAAGAAGAACAAAAAATAAAGCTTACTCGATGAAAAAAGTTTCATTTGAAGAAAACAAAACTTTTAATAAGAAAAAAGTTGAGAGTTTTATTAATTATCATTCAAAACAGTTAAATAAGTCCTAATAATCTGTTAAGATTAAAGTTGATGAGTAAAACGATTCGAAATATTCAACTTACAGCAGTTTTAATTCTGCTTATATCTACGGTAATAGCTTTTATCATTGAAATGAAAACAATGTATGAAAATCAGACTATTACCTTGGCTGACTTACTATTGATGTTTATTTATATCGAAGTTATCGGCTTAGTAAAATCGTATTGGGAAACTCGAGCTGTACGAATAACTTATCCATTAGTTATAGCAATAACGGCACTTGCCAGATTTATAATTTTACAAGATAAAGAAAGTGATCCTACAAACTTAATTTACATTTCATTGGCTATTTTAATTGTAGCTATTTCGACAGTAATAATTAAGTTTAGAAATAGTAAATATCTTAAAATTGACAATTCTAGGTCAGGGAAGCTTTAAAGCACTCAAGAGTATTCTTTAATAAACAAGCTATTGTCATTGGGCCCACTCCTCCTGGCACAGGTGTAATTGCTTTAGCAATATCTTTAACTTGATCAAACTCAACATCACCAAGAATTTTATCATTAAGTTTATTTATACCTACATCAATGACTATCGCATCTTTCTTAACCCAATCCTTTTTAACTAAGTTTGGAACGCCAACTGCAGCAACTAATATATCTGCTTTCAAACATTCTTGCTGAAGATTTTTAGTTTTGGAGTGGACGATGGTTACAGTACAATTTTCTTTTAAAAGTAACTGAGCCATAGGTTTTCCGTTTAAGTTTGATCTACCGATAATCACCGCATGTTTACCGCTTAAATTTTTTTCCACTTTTTTTATTAACATCAAGCATCCCATTGGAGTACATGGAACTAAACCTTGATATCCAGACGATAAATTACCAACATTAACTGGATTAAAACCATCTACATCTTTGGAGGGATGTATTGAATTAATAATTTTTTCTTTATCAATTTGTTTTGGTAATGGAAGCTGAACTAGGATACCTGAAACATTTTGGTCGTTATTTAATTCTTTAATTTTATTGAGTATTTCTTTTTCGGAAACATCATCTGAATATTTAATAACATCGGAATTCATTCCTACTTCTTTAGAATTTTTTTCTTTATTTTTTACGTAAATTTGGCTTGGTGTGTAATTTCCAATAAGAATAACTGTTAGGCCAGGTACTTTATTTTTAGACTTTTTTATTTTTAATATTTCTTTTTTTATTTCTTCTCTTAATAATTTAGCCTCTTTTTTTCCATCTATGATCATCATTAAAATAAATTTGGTGCAAACATTTCAAAAACTAAATTTCTAATAAACATCAATGCTAAAATTAGAATAATTGGAGAAATATCTATTGAACCTAAATTTGGAA
>CACBVP010000013.1 GCA_902542795.1 uncultured Pelagibacteraceae bacterium
ATGCAAGAAAAGCTTTACTTAAAAAATTAAGTCCAAAAGAAAATTTAAATATACCACCTTTAAAATATGAATTTGTTTATAGATTAAAAGAACATTTTAAAAATGATGAAATTATAATTAATGGAGGCATAAAAACAACTCAAGATATAAAAAATCATTTACTAAAAGTTGATGGCGCCATGATTGGAAGAGCAATTTACCACTCACCGTATTTTTTAGCTGATATAGAAAGAGATGTTTTTAATAATGATAATGTTCCAACAAGAAGTGAAGTAATGGAAAAATTAATTCCATACATACAAGAAGAAACTTCTAAAGGTACTCAACTTAATCACATAATGAGACATACAGTTGGATTATTTCACGGACAAAATGGTTCTAAAACTTGGAAACAATATCTTTCTAAAAATATGTGCATCAGAGATGCTGACTTACAAAAAGTTAATCATATAATGGATCAGGTTAAAAAGACAAATCCTATATCATTAGAAAGATAATTTTGGATTTTCCTTCAAACTCAGATATTCTTTATTTAATTCTCATAATGGTTGCCACAGCTATACCAGCTGGTTTTGCTGCAGGGTTGTTTGGTATTGGAGGTGGTTTAATTACGGTTCCAATATTATTTTATATTTTTAGTACTTCAGGCATAGATCCAAATTATTTAATGCATTTAGCTGTAGGGACTTCATTTGGAATTATAATTCCAACTTCTATTGTATCTGTAATGACTCATCATCAACATAAGGCAGTAGATTTTAGTATTGTTAAAGGTTACGGAATATTTGTAGCAACTGGAGTTGTTTTAGGAACAATTTTAGCAGCAGGATTAAAAACAAAACCTTTAATTTTATTCTTTACAATCGTTGTATACATCTTAGCTTTCTATTTGCTTTTTCTTAAAGAAAAGGAAGAAAATTTAGATGTTAAAATGAGTTTACCAGCCAGAATTATAGCTGGCTTAGTAAGCGGCTTTATATCTGCACCAATGGGCATAGGAGGAGCAGTAATGAATGTTCCAATATTAAAGTTTTTTGGTTATTCAATAAATAAAGCAATAGGAAGTGCGGCTGCTATAGGCTTTATTATTGCATCATTTGGGGCTGTAGGATTTTTGATATCAGGATCTTATTTAAATGCTCAATTACCTTTGAGTATTGGATTCTTAAATATTCCTGCTTTTCTAATATTTTTTCCAATAACAGCTTTTATGGCTAGATTAGGGGCAAAAGCTAGTCATCGAATTAATAAAAAGAAAATGACAAAATACTTTGGGTTATTTTTAGTAGTTATAGGGACTAGATTTCTTTACGAATACTTTTCTCTTTAAATTTTCTGATCGTATTCTCCAATCTTACCAGTTTTCTGTAACAAATTATCAATAAAGTCAAAAATTTTTTTTTTACGATCGTTGGATGATGGACTTTCTGTTACTACGACTAATGAAGGTTTATTTGATGAAGCTCTGATTAAACCCCAAGAACCATCTTCTAAAGAAAATCTTACGCCATTAACCGTTAAAACTTCAGAAATTATTTGACCATCGATTTTAGTATTTTCTTTTTGAAGTTTTTGAACTTTCTTTACCATATCGTCAACTACTTTATACTTTTCTTCATCTTTACAGAACGGAGCCATTGTAGGTGTTTGAAACGTATTAGGTAATTCTTTCATTAATTCACTCATTTTTTTATTTTGATCATTTAACAACTTACAAACTTGTATTGCTGAATTAATACCATCATCGTAACCATATCCTAAAGGCTGATTAAAAAAGAAATGTCCACTTTTTTCAAATCCAGCTAATGCTTTTTCAATATTTACTTTCCTTTTGATGTGTGAATGACCTGTCTTCCAATAAATAGTCTTACATTGATTATCGTTAAGAACTTTATCTTTTGAATAAAGACCAGTTGATTTTACATCTACGACAAATTTAGAATTTTTATGTTTGGGTGCTAAGTTTCTTGCAATCAATAAACCTATTTTATCAGAGAAGATTTCATTCCCTTTTTCATCAATTACTCCACATCTGTCCCCATCACCGTCAAAACCAAACCCGATATCTGCATTGTTATCTTTCACAGCTTTTGTAATAGCATGAAGCATTTCTAAATCTTCAGGATTTGGATTATATTTAGGGAAAGACCAATCAAGTTCACAATCTAATTCAATTACTTCGCAACCAATGCCTCTTAAAATTTCTGGAGCAAAAACTCCTGCTGTACCGTTTCCACAGGCAACAACTGCTTTAATTTTTTTATTTACTTTATTTTTACTAACTAAATCTTCGATATATATTTTTTTAAAGTCATCTATATTTTTATGATTTCCTTTACCTGTTGTGAATTTTTTATTTAATGTAATCTCTTTTAGTTCTGACATTTCTTCTGGAGCATGAGTTAATCCTTTTTTGATACCCATTTTTACTCCGGTCCATCCATTTTCATTATGACTAGCTGTAACCATTGCTATTGCATCAGAATTTAAATTAAATTGAGCAAAATAAACCATAGGAGATAATGCTAAACCAACATCTTCAACATTACATCCAGTTGAAACTAATCCTTCAGTAAGAGCTTTTTTAATTTTTTCGCTGTAAGATCTGTAATCTTGGCCAACAATTACTCTTGGATTTGTCTTTTTTGTATGATTGATAATTTGAGTTCCTAAACCTTTACCTAAATGAGTGATTCCCTCTAAATCGATATCCTTTTCAAACAACCATCTAGCGTCATACTCTCTAAATCCGTTTTGATTGATTTTCATAACTCTAAATACTAAAGAATTAAGGAATTTGTTATTAAATGTTTATTAACAAAACTTTCCACTTGCAAAATTAATCAAATGTTCCTATAATGTTCTATTGATTTCGCTGTTATATGGTATATTAACATAAATGTAACACAACATGTAGTTGTTTTGTTAATAAACTAAGCTAAAATAGGTAAAATATGAATAAAAACGTATCATTGGCAATAGAGAAAGCTGTCGGCAGTATAAGCCATAAGCACCAAAACGAACTAAAAAACAATGGTCCTAAAAAACCAGACTTATTCTCTTTATCAGGCGAAACAGAGCTGTTTCAAAACGATAAAGGCATTACGATTAAAATTGATAGATCAAGAGATGCAAATTTAACTGATTTTGGTAAAGCAACATTAACTGACCGATATTTAGGTCAGAACGAAAGTTTTCAAGATTTATTTGCGAGAGTGGCAAGCACATACGCAGATGATAATTTACATGCACAAAGAATTTATAACTACATTAGTAATTTGTGGTTCATGCCAGCAACTCCAGTTTTGTCTAATGGTGGAACTGAAAGAGGTTTACCGATTTCTTGTTTTTTAAATGAAGCAAACGACAGCTTAGAAGGCATTACAAGTCTTTGGGAAGAGAACGTTTGGCTTGCTGCAAGAGGTGGTGGTATCGGAAGTTATTGGGGTAACTTAAGATCAATTGGTGAAAAAATTGGTAAGGTTGGAAAAACATCTGGGATAATTCCTTTTATTAAAGTTATGGACTCTCTAACTTTAGCTATCAGCCAAGGTTCATTAAGAAGAGGTTCTGCAGCTTGTTATTTACAAATTGATCATCCTGAAATTGAAGAATTTATTGAAATGAGAAGACCGACTGGTGGTGATGTTAACAGAAGATCGTTAAATTTGCACCACGGTGTATTAGTTACTGATGAGTTTATGAGAGCAGTTGAAACTGGAGGTCAGTGGGCATTAAGAAGTCCATACGATGGCACAGTTCAATCAACTATTCCTGCAAGAAACTTATGGATCAGATTATTAACTGCCAGAATTGAAACCGGTGAGCCTTATATTGTTTTTATTGATACAGTTAACAGACAAATACCTCAACATCATAAGCTTGCTGGATTAAAAGTTAAAACTTCAAACTTATGTAGTGAAATCACACTACCTACAGGTCAAGATAACGAAGGAAATCAAAGAACCGCTGTTTGCTGTTTGTCATCTTTAAATTTAGATACATACGATCAATGGAGTGAGGATCCTCAATTCGTAGAAGATGTAATGAGATTTTTAGATAATGTGATGACCGACTTTATTAATAGAGCACCAGATGAATTTGCTCATGCAAAATATTCTGCGATGAGAGAAAGAAGTGTTGGACTAGGAGTAATGGGATTACACTCTTATTTCCAGCAAAAAAATATTCCTTTTGGTTCAGTAATGAGCAAGGTTTGGAATAAAAAAATATTTAAGAACATACAGGAAAAAGTTGATGCGGCTTCAGTTAGTTTAGCGGAAGAAAGAGGAGCTTGTCCAGATGCTGCTGAGTATGGAATTAAAGAAAGATTTTCAAACAAAACAGCTATAGCACCTACAGCATCAATTTCAATAATTTGCGGTGGTTCTTCTCCAGGAATTGAACCTATTGCTGCAAACAGTTATACGCACAAAACATTATCTGGATCATTTAATGTTAGAAATAAATATCTTAAGAAACTTCTTCAAAAATATGAAAAAGATACTGATGAAGTTTGGTCTAGTATCACAACGAACCAAGGTTCAGTATCACACTTAGATTTTTTAACTGCTGAGGAAAAAGATACTTTTAAAACAGCATTTGAAATTGATCAAAGATGGGTGGTGGAATTAGGAGCAGATAGAACTCCACATATTTCACAAGCTCAATCTGTAAATATATTTATACCTGCAGATATACATAAAAAAGATTTACATAACCTTCATTTCCAAGCTTGGAAAAAAGGATTAAAGAGTCTTTATTATTGCAGATCTAAATCAATCCAAAGAGCCGAGAACGTAAACAACACATCACAGACTGATGTAACTAAAAATGTTTACTCAAGCGGACAACAATCAAATAATGAGTCAAATAACTATGAGGAGTGTTTATCATGTCAGTAGCAGAAAAAATTAAACCAGGAATAATCCAACCAAGTAAAATGGGATTATTAGTAGAAAACCCAGTTTATAAGCCATTTAGATATCCATGGTGTTATGATGCTTGGTTAACTCAACAAAGAATTCACTGGTTACCAGAAGAAGTACCACTAGGAGATGATGTAAGAGATTGGCAAAAAAATCTTACTGTCGAAGAAAAGAATTTATTAACTCATATCTTTAGATTTTTTACGCAAGCTGATGTTGAAGTTAACAACTGTTATTTAAGACACTACACAACAGTATTTAAACCAACTGAAGTATTAATGATGATGACAGCGTTTGCTGCAATGGAAACAGTTCATATTGCTGCTTACTCTCATTTGTTAGATACAATTGGAATGCCAGAAACAGAATACTCTGCTTTCATGAAATATAAAGAAATGAAAGACAAGTATGATTACATGCAAGGCTTTGATGTTAAATCAAAACACAATATTGCAATGACAATGGCAGTGTTCTCTGCATTTACAGAAGGACTTCAGTTATTTGCAAGTTTTGCAATTCTTTTAAACTTCCCAAGATTTAATAAGATGAAGGGAATGGGGCAGATCGTAACTTGGTCGGTTAGAGATGAAACTCTTCACTGCAATTCTATGATCAGATTGTTTAAAGATTTCATTAAAGAAGAGCCACAAATCTGGAATGATAAATTAAAAAATGAAATTTATGATGCATGTAAAACAATTGTGCACCATGAAGATGCTTTTATTGATTTAGCTTTTCAAATGGGTCCATTAAAAGGTTTATCTGCGGAAGAAGTTAAACAATATATTAGATTTATTGGAAACAGAAGACTAGAGCAGTTAGGTTTAAATCCAATTTATGATGTTAAGAAAAATCCATTAACTTGGTTAGATACAATGTTAAATGGAGTTGAGCACATGAACTTCTTTGAGGGTAGAGCAACTGAATATTCTAAAGCTTCTACTAAAGGAAGTTGGGGCGAAGTTTTTGCTTAATTTTTGAATCTAAATTACAAAAGTTATTGGAGAAAAACTGGCTTAAAAGGAAAATGGGGAAACATTTTTCTTCAAAGACTATCAACTTATAATCCAAAAAATGTTTTAGAGATCGGTGTTTTTTGTGGGGTAACTGCAAGAAACACATGCGATCTTTTAGATAAGATTAATGGCAAGGACTTTACTTATGTTGGAGTTGATTTATTTGGTAGTGATCAAAGTGAAAAAAAAGATGAGATCGAACCAACTTTTTTAAAGGACCAAAAATTTTCAAACCCTCTGAAAAATATTTACTACAACTATATTTTAAGAGAAAATTTAAATTCAATTGATAGTGTTAGTAAACTTTTAAAAAAATATAGTGATAATATTAAATTAATTGCAGGCGATACTAACAAAGTTTTGAAAGAAATAAATCTCCAAAATATTGATTTTGCTTTTTTAGATGGCGGGCACAGTTATCAAACAGTGATTAATGATCTTACAATATTGTATGAAAGTATGAAGGGTAAAAAAAAAGTTATTCTTTGTGATGATTACGGTAAAGAAAGTTATATTTCTGAAGTTGAAAAAGCTATAAACAATTTTACAAAACAGAATAATCTAGAACTTAATATAATAGAAAATAGATTTGCTGAGATAATTACTTAAGTAAAATGGCCAGCATAATTATACTGACCATTTACTAAAGATTTATCTGTGTTTTTTCTTTAAATCTTTTTTAAGATCTTCGTGATCACCGACTACAGTGTGATATCTGCTTTTAGTTACGTATTTTTCTAAGAAAGGAACAGCTAGCAAAGGTAAGAAACCTCCAATAACAATTCCAAACGCAGCACTTTTTAAATCAGGATCAGCTAAAGCAGCAATAAAATCTGCAATGATGTGAGCTAAAACAATACCAACTATTCCTGCAATAGCCCCGTTAGAAAGAATTTTTAAAAATCTATTTATACTCCATCCAGTATAAAAACCTATTAATGGAATTAAAGTATGAATAAATCCAAATGTAGCTCCTCTTAATATGCTGTGTTCTTCAACCAGCTCTTCCATAAAATGAAGAAACCCTGGCAACTCATGTGAATGTCCTTCAGCGGCCTGCACAAAAGCTAGACTTATAAAATATAAAAATATAGTAGCGATACTTATTTTTTTCATTAATTGCACTCCTTACATGTTGTTGTTATTTCTAAATTGAAATTATTAAAATTAAACTTTCTCTTAGATTTTACGTGCTTAATTATTTTAGAGAAAAGATTTGTATTTAGTTCCTCTGCTACTCCGCAATCATCGCATACTGCTAGAACCGCATTATGATCGTGATGTTCTGAAGTATTGCAAAGATGAAAAGTTTTATTTTTATTTGTCTTATGTATCAAACCTTGATCTGTTAGATCTTTTAAAGCTCTATAAATTGTCATTGGTTGAATAAATTTAAATTTCTGAGCTCTATTTAATATTTGATACGCAGTTAATCCTTTTGGATTTTTTTTTAAAATATTTAATACTAAAGAGTTGTTTTTCATTGTTATGTTATAACATAACATGCTATAAATATGCAATATAAGCTAAAATAAAGATCTCATTAGCATATCTTCCATAATTCACTTTTTAGTTGAACTACGGTTACATTATTGGTTTATACGTGTTACTTAAAAAGCGAGGGAATTAGGAGGACATATGAAATATTTAAAATATTTAGTATCTATAATAACGGCAATATCTATTAGTAGTGTTGTATCTGCTAATGAGATTAAGATGGCCAAAGCTGATTGGGATACAGGTTATTTCCAAGCAGAGATATACAAAACAGCCTTAGAGAAGATGGGTTACAAAGTTACAGAACCTAAAGCAATGAAGCCTCAGGTTTTCTATGTAGCAGCAGCTTCTGGTGATCTAGACTTATGGGTCAATGGATGGTTTGGGACTCATGATGGATACATTTCAGAGTCAAAAGGCAAAGTTAAGCCTGTTGGCTATGTGATGAAAAAAAGTGGTCTTCAGGGTTACTTAATTGATAAAAAAAGTGCTGATAAATTTGGTATTAAGAGCATCTTAGATATCAAAAAACATGCCAAAGAGTTTGACTCTAATGGAGATGGAAAAGCAGATATGGTTGCTTGCCCTCCGGGTTGGGGATGCGAAAAAGCAATATCAGCTCACTTTGCAGAACTAGGATTAGATGAATTTATTAATCCGGTAAAAGCAGACTATTCGGCTTCAATGGCTGATGCTATTTCTAAATATAAAAATGGAAAATCAATTCTATTTTATACTTGGACACCTAACTGGACAGTGGGAGCTTTAAAATTGGGTGAAGATGTTGTTTGGATAGACATTCCATCAAAAAAATCTAAAGCTGTAAAAATACCTAATGCAACAAAATCAAAAATTAATTTAGGTTTTGGCGCGGATGATATTAGACCTGCAGCTAATGTAGACTTTTTAAAAGCAAATCCAAAAGTTGAGAAGTTTTTGAAAAAAGCTTCAATACCTTTATCTGACGTTGCTTCTCAAAATATGAAGATGAACAATGGTGAGAAAAGCGAAAGAGCAATTAAAAAGCATGCAGCAGATTGGATCAAAGCTAACCAAAGCACTTTTGATAGTTGGATAAAATAATCTTAAGTGAACTTCAAATTTGCTCCTTCTGATTATGATATTTATATACCTATATCAGAATGGATTGAAAAAAATATAAAAGAGTGGCTGTTTACCCAACGGCCACTTTTTAAAAAACTTTCGACACCAATAGATAATGTTTTAAATAGTTTAGACACTTTATTTAATTTTATTCCATTTCCGTTAGTCATTGTCATTTTTTGTTATTTTGCTTTTAAAACAAATGGGATCAAATTTGCAGTTTTTACTTTTCTCAGTTTAATTTTTATAGATTTAGTAGATTTGTGGGAAGAGAGCATGACTACATTAGCTATGATTTTTACTGCAGTTATTTTTTGTATCTTGATAGGAGTTCCACTTGGAATTTTAGCTTCAAGAAGTAACACTTTTGAAATTATCTTAAGACCTATTCTTGATATAATGCAAACTATTCCAAGTTTTGTTTATTTAATTCCAGTTGTAATGTTATTTGGAGTTGGTTTAACCCCTGGAGTTGTTGCAACTATTATTTTTGCTTTACCACCTATTATAAGATTAACTAATCTTGGAATAAGACAAGTTGGTAAAGGTTTTAAAGAAGCGGGTTATAGTCTTGGATTAACTAAATTTTTAATTTTATTAAAAATTGAAATTCCATTATCTCTTAAAACTATTATGGCAGGCGTTAATCAAACGTTAATGTTAGCTTTATCCATGGTAGTTATTGCTGCTTTAATTGGAGCAGGTGGATTAGGTTTAACCGTTTACGTTGCGCTAGGAAGATTAGATATTGGTTCAGCAGTAATAGGTGGTACTGGTATTGTAATTTTAGCAATAATATTAGATAGAATTACCCAGAAAATTGTTAAAACTCGTTAACAAAACCTAACGTTTTAAGAATAAAAACAATCACAAGAAATAAAATAGTCCAGCCTGCAAACTGAGCAAAAATGATTAGTTTTGGTCCTTTATCAATTCCTCTCCAATTCATGAAAGTATATGTAGTAAAAATAGAGAGAATTAATAGAAGAAGAATATTTGTTAAAGACATTATCTTTGATTAAGAAGCATAACTTCTCTGACTTCAGCACCTCTGTATTTAGATAATGGTCTAATTAACTTATTAGAGGCATGTTGCTCCATGATGTGTGCCGACCAACCTGTAATTCTAGACATTACAAATATCGGTGTGTAGAAATCAATATCTATACCCATCATGTAGTAAAGTGGACCACATGGAAAATCTACATTTGGGTGAATTTTTTTCTTTTCAACCATAGTCTTAGCTAAGATGTCATAAATCTTTGTATATTTTTCTTTTTTCAACATTCTAGCAACTTTAAATAAATAATGTTTCATTGTTGGAACACGAGAGTCTCCAGTTCTATAAACCCTATGTCCAAATCCCATAACAACTTTTTTCTTTGCAAGTGCATTATCAATCCATTTTTGAGCTTTTTCAGGTTTGCCGATTTCTTTCATCATGTGCATTACAGCTTCATTTGCACCACCGTGTAACGGACCTTTTAAACTTGCTATTGCACCTGTAATTGCTCCATGAATGTCTGATAAACTACTAGTTATTGTTCTCGCGGTGAAAGTAGAAACATTAAAGCTATGTTCTGCGTAAAGAATAAGAGAAATATCAAAAGCTCTAACAATTTCTTTATCAGGCACTTTGTTAAACATCATTTTAAAGAAGTTTTCTGAGAATGATAAATTTTTACTTGGAGAAATTACACTCTTACCTTTTCTTGATCTAAAGTAAGCAGCAACAGCAGTAGGTGTTTTAGCAAATATTCTCATTGCTTTTCTCATATTTGCTTTTGGAGAGTTATCTTTAGTATCTTTATCCTCTAATGCCATTAAACTTACACAAGTTCTAATCACATCCATAGGATGAGCATTTTTTGGCATTTTTTTAATATCTTTTAAAATCTGACTTGAAAGTTTACGATTACTTCTCTCTTCTTTAATAAATTTTCTAAGCTGTGATTTGTTTGGCAATTCCCCGTGCAGAACTAAGAAAGCTACTTCTTCAAAATCACATTTATCACAAAGTTCTTGAACAGTATAACCTCTGTAAGTAAGAGCACTTAATTCAGGCACAACATGAGAAATTGTTGTCTCATCAACAACTATACCAAGTAATCCTTTTTTAATTTCTTCACTCATTATTCATGCCCGTCTGTAGAAAAATCAGTTATTTTTTTATCTGGCGTATTGTACTTCTCATATTCTACTAACTCGTACAACCTTTTTCTAGTCTGCATTTTGTCAATAATATTGTTTTGATGACCTTCACTAAATATTGATTTTAAACCTATTTCTACATTTTGCATTGCAAGGCGTTGTGTACTTACAGGATAAATTACAAGGTTATAACCTAAATTTTCTAATTGTTTTTTATCTAATAATTTAGATTTTCCAAACTCAGTCATATTAGCTAGTAAATATCCTTTTGCTGCTTTTCTAACTTTCTCAAATTCACTTTCATCTTTCATGGCCTCAGGAAAAATCATATCAGCGCCAGCTTCTTCATAAGCTTTTATTCTCTCTAATGTTTTATCTAATCCTTCAACAGAATTAGCATCAGTTCTTGCGATAATTAAAAAATTATCGTCTTTTCTAGCTTTTACTGACTCTTTAATTTTTTTTACCATTTCCTCTGTGGACACTAATTCTTTATTATCTAAATGACCGCATCTTTTTTCCGCTATTTGATCTTCCAAGTGACATCCAGCTAAACCTTTACTCTCAAACACCTCAATTGTTTTTTTACAATCTCCAAATCCTGTATCAATATCAACGATTGTTGGTAGGTCGGTAACCCTTGCTATTTGGCCACTTCGATAACTAACTTGATCTAAGGTTGTTAATCCAATGTCAGGCAAGCCAAGATCATTAGACATAACACCACCAGAGACGTAAACACCATCAAAACCTATTTCTGCTATAAGTTTTGCACATAGAGGGTTATACGCTCCAGGAAATCTTAATAATTTTTTTGATTTTAAATTTTTAGCTAGGTCTGAACGTTTTTCTGATAATGTTTTTTTAGTAAAATGCATTCGTGAGATTTATATTAGAGCAGGGTGTAAAAATCAAAGATTATTTAAAAAGTATAAACAATCCAGTCAAAACTAATAAAACTGCTAATAAATATTCAATAATTTTTTTTATTTTAACATCGGTCACAAATTTTCTTAAGCCACTTCCAAAAAGTGCCCATAAACTTATAGTTGGAAAACATATTACTGCAGCTGTAATTGTTACAAATGCTACTCCAATAAAAATGTTTTCTTCTGTAGGAAAAAAACCTGAAGCAACTGTTACTGCAATTGACCATGCTTTAGGATTAATAAATTGAAACAAGGAAGCTTCGTAAAATCTTAACGGTCTTCCCGTTTCTTTTTGAACCATGCTAAAAGATCCAATCATTTTCCATCCTAAATAAACTAAATAAATAAAACATAATATTTTCATATAAAACTGGACTTGAGGATAAAGTAAAAATAAATTCGCTAAACCAAAACAAGTTAAACCAATCTGAAAAATATGACCTAAAGGAATTCCAATTAAATGAGGAAGAGTTCTTACAAAACCAAACTTCATACCAGATGCAGTGAGCATTGCATTATTAGGACCTGGTGTAAAAAACATAGTAAAATAAAAAGCTGATAAAGCAGAAAAAAGTGCGAAAGTTATCATAAATATTTTTCTATTATTTTTTCAAACCCAATAAAATCAGAAATTAATTCATCATGTTTTATCTCATTTTCATTTTTTTCTGTGTAGCCATCTTTTACTAATACAAAAGGTAATTTGGCATTATGAGCAGAGTTAGCATCTACCTCGCTGTCTCCAACCATAATAGTTTTTTTCAAGTCTCCACCGATTATTTCCACAACATTCGTTAAGTGTCTTGGGTCAGGTTTATTAAATTCAAAAGTGTCAGCGCCAGCGATATATTCAAAATATTTACTCATATCTAATTTTTTTAAAAGATCTACTGCTAACCTTTCTTGCTTATTAGTGCAGACAGCCATTGATATTTTTTTACCTTTAGCCCATTCTAAAAATTCTATAACCCCATTAATTGCCTGACTATTTCGATCAATGTTTTTTGCATAAAAATCAATAAACTCTTTTGTCATCTCATTTTTTATTTTTTCATCTTTTATTTCTTCTTTAAAAGATCTTTGCATCATTACCCATGCTCCTCTTCCTGCTAGAGATTTAATTTCAGATAATTTCTTTTCAGCATGACCGAACTTTTTCATTACATGATTATGTGCTGCCATCAAATCTGGTGCTGTATTGACTATTGTTCCGTCTAAATCGAATAAAATTGTATAAATTTGACTCATATTTAAAAGTATTAAAAAGAAATATTTTGTGACTTATTTAAGTTATATTCCTAATGTAAAGAATTTTTATATGAAAAGAAATACAAAATTAGACAAAGCTAATTCGTATCGATTATCACAAGAAGTTTTAAGAAATAGAGCTCTATCTAGGGGAGTTAATTTAATTGCTCCTGAAACAATTTTTTTATCACCAGATACTTCTTTTGGAAAAAATGTAACTGTTGAACCTTATGTAGTTTTCGGCCCTAAAGTAAAAATAGGTGATAATTCTTACATAAAATCATTTAGTCATATTGAGGGAACAAAAATTGAGAAAAATGTTTCAATTGGACCTTATGCAAGATTAAGAGAAGGTACAGTTTTGAAGAACAATTCTAAAATTGGAAATTTTGTTGAAACCAAAAAATCAAATATAAATCAAAACTCTAAAGTAAATCATCTCTCATATATTGGTGACGCATCAATTGGAAAAAATTCTAATATTGGAGCTGGAACAATCACATGTAATTATGATGGAATAAAAAAATCAAAAACGAAAATTTCTGATAATGTTTTTATAGGATCAAATTCGTCACTTATAGCCCCAGTAAGTATTGATAAAAATAGCTTTGTTGGTGCTGGCTCTGTAATTACAAAAAATGTAAAGAAAAAAACTTTAGCACTTACAAGATCAAAGCAAATTGAAATAAAAAATTATAAAAGAAAGAAAAAATAATGTGTGGAATTATTGGAATCGCAAGCAATAAACCTGTTTCAATTAATATAATTAATTCTCTTAAAAAATTAGAATATAGAGGTTACGACTCTGCTGGATTAGCAACATTAGATAATAATTTAATTGATGAAAAAAAATGTTCTGGAAGAGTAGATGAGCTGCAAAAAATATTATTTAAAAATCCTTCAAATGGAAATATAGGAATTGGTCATGTTAGATGGGCCACACACGGAGTCCCTAATATTATTAATGCGCACCCACACTCATCTGAAGAAGTTTCCGTTGTCCATAATGGAATAATTGAGAACTCTGATGAATTAAAAAAAGATCTTGAAGAAAAAGGATTTAAATTTAAGTCACAGACAGATACTGAAGTGATTACAATATTAATCACTCAAAATTTAAAAAATTCAGAACCTTTAGTCTCAGTATTTAAAACTTTAAAAAAATTAAAGGGTAGCTTCGCACTTGGCATTATATTTAAAAACCATAAAGACATAATTATTGGAGCAAGAAGAGGTAGCCCATTAGCTGTAGGCTACTCTAATGATGAAAATTATTTAGGTTCGGACTCTTATGCGTTGAAATCTATGACAAATAAAATTTCCTATTTAGATGATGGAGAGGTATGCATGTTAACTAAAAGTGATGTAACTTTTTACGATGCAAAACAAAATAAAATAAACAAAAAAGTTCACACCGTATCTGATGATGAAAATACATCTGAAAAAGGTGATTATAAAAACTTCATGTCCAAAGAAATTTTTGAACAATCCAGCACAATAAAAAAATGTATTAGTGAATATACTGATAGTCTTAAAAAAGATATTAATATTTACAACTTTCCAATAGATCCAAAAAAAATTAATAAAATAATATTAATTGGATGTGGTACTGCATATCACTCGTGTTTAGTTGCTAAATATTGGCTTGAGGAATTAACATCAATTGATGTTGAAATAGATATCGCTTCAGAATTTCGATATAGAAATTTGAAATTTAATTCCAATAATTTATATATTTTTGTTTCTCAATCTGGTGAAACTGCTGACACTGCTGCTGCTTTAGATATTTGTAAAAAAAATAAAGTTAAAACATGTTCAATTGTTAATGTAGTTGAAAGCACTATTGCTAGAAACTCTGATTGGGTTTTACCTATTCATGCTGGTCCAGAAATTGGAGTAGCTTCAACAAAAGCTTTTTTAGGGCAATTAATAGTTTTGTACATTCTCTCATTAAAACTTTCTATTGTGAGAGGTGACGTTGATAAAAAAACTTATGATACCAATGTAGAAAATTTACAAAAACTTCCTGAGTCAATTAAAAATACACTTAAACTTGAAAGTGAAATTCAATTAATGGCTAAAGAATTCTTAGATGCCAAGGGATCAATGTTTCTTGGAAGAGGAAATTCTTTTCCAGTTGCTTTAGAAGGTGCTTTAAAACTAAAAGAACTATCTTATTTACATGCTGAAGGTTATCCAGCAGGAGAAATGAAACATGGACCTTTAGCCCTAATAGAAGAGGGTTTACCAGTAATAGTAATTGCTCCAAAAGATAAATATTATGAAAAAACTCTTTCAAATATGCAGGAAGTCATAGCAAGAGGAGGTAAAATATTTTTTATTACTGATAATAATAAAAGATTATTAAGCACAAATATTAGATATAGATTAAGAGTGCCAAGAGTTGACAGTTTATTATCACCTTTATTGTTAACTATCCCTCTGCAACTGCTAGCATATCACGTAGCGCTATTAAAAAATTGTGATATTGATAAACCTCGAAACTTAGCTAAGTCAGTCACAGTTGAATAAAATGAAAAAAAAATATCAAGCGATGGTTCTGTCTTGTATGGATCCCCGTTTTCAGCCGATAATTTACAATTACCTAAAAAAAAAGAAATTAAATGGAAAATATAGTGCGTTTACAATCGCTGGATCAGCCATTGGTGTTACAGCAAATAAATTTAAAAAATGGCATAAAGCTTTTTGGGATAATATTGAAACATCAATTAAATTACACCA
>CACBVP010000014.1 GCA_902542795.1 uncultured Pelagibacteraceae bacterium
TGAAGAAGAAAAAACGTTAAATTGGGAAGAAATACAAACTACCTTTAAGAAAGCTTTTGGAACTGAAGTCTATAATAGTTGGTTACAAAAAATATCTCTTGTTAAAGAATATAATGACTATTTAATTTTAGGAGTGCCTACTAGATTTTTTAGAGATTGGATTGTGTCAAGGTACTTAGATAAAATTTTAGAACAATTAAAAATTTTTAAACTGAGCTTAAATAGGATTGAGTTTAAAATAATCGAGGATAACAAGCAGAATCAAGAATATCTGAAAATTAATGAGTTAAATAAAGTAACAGAAATTAAGGACTCAATTCTTAATTATAATAGACTTAATCCGAGTCTTAATTTTGATAGTTTTATTGGAGGAAAAAGCAATGATATTGCCTTGTCTTATTCCAAAAAGGTATGTGAGCATATTGCAAGATATAACCCACTATATATTTGTGGTGGAGTAGGCCTTGGAAAAACCCATTTGTTAAATGCGATCGGCTTAAAATTACAAAACAATAACAATGTGATGTTTATTTCTGCAGAAAGATTTATGTATCATTTTATTAAATCTATAAAGAAGAACGATATGGTTAACTTTAAGGATTTTTTTAGAAAATCTTCAGTCTTTATAATAGATGACATTCAATTTATAAGCGGAAAAGAAAGCTTACAAGAAGAGTTTTTTCATACTTTCAATAGTCTAATAGACAAAGGTTCACAAATTATAATATCTGCAGATAGATCTCCAATGAAATTAGATAGAGTGCAAGATAGAATAAAATCAAGATTAGCTGGTGGACTAGTTGTAGACATTGATCTGCCTGATTTGGAATTAAAAGTAAAAATAATTAAAAAGAAAATAGAAGAAATACAAAATCAATTTAAAGAAAATATAAAATTAAGCGAAGATGTAATTAATTATATTTCAACTGAAAGCAAAACAAATATTAGAGAACTCATTGGTGTCCTTAACAGAGTAATTGCTTTTAGCAGAGTGCATAATAAAGAACTAACAATAAATGACTGTAAAAACATTTTACGAGATGTTTTTAATCAAATCAGAGTTATTACTGTTGACAAAATACAAAACGTTGTTTCAAACTATTTTAACATCGCTTTAAGTGAAATGCTATCTCAACGAAGATCAAGACCGCTTGCAAGACCTAGACAAATAGCCATGTATCTTGCAAAAAAAATGACAACTAGATCCCTACCAGAAATTGGAAGAAGATTTGCTAATCGCGACCATACCACGGTTATTCATGCCGTTAAAACGATTACAAGACTTTCTGAACAAGATGACGAAATGAAGAGAAATATTAATCAGATTAAAAGTTTACTTTTAGAGCAATAATTAAATGCAATTCTCAGTTAAAAGAGACGTTTTATTAAAATCATTAAATTTTGTTCAGGGCGTTGTTGAAAAAAAAAATACTCTTCCAATTCTTTCTAATGTTCTGCTACAGTTAAAAGATAAAAAATTATCAATCGTAGCGACTGATCTAGATATAATATTTTATGATGAAATTCATGACATAAAAATAGTTAATGAAGGAAGCACGACAACATCTGCAGCTATACTTTATGATATTTTAAGAAAGATTTCATCTAATTCAGAATTAAATTTTGAATTAAAATCTGAAAACAAACTTAGTCTTAAAAGTGATAACTCAGACTTCAATTTACTTTGTTTACCAACGGATAACTTTCCAACTTTTGCAGATGAATTTGAAGGACATGAAATTTCACTAAATAACAGCAGATTTTTAAAGTTATTAAATAAAACTAAAATTTCGATATCTAATGATGACACTAGGCATTATTTAAATGGAATTTTCCTTCATTTGACAGAAGCTCATGGAAGGCAATTTCTAACAGGTGTTGCTACTGACAGCCATCGACTGTCTTCAAGTAGTTTAGAAATTGATAAAAATGACTTTAATGCTCTAATTTTACCTAGAAAAACAGTTTTTCAACTATGTTCTTTATTAGCTGAAACTTCAGATCAACTTACAATGCAATCAAGTGAGAATAAAATTAAATTTACGCTAGGTAATATGAAGCTAATTTCAAAAGTGATAGATGGAAAGTTCCCCGATTACAAAAAAGTTGTCCCTACAACAAATGATAAAATATTAACTGTTCCATCAAAAGATTTTGTTAGTTCAATCGAAAGAGTAGCGAGTGTTTCTTTAGATAGAAAAGAAGGCGTAAAATTAGCAATTAACAAGGATAATGTTCAATTATCAGTTAATAGCGCTAATTCTGGAGATGGTAATGAAAAAATCAAAGCTGAATTTAGCTCTGATAACTTAAATATCAGTTTTAATTCAAAATATTTAATAGATATTGCATCGGAAATTGAAGATAAAAATTTAAAAATTAATTTAAAGGACTCAGTGTCACCTGTGCTAATAGAAGATCTTTCAGATAAAAATAGTTATTACGTCATAATGCCAATGAAAATCTAAGATTTTCAAAATTTAGAATAAAATTTATTTTTTGCCCTAGAACTGTTGATACACCATCATTCTAAGTCATCATGGTCGCTATCTGTTTTATCTTAAGTTAAAAAAATGATATAAGACTTTATCAAAAAAAATGTCAAAAAGTTCTGTTTTAGATAATAAAAAAGCATCTTACGGTGCAGATGCCATAAAAGTATTAAAAGGGTTAGATGCCGTAAGAAAAAGACCAGGTATGTACATTGGTGATACTGATGATGGATCAGGATTACACCATATGGTTTTCGAAGTTGTAGATAATTCCATAGATGAAGCATTAGCCGGACATTGTAAAAATATAACAATATCAATAAATTCAGATAACACCGTTTCAGTTGAGGATGATGGCCGAGGAATTCCGGTTGACATGCATAAAGGTGAGAAAATGTCAGCAGCAGAGGTTATTATGACCCAATTACATGCTGGAGGTAAATTTGATCACGACTCATATAAAGTGTCAGGAGGTTTGCATGGAGTTGGTGTTTCTGTTGTGAATGCATTATCTGAAAAACTAGATTTAAATATTTATAGGGATGGAAATGAATATGAAATTAAATTTAAAGATGGAAACTCGGTAAAACCCTTAAAGAAAATAGGAAAAACTAAAAAAAAAGGAACAAGAATTACTTTTTTACCATCAAAAGAAATTTTTTCATCAATTAAATTTAGTTCTCCAATTTTAGAGAAAAGAATAAGAGAGCTTGCATTTCTTAATAAAGGAATAGGAATTAAATTAATTGATAACACCACAAAAAAATCTAAAGAAATTTTACACAAATATGATGGTGGTATCCTAGAATTTGTTAAACATATAAACAATAAAAAGCCTATTTTAGTAAATAAAAATGAAAAAGAAGTATTTAAAAAACCAGTTTACGTTACAGCTACAAAAAATAATGTAGTAGTGGAGTGCTCTTTCGAATGGAATGCTGGGTACTCAGAGGAAGTACTTCCGTTTACAAATAATATTCCACAAAAAGATGGAGGAACTCATTTACTTGGTTTTAGAAGCGCCCTAACAAGAATAATTAATAAATATTCTTCTGATAAAAATAATAAGAAAAATAAAATTACGTTATCTGGAGAAGATATAAAAGAGGGTTTAACGGCGGTTCTATCAATTAAAATGCCTGATCCAAAATTTTCATCACAAACAAAAGATAAATTAGTTTCTTCTGAAATTAGAAATATTGTTGAACATATTATTAATGAAAAAGTATCTACTTGGTTTGATCAAAACCCGTCAATAGCTAAAACAGTTTTAGAAAAAATTACGCAAGCTGCAATGGCAAGGGATGTTGCTAGAAAAGCAAGAGATAGCGTAAGAAGAAAAGGAACTTTCGAACTTTCTGGTCTTCCTGGAAAATTAGCTGACTGTCAGATACAAAAAAGAGAAGGAACAGAATTGTTTATTGTAGAGGGAGACTCAGCAGGAGGTTCAGCTAAACAAGGAAGAGTCAGAGAATATCAAGCGGTACTTCCACTTCGAGGTAAAATTTTAAATACTTACGTTAATGGAAAAAGTAACGGCGAAGATCAATCAACAAAAGCATTATCAAAAATGATGTCATCAAATGAAATAGTTACACTTATCAATGCTTTAGGAACAGGCTCTAAAGATTTTAATATTGAAAATTTAAGATATGATAAAATTGTTATAATGACCGATGCTGATGTTGACGGCTCTCATATACGAACATTATTATTAACTTTTTTTAATAATTATCCATTTAATCAATTGATTGAGAATGGACATATATATTTAGCTCAACCTCCTTTATTTAAAGTAACAAAAGCTAATAAGAGTGTTTACATTAAAGATGAGAAAGCATTAGAAGATTATATTTTGGAGACAGGTAAAGTTGATAAGAAAATTAAAAAAGGAAGCACTGAATATAAAAAATATATTCAAGAGCAAAGAGAAAAGTTATCTATACAGCGTTTCAAGGGTTTAGGAGAGATGAACCCAGAAGAACTTTGGGAGACAACTTTAAATCCGGACAACAGAACAATGCTAAGAGTTCAATATTCAAAAGGTACAAAAGATAAATCTAAAGAAGATCAAAAAATGATTAAAGTTTTGATGGGAGATGAAGTTGCTCCTAGAAAAGATTTTATTACAAATAATGCTTTAGACGTAGCTAATTTAGACATTTAGTTAAATGGATTTTTCTACTCTCTTTAGAACAAAAGAGAATTTAAACTTAGATAAAAGCACTCTTACAATCTTAAGATATATTGCAATAATAGGCCAATTTATCGCGATAAATATAGTTTTTTTTTACCTCAATCTAGAGTTTCCAATAGAGGCCAGTTTAATAGTAATTTTTATTGGCTTACTAACCAATCTTTATCTTCAATTAAAAGTTAAGGCTAATCAACTAAAAGATACCTATGCATCTTTATTTTTATTATATGATCTTTTTCAGCTAGCTATTCTTTTGTATCTTACAGGTGGAATTTTTAATCCGTTCTCAATTTTATTAATAATACCTGCAATAGTTTCTTCAACTTTTTTAAGTATGGGTACTACAATCATTTTAGGATTTATAACTTGCTTAATTCTTTTTACGTTAACACATTATTATTTACCGTTGCCAGGTCTCTCAGCAGAAAATTTTAACGTACCAAGTTTTTATAAATTTGGAATATTAATTTCTATTTTAATTGGATTAATATTTTTAAGCTACTTTGGAATTAGATTTGCTGGTGAAACTAAAAAGAGATCAGAGGCTTTAAATAAATTACAAGAGGTAATAGCCAAAGAATACGAACTTGAGTCTTTAGGTGGTCAAGCAGCAGCTGCAGCCCATTCACTAGGCACTCCACTTGCAACTATTGCTGTTGTTGCGAAAGAGCTTAAAAAAGAAATTGGAGACAACAAAGATGTCTCAAAGGATATTGATCTATTAATAAGCCAAACAAAAAGATGTAGTGAAATTTTAAAACAAATATCCAAAAAACAAATTGAAGAAGATATATTTTTAAGCTCTATTAAATTAGAGGATTTACTTGAAGAAATAATTGACTCATTTAAAGAAACTTCTTCCAAAAAAATAGAACTAGTCTCAAATGATGATAACAATAAAATAAATATTGAGCGAACACCTGAAATTATTTATGGATTAAGAAACTTTATTGGTAATGCAGTAAAATTTTCTAAAAGTAGAGTTAAAATTAATTTGGTAAGCAATCTAGAAAAAATAGAAATTAAGATTAATGATGATGGCCCTGGTATTCCTGATGATATTATAAAAAAAATTGGAGAGCCTTACATAAAATCTAAATCTGCAGAGTTAAATCCAAACTCAGGATTAGGTCTTGGAACATTTTTAGGAAAAACATTACTTGAGAAGCAAGGTGCAAAATTATCGTTCCGAAGAAATAATGATTTAGGAGGCGCTTTAGTAATTATTAGTTGGAATCCTAAAAATTTAGTTAATTCTTAAATTCAAAACAATAAGAAATAATTTTATAAGCTAATTTAGCAACAAGAAAATTATATGAGTCAAAATTTTTAATTGGAGCTAATTCATTTATATCAGCACCAACTACATTCGAAATCTGACAAACTTTTTTGATTATAGGCAGAACATCTTCCCAAAGCATTCCCCCGGGCTCGGGCGTGCCTGTTGCTGGCATTATACTTGCGTCGAATCCATCTACATCAAATGTAATGTAAACATTTTTATTTTTAAAAAATTTATCTAATTGAGATAAATCCCATATTTGCTTATCTTTTCCCCAAAATATCTCAATTCTATCTCTATTTTCATTATAAAAATCCATTTCTTCTTTGGATAAATTTCTAATACCAAACGAAACTACTTTTAGGTTTTTATAATCTAAACATCTCTTAATAGCCGATGCATGTGAGAACTTTTCACCCTGATAGCTTTCTCTTAAATCTGCATGAGCATCAAAATGTAAAAGTGTTATTTCATCGTATTTTTCAGTAAAAGGTTTAATAGACCCAGGCGTTATAGAGTGCTCTCCACCAAAAACTAAAGGAAATTTATTAGTTGAGAGAATATCTTCATTAATTTTTGATAATTGGTCTAGTGCACTATTTATTTTATTCTTAATTGAAAAAGGCTTTAATGTTTTAATGCCTATTTCTTTGTAAGGTTCTTTATTAAGTTCTTCATCAAACAATTCTACCTGATGGGAAGCTTTAATTATTTCTTTTGGACCATTTTTTGTACCTCTTCCATAACTTACAGTTTGTTCTAGACCAAATGGAACTATGATTACTTGAGGAGATCTAGACAGTTCAGCGTCAATACCTAAGAAACCTTTTTTGGGACTAAGGTATTTCATTTAAGATTTAAAAATATTAGAGAAATTTCTTTTATCTCTTTTTTTCCAGTTTTCACGGTGATAGGCATCACTTGCAATCAAAGGTAATACACTCGTTGCTTCTGCAAAAACCATCTGTTCTTTTGTGATATCAACTTTACCCCACGAGCTTGCTTCTTTTAGCGTAGAGCTACTGCAAGCACCATCACGTGTATCGGCTACAGTAATTTGAATTGCATATTTATGCATGTCGACTTTTTTCCCTAAAAGTTCAGCACAAACAACAGTATCTTGAATAAAATTTTTAGGCACACCTCCACCTATCATCAATAATCCTGATTGTTTAGATTGTAGTTTGATTTCTGTTAATTCTCTAAACTCTCTTATGGAGTCTATAGTGATATGTTTATCTGGATTTTGCTCTTGATGCATTACTAAACCAAACCCAGCAGAACTATCAGTAAATGCAGGACAGAATATTGGAACATTATTATCGTACGCAGTTTCAATCAAAGAACCTTTTTTTTTAGAGTTAGTTTTTAAAAATTTTCCTAATTCTTTAATAAATTCCCTTGAAGTGTAGGCTTTTGGTTTTAATGAGTTAGCCACATCACAAATTGTTTGATCACATGCCTGTAATTCTTCTTCGTCTATATATGTGTCGTAAATTCTATCAATATAGTTACTTCGAAGTTTAGTATCATCTTCAAACTGAGATCCTTGGTAATGCTTAAAGCCCAAAGCTTCAAAAAAATCCATATCAATTATGGATGCTCCTGTAGCCACTATAGCATCAACCATGTTATATTTTACAAGATCAGTATAAAGGTTCATGCACCCACCTGCCGAGGTAGAACCAGCCAAAGTAAGAAATATTGAGCAATCTTTATCACCTAACATTTCGTTATAAATTGCTGCTGCTCTAGCAGTATCTCTTGAGGTAAAGGACATTTTACCCATACCTTCAATAATTTTACGTGCATCAAACGATTTGATGTCGATGTGCTCTACCGGAGAGTTGAGAAGAGATTTCTTATTATGTCCAATATTTGGACTGTCTTTTTTTTCCATTAAGCTACTAATGATCCAACTTTTTTATCAAGATCATCGTACATGGACATAATCGGTTTGTCACTTAATTGATGAATTTCATTAGAGTAGAATCCATTAAAGTTAGTTCTAAATGTTAAGCTGTAAGCTCCTAACTGACCTAATTCTATGTAATCACCTTCTTTAATATTGTTTGGTAGTAAGAAAGGTCCTTTCATATAATCTAAACCATCACAAGTTGGTCCAAAAAAACTAAACGCAGTAAGTTTTTTTGATTGAATTCTTCCTTCTGTAATCATTTTTGATGGAAGTACAAAGTTTGGTGCACCAGCATCAAAAAGCGATCCATAAGTTCCATCATTTATGTAAAGATTATTTTTCTTTCTCAAAATTACTTTAACAATGGTAGAGCCACTTTCAGCTACTATTGATCTTCCTGGCTCACAAATAATTTCAGGTAATTTATCTAATTTTAAATTGTTTAGTTCTTTTTTAATCTCCATCATATAGTTTGATAAAGGTTCTGGATTTAAATCTGGGTAAATGGATGGAAAGCCACCACCTACATTAATTGTATCTGGAATAATTTTTGTTTTTTTAATTATGTTTCCTATTTCTTTTATCCCTTTCGAATAAGAAATTTTATGCATACATTGAGATCCTACATGAAAACTTATTCCTAATTTTTTAGAGTGCTGTTTACAAAGTCTTACTAACCCTAAAGCTTCTGAGGGAAGGGCACCAAATTTTCTTGATAAATCAATTTCTGCATGTTCGTTCGAAATAGCTATCCTTACAAAAAGTTCTAAATCTTTTGCTTGATTAGTAGCATCCAAAATTTTTCTTAGTTCATCTTTACTATCTAATGAAAAACTTTTTATATTGTAATCATTATAAGCAGATGCAATACTTTCTTTACTTTTTACAGTATGCATGAAATGAAGTTTTGCTTCAGGATAAATTTTATTAATTAATTTTATTTCATTTAAGGAAGCAACGTCGAATTCGTTTATTCCATTAGCAATAATTTGTTTAATTATTTTTTCGTTAGGATTTGTTTTTACAGCGTAGAGAATTTTTCCTGGAAAATTTTCTTTAAAAAAATTTACGGATTTTTTTATCTCGTTAGGCCGTATACAATATACGGGATAATCTGGTTTTAATGAGTTAACTAGTTCGTTAACTGTTTTAAATTTTCCCATCTCATGTGTCCCTCGTTAGTTAGTTTACACAAAGGTTTTTTAAAAAATTTAATAAAAAAAACCTTAATATTTCCGCGTTTAAGGTTTTTTTGTCTCAGTGTAAAGAAAAAAATGCCCTTCCTGAGCTGTTGTATTTACTCTAATCATGCCCATATAAGTAGTAAATGAGATCGCAAAAAAATTTACCAGAACAGCTAAAGTTGGCAGACTTTGCCGACAAATCGCTTTTAATTTTGGATGATGATGATCCTTTAAGAGGAAGGCTTGCAAGAGCTATGGAAAAGAAGGGTTTTCAAGTAAAAGAGGCCAAAACAGTAGCTGAGGGGCTTAATATAGTCAAATCTACTCCCCCAAGCTTTGCCTGTGTTGATCTAAGACTGGAAGATGGCAATGGTTTAGATGTTGTAAAAGAGCTTTCTAAAAATAAAAAAGAGAGCAGAATAGTGATGTTAACGGGATACGGGAATCTACCTACAGCTGTAGCGGCAGTTAAAGCTGGAGCTATCGATTATATTGCTAAACCTGTAGATGCAGACGATGTTGAGTCGGCATTGCTAGCGTCTCCAGAATCAAAAGCTAAGCCCCCTGAAAATCCAATGTCAGCTGATCGAGTTAAATGGGAACACATCCACAGAGTTTTTGAATTATGCAATAGAAATGTTTCTGAGACTGCTAGAAGACTTAAGATGCACAGAAGAACTCTTCAAAGAATTCTATCTAAAAGATCGCCTAGATAAATTAAATTAAATTTCTTATTTTGATAATCTGATTAATGGCAAAAGTTGCAATTAAAATTTTAAAAATTTCCGCTAAAAGAAAAGGTTGAGCACCTAGTTTAAATATCGGCTTGTCCCATCCAATTAAACTTCCTAGCCATACCATACCCAGTAAATAAATAAAACTTGTTGCAAAAGTAAGTTTTAGAAAATTTGTAATTAAATTTTTATTATAATTAAATTTACCAGCCAAAAACACGGCTACTAAAAAACCAATTAGATAACCCATTGTAGGTCCTGTGAAATAAACAAGCCCAATTCCTTTTTCTGGTGTACCAGAAAAAACAGGTAATCCAATAATGCCTTCAAATAAATATAAAGATACAGTTGCTAAGCCTAATTTCCAACCAAAGGCAGCACCTATCATTATAACAACTAATGTTTGCATTGTCATTGGCACTGGGTAAAATGGAATTTTTACTTTTGATGAAATAGCTAATGCAATACTTCCAATCAAAGCTATGAAAGCATATTTTATAATTTTAGAAGATTTTAAACTTTTTACTAACTCCATAATATTAATTTAACTTTTTTTTCATTAAAATCTAGTGCTTTGTTAATTGAACAAAAACGTCTTCTAAATCGCCATCATCCGTTGAAATATCCTCAATTTTAATATTATTTTTATTCAGATAATTTGCAATTTCAGCAAAATCTAATGAATTTTTTTCATAAGAAGCAGCAATTAAAGTATTAGAAATAATTTTAAATTCTATTCCATCCATTGATAGCGAAGAGTTAATATCAACATTTTTGACTTTAAAATTTATATTTTTAGTTTTGATCCTTGTTAATAGTTTTTCAGTTGTATCTAAAGCAACAAGATTTCCCTTGTCAATTATTGCTATCCTGTCACACATTTCTTGAGCTTCTAAAAGATAATGAGTTGTTAGAATTACGGTAACGCCTTCTTTATTAAGCTCTTTTACATTTTTCCAAAGGTTATTTCTAAGTTCAACATCAACTCCTGCTGTTGGTTCATCTAAAATCAGTATTGGTGGTTGATGAACCATAGCTTTAGCAATTAATAATCTTCTTTTCATTCCACCTGAAAGACTTCTTGCGTAGGCATTAGCTTTATCTTCTAAAGCAACCATTTTTAAAACTAGATCAGTTATCCTATCTTTTTTTGATATACCGTAGAGACCTGCTTGAAGATCAAGAAGTTTTTCAGGGGTAAAAAAAGCGTCTAAGTTCACTTCTTGAGGAACAATTCCTAAAGATGCCCTAACTTGACGAGGATTTTTATCTAGATCAAAACCCCAAACATTAACTTGACCTGACGTTTTAATTACAGTTCCTCCTAGAATACTTAAAAAAGTAGTTTTGCCAGCTCCGTTAGGACCGAGCAAGCCAAATACTTCTCCTTGTTTAACTTCAAAGGTAAGATTAGTTAGAGCTTTATTTTGTTTTTTAGTTTTTGAATTGGAATAAATTTTTGTTAAATTTTCAACAGTTAATGCATTTTTTGACATGGTTTTTATAATCTTAGCTAAGAATTCAATGTAGTATGTATATATGAGTTCAATAAAAAAAACAGATCATTTTTACCTAATTGATGGTTCAGGTTATATTTTCAGAGCTTATTACGCGCTTCCACCTTTATCTAGAAAAAGTGATGGACTACCAACAGGAGCTGTAAGTGGTTTTTGTTCTATGCTCTTTAAACTTTTAGAAGATGCTAGATCGGATGACTCAAAAAATAAACCAACTCATTTTGCAGTAATATTTGATTCAGCTAGAAAAAATTTTCGAAATGATATTTATAGTGAGTATAAAGCAAATAGAGCTGAAGCGCCCGATGACTTAGCACCGCAATTTGAGTATATCAGAAAATCGGTTGAAGCTTTTAATTTACCTTCTATTGAACTTATAAATTACGAAGCTGATGATTTAATTGCCACATATGCAAAAAAAATCACAGAAGCTGGTGCTACAGTAACAGTAATTTCTTCTGATAAGGATTTAATGCAATTAGTTTCAAAAAAAGTAAGACTATTTGATCCTATGAAAAGTAAAGTAATAGGTGAAAAAGAAGTTCTAGAAAAATTTGGAGTAAAACCAAATCAAGTAATCGATGTTCAATCACTTGCTGGAGACAGTTCAGATAATGTACCAGGTGTCCCTGGAATAGGAGTTAAAACGGCGTCAGAACTTATTAATAAATATAAAACTCTTGAAAATCTACTCAACAAAGCATCTGAAATAAAACAAAACAAAAGAAGAGAAACTTTATTATCGAATAAAGATAAGGCTATGATTAGTAAGCAATTAGTAACTTTAAAAAACGATGTTCCATTAAAAACAGATGCGACTGATTTTATTATTAAAGATATTAATAAGGAGAAACTATATGAATTTTTAAGAGAAATGGAATTTAATAGGTTGCTTAGCCAAGCAATTAGTTTTTATGGTGAACCTGGAAATAAAGATTTTAAAGAAAAAAAACAGATTAAAAGTAATACTAAATTAAACACAAAATCCTATAAGACTATCTTAAAAGAAGATCAGCTCGAAGAATTAACAAAAAAATTAAATGAAAAATCAGTTATTGCAGTTGATACAGAAACAACATCATTAAATCCACAAGAAGCTGAATTAGTTGGTATATCAGTATGTTATGCACCTAACGAAGCTTATTATATTCCAGTTAAACATAAAGATGGAAAGACATTAAAAAAAGATCTTGTATTAAAAAAGCTTAAAGAGATTTTAGAAGATCCAAGTATAAAAAAAGTTGGACAGAATATAAAATATGATTTTATTATTTTTAAAAACCAAGGCGTCGAATTAAGCCCAATAGAAGATACAATGTTACTCTCTTACACTTTAGATGCTGGCAACAACCGTCACAATATGGATACCCTATCTGAAATACATTTAAGTCATAAAACTATTTCTTACAAAGACTTGGTTGGCACAGGTAAAAAACAACTCAATTTTTCTGAAGTTGATCTTAAATCAGCTACAGAGTACGCAGCTGAGGATGCAGATGTAACTTTAAGATTATATGAAATTCTATCTGAAAGAGTTTCTGAGGAAAAGTTAGAAAAAATCTATGAAGTATTCGAAAAACCAATGATAAAAATTCTCTCCAATCTTGAGACCAATGGCATAAAGGTAGACGACACTTATTTAAAAAAATTATCTAAAAAATTTGAAGAAAGATTAGTAAAAATTGAGAAAGATATTTATAAAATTTCAGGGAAAAAATTCAATATAGGATCTCCTAAACAATTAGGTGAGATAATTTACAACGATTTAAAAATAGCAAAATTAAAGAAAACAAAAAAAGGTAGTTTAGCTACTAGTGCTAAAATTTTAGAAGATTTAGCTTTAACAGGCCATAAATTTCCAAATTTAATTTTAGAATGGAGACAGGTATCTAAGCTCAAAAGTACTTACACAGATGCTTTGCAGGATCATATAAGCAAAAAAACAAAAAGAGTTCACACCTCATTTTTACTAGCTGCAACTAATACAGGAAGACTTGCATCAAGTGATCCTAATTTACAAAATATTCCTATAAAAACTGCAGATGGTAAAGAAATTAGAAAAGCTTTTGTAGCAGATAAAAATAATACTCTTATTTCAGCAGATTATAACCAAATTGAAATGAGAATCCTTGCAGATATAGCAGATGTAAAAGAGTTAAAAAAAGCTTTTAAAAACAATCAAGACATTCACTCTTTAACAGCTAGTCAGGTATTTGATGTTCCTATTACAAAAGTAACTGAGGATTTTAGAAGGAAAGCAAAGGCTATAAACTTTGGAATAATATACGGGATAACGCAATATGGTTTAGCTAAACAAATTTCAGTTTCTAATGAAGAAGCTTTGAGTTTTATAAATTCATATTTTAAAAAATTTCCTGAGATAAAAGACTATATGAACACAACGATTAAGACATGTAGAAAGCAAGGTTATGTAACAAATATTTTTGGTAGAAGAATTCATCTAAGAGGCATCAATGATAAAAATTTTAGTGTTAGAGCTTTTCAAGAAAGAGCGGCTATAAATGCTCCAATACAAGGTTCAGCTGCAGATATAATTAGATTAGCAATGATAAAAATTGATAATCTTCTTGAGGAAAAAAAGAAAGCTAAAATGCTTTTACAAATTCATGATGAATTAATTTTTGAATGTTTGAAAAAAGATGAAAATGAAGTAAAAAAAATTGTTAAAGAAGCCATGACATCAGTTTCAAGCTCAGATCATCATATGTTTTCAATTCCTTTAGAAGTTAGTATTAATTCTGGTAGTAATTGGGGTGAAGCCCATTAAACGCCTAAATTTTGACAATATAATTGAGAGAATAAAATCATGGCTCAAACAATTGCACTAGTTGATGATGATAGAAATATTCTAACAAGTATTAGTATTGCTTTAGAGAGAGAAGGCTTCAAGGTTCAAACTTATATTGATGGAGAGTCCGCTTTAATAGGTTTGACCAGAAATCCGCCAGATCTTGCAGTTTTAGATATTAAGATGCCAAGAATGGATGGTGAGGAATTGCTTAAAAAACTTAAAAAGAAAATGTCGATACCAATAATTTTTTTAACTTCAAAAGATGATGAAGTTGATGAATTACTCGGTTTAAAACTTGGAGCAGACGATTTTGTAAAAAAATCAGGAGGTTTTTCAACAAAAGTTTTAATTGAAAGAATTAGAGTTCAATTAAGAAAAAAAACAACCACAGTAGATGACACAAAAAATATAATAAGTCATGGCAAATTAAAACTAGATCCTGCACAGCTTGAATGCGAGTGGAATGGTAAAGCTTTACCTGACAAACTAACAACTACAGAATTCTTAATCGTTAAAGAGTTAGCTAAAAGACCAGGTGTAATAAAGGAAAGAGCTCATTTAATGGATATAGCTTATAAAGAAAACACTGAAATAGAAGACAGAACAATTGATAGCCATGTAAAAAGAATAAGAAAAAAGTTTAAAAAAGTAGATGAAAAATTTTCTGCAATTGAAACTAGATATGGAAGTGGGTATAGATGGAATGTTAGCTAATGAAACAAAAAAAATCAGCTTCTATTCTAAAGAAGTTCTTAATAATTAATCTCACAGTTTTTTCTGTTTTAGGTCTTTTCACAATTATTTATCTTGAAGCAATTCAACCAACTTTGGTTAACGAAAGGTCTAACAATCATAAAGTAGTAATCAATAACACCAAGGACAATCTTGAAAGACTTAATATAGAGTATACCAAAGAAGGTATAAGAGATTTTTTGCTTTCAACAAGATTTTTATTTCAAAGTTTAGATCGTGTTCAATTTTATGATTTATCAGGAAACTTGCTTGGTGATACAAATATTTTAGATTTAGACCAAAGTGTATTTACTGGATCAGATATTATTTTTGAAGAAACTTTAGGTAGTGAAACAATCACTCCAGAAATAGAAGAAAGGCTAGAGGAAGAAGAGAA
>CACBVP010000015.1 GCA_902542795.1 uncultured Pelagibacteraceae bacterium
GACCACCTCCACCTCCACCTTCAAAAGCAGCATGACCAAATTGATCGTAGTTTGCTTTTCTCTTTTCATCAGAAAGAATATGGTATGCTTCGCTAGCTTCCTTAAATTTTTCCTCTGAAGTTTTGTCTCCTTTGGTTTTGTCTGGATGATATTTTAATGCAAGTTTTCGATAAGCTTTTTTGATATCGTCTTTTGATGCGGATCTCGGTACACCTAAGACATCATAACAATCTCTTTTAGCCACAGGACGTCTCCTTTATTTTCTTAGGCGCTTTTTTCTTTATCCTCTTCTTTTACGTCTTCAAAATCAGCATCAACTACATTGTCTTTATCTTTAGGATTAGCATCTTTTGGCCCGCCAGTTTTTCCAGCTTCAGGTTTTTGTTGGCTTTTATAAACTGCCTCTCCTAGTTTCATTGAAACTTGAATTAAACTTTGTGTTTTTTTCTTAATGTCCTCTGCATCAGTTCCCTCTAAAGATTTTTTAAGATCAGCAATACCGTTTTCAATTGCTTTCTTTTCTTCAGCTGAGATTTTATCTCCGTGTTCTTTTAAACTTTTCTCTGTAGAAAAAACAAGACTATCAGCTTGATTTCTAGCATCAACTGACTCTCTTTTTTTCTTATCAGCTTCTTTATTAGCTTCAGCATCTTTAACCATTTTATTAATCTCTTCCTCCGATAATCCACCTGAAGCTTGAATTTGTATCTTTTGTTCTTTACCCGTACCTTTATCTTTAGCAGAAACGTTCACTATTCCGTTAGCATCAATATCAAATGTAACTTCAATTTGAGGAGTTCCTCTTGGAGCTGGAGGTATTCCTACTAACTCAAAGTTACCTAGTATTTTATTATCTGCAGCCATTTCTCTTTCGCCTTGCAATACTCTAATTGATACTGCGGGCTGGTTATCTTCAGCAGTTGAGAAAACTTGACTTTTTTTAGTTGGAATAGTTGTATTTTTTTCAATTAATTTTGTAGAGACGCCACCTAATGTTTCAATACCCAAAGAAAGAGGTGTTACATCTAAAAGCAGTACATCTTTTACATCTCCCTGTAAAACACCACCTTGTATAGCAGCGCCCATTGCAACTACTTCATCGGGATTTACGCTTTTATTTGGTTCTTTTCCAAAAAAGTTTTTAACTGTTTCAATAATCTTTGGCATTCTTGTCATACCACCTACAAGAACCACTTCATTAATTTCAGCTGCAGAAAAGCCAGAGTCTTTCAAAGCAGTTTTACAAGGTTCTAAAGTTCTATCTACCAACCCTTGTACAAGGGCCTCTAATTTAGCTCTAGTAAATTTTAAATTTAAATGTTTAGGACCAGTTTTATCTGCTGTAATAAACGGTAGATTAATTTCAGTTTGAGCTGCAGATGAAAGTTCGATTTTCGCCTTTTCAGCAGCTTCCTTTAATCTTTGGAGAGCAAGTTTGTCTGTTTTTAAATCTATGCCATTATCTTTTTTAAATTCTGATGCAAGGTATTCAACTATAGAATCGTCAAAATCTTCACCACCTAAGAAGGTGTCACCATTAGTTGATTTTACTTCAAATACACCGTCGCCTATTTCTAAAATTGAAATATCAAAAGTACCACCACCTAAATCGTAAACTGCAATTTTTTTTCCTCCTTTTTTATCTAGACCATACGCTAAGGATGCCGCAGTTGGCTCGTTAATAATTCTTAAAACCTCAAGACCTGCAATCTTTCCTGCATCTTTAGTTGCTTGTCTTTGTGAGTCGTTGAAATAAGCAGGAACTGTTATCACGGCTTTTGTAACCGCTTGTCCTAAATATTTTTCAGCTGTTTCTTTCATTTTTTGTAAAACAAAAGCAGAAATTTGAGCCGGCGAATATTTCTTACCTTTACCCTCTACCCACGCGTCACCATTATCTGATTTAACAATTTTGTAGGGAACCTTTGAAATATCTTTTTGAACAGAAGGACCATCAAATTTTCTTCCAATTAACCTTTTTGCAGCGAATATAGTATCGCCTGCATTTGTAACTGCTTGTCTTTTTGCTGGTTGGCCTACTAATTTTTCTTCACTTTCAAGGAAAGCAACTACAGAAGGTGTTGTTCTAGCACCTTCAGTATTTTCCAACACTTTAGCCTGTTTACCATCCATTATGGCTACACATGAATTAGTAGTACCTAAATCTATACCTATAACTTTGCTCATAAATTATTCCTCTGTCTGATTGCTATATGGGTGTTTTTTCACTATCTGCAAGTCTATTTTTGTTCTTTTTTATCCTTATTTTCTTCATCTTTTTTGTCTTTTTTTTTTGCTACACCCACTAAAGCTGGTCTCAATAATCTCTCACCTAACATATAACCCGCTTGTATTTCTAAAACTATTGATCCTGGCTCAGCTTTATCGTCTTCAACTTCTGACATCGCTTGATGAAAATTTGGGTCGAATTTTTTGTTTTTTGTTTCAATTTTTTTAATTCTATTTTTCTCAAAAATAGATATTAAATCTTTTTCAATAATATTTATATTTTCTAAAAATTTTTCTAGATCTTTATTGGTTTTGAGTTCCTCATCATTTTTGATGGCTTCTTTTGCCCTCTGGAGATTATCTAAAGTTGCTAAATTCTCTTTTGCAAAGTTAAAAAAACCAAATTCAAATGCATCTTTAACCTCTTTTTCAAATCTTCGTCTTTGATTTTCGATTTCAGCTAGTGATCTTAATAGTTTTTCCTCAGTTTCTTTTAAACTTTCTTCGGTCGTCTTCTCTTTTGAAGAGCCTTTTTGAATACCGCCCTCATTTGCAGTCTCACTTTTTTTGGGCTCTGGTTGATTTTCGTCCAGATCTTTTTTATCTTTTTTTTCACTCATTTAATTTGCTATATAATAAGTAGTTTTAAAATTACTAGGTTTAATATGAAAAAAATATTAATTGGAACTCATAATAATGGGAAATTTAAAGAAATTGCTTGCTTATTACCAAAAAAATACAAAAAGATTTCTCCCATAAAACTTCAAATAAAAAGCCCAAAAGAAACAGGAAAGACATTTAGATCAAACGCTAAACTAAAAGTAAAATTTTTCTCTAAATTCGTTGACTATGCCGTAATTTCTGATGACTCGGGACTTTGTATAAAAGCTTTAAATAATCGTCCGGGTATTTTTTCAGCCAGGCTAGCAAAAAAGCATGGGAGTTTTTTTAAAGCAATGAAATTTATTTTAAAAAATCTAAAATATAAAAAAAATAGAAGCGCGACTTTTGTTTGCAGTCTTTCCTACAAAGATGAGAAAGGAGTAGTAACAACAGTTCAAGGAATTTTGAAAGGGACTATTTCAACTAAAATTAAAGGGAGGAAGGGATTTGGATATGATCCAATATTTATTCCCAAAGGCAAATCATTAACATTTGGACAAATGTCTAAAGTAAAAAAGATACAAATGGATCACAGGTTTTTAGCGTATAAAGAACTTCTAAAAAAAGTTAAAATTTGATAAATTTTTTGTTCTCAGTTTTATAAATATTTAATTCTTGTATTACTTTTTGATTTTTAAAGTTGTATGTGCCTATTTTTCCTTGTATTTTATTTTTAAAAGCAAAATCGTTTACAGATTTAATCATTCCATTTTTCTTCCAGGCATAATAGATAATACCTAAAGCATCATAGGTTAAGATAGTAATTTCATTAGGATAAATGTTAAATATTTTAAAATACTTTTTATTATATTTATTGAATTCTTTATAATTGACGGAGGGATAATATAAATCTTTAATGGTATTCTCATAGAATATACTTTCATCAAACCACTGGTTTACGGTTGTAAATAAAACGTTTTTTTGGTTAACATCTGTATATACTAAAGAGGTTAAGACACTTTTAAGATTACTTCCAAAATCAATTATTATAACTGAGTCAAAATTTACATTACCTAAAGTATAAAGTTGTTCTAATCGCTCTAATTCTCTGACCGATTGTTCATCTTCTTTGTCTTCAAACATTTTTTTCCTTAGTTCTAAATTTCTCTTTCTCTGATTATAATTAGTTAGCTTTTCGATTTCACCCGTAAGTACTTCAGGATTTTGGCTATAAGTAAATGTTTTTATGTTTGTAAGATTTAAATCTTTTAGTTTTTTTTCAATCAATTCTAAATATTGATTTTCAGGATACATTATAACTGTTTTAGTTTTTTTTTGTTGTTTAATAAAATCTAGCAAAGCCAGTAATTGCGATTCTAAACTAATACCGATACTGATTATATTATTCGAAAATTTTGATTCAATATTAGATGGTGAAATAAATATTAGATCATTATGTTTTGCTGCTATCTCAAATTCTTCGTTAGAAATTGGACCAATTATAACTTTAACATTATTAGATTTAATCTCATTGATTGCTTTATTAAGTTTTTCTTTTTCATTAAAACCTGAGTCTCTTGGTACTATTATTACATTTTCATCATTTATTTCTTCAAGAGCTAGCTGAAGTGAATTTAGCAAAGAATTTCCAAGATCGCTATATGCGCCTGTTAAGGGAACCAATAAACCTATTTTAATAGATTTATTGTTTTCATCAGCGAATAAGTTAAAATTAAAAAGTATTAGAAAAAATATAAATATTTTTTTTTTTTTCATTATGAAAGTTAATTCTAAAAACTTATATATTATTTCAACTCCTATTGGAAATCTTGAAGACATTACATTAAGAGCTCTAGAAGTTTTAAAAAAATCAGACATAATTCTTTGCGAGGATACTAGACACTCTATTAAATTATTAAATCATTACAAAATCAAAACAAAATTAGTCTCTTACCATAAATTTAATGAGAAAAAACAAATCGGTTCTATAATTAGATATCTTAATGACGGCAAAATTTTGTCTCTTGTTTCGGATGCCGGCACCCCTCTGCTTTCAGATCCTGGAAGACTATTGGTAAATGAGTGTTTGATAAATAATATTAAAGTAACACCAATCCCAGGTGTTTCATCTATAACGGCTGCAATGAGCATCTCGGGTTTTAATGATCAGTTTTTATTTTATGGTTTTTTGCCTAAAAAGATTAATGAATTAGAAAAAGTTCTAAATTCACTTTCCAATTGTCATTTCACTCAAGTTTTTTTTATCCCTTCAAAAAAAATAAATTTTTATCTTAATAGTTTTAAAAAATTCTTCCCTGGAAGAGAAATACTTATCGCAAAAGAAATTACAAAAATTCATGAGGAATTTATAAGAGAAGATATTAATAAACTAGAGATAATGAAACATTCATTAAAGGGAGAGATCACTGTCATAATTTCAAATAAAGAATTAAATATAGAAGAAGTCAACGAAGAAATAATTGTGAATAAAGCAAAAAAATATTTAAAAAATTATAGCCTAAAAGATACAGTTAATTTAATTTTAGAAACAGAAAAAGTAAAAAGAAAAAAAGTTTACGATATATGCTTAAAAATCAATAATGCCAAAAATAATTAACTTTTTTTTCTTAATTATTCTCATTGCTTGTTCGCCATCAACACAGTTTGGCGCAGGGGTTAATATAACATTTGATCCTAGGACAATAGGAATGCAGATTGACGATACCATCATGCAAAAAAATTTATCAGCAAGATTAGCATTAGCTGATAAAAAATATTTTCTATCTATACAATCTGAAGTATTAGATGGTCAAATATTCTTGACAGGAAAAGTAGATAAACCAGAAGAAAAAATAAAAATTACTAAAATGGCTTGGGAAACAAATGGTGTACGATCAGTTAAGAATGCAATAACAATTAAAGGTCAAACTAACTTCAAAAGCACTGCGAAAGATATTTTGATTACAAGCCAGTTGAGAACAGCATTAATTTTAAATAAAAACACTAAAGCTAGAAATTATACTTTAGAAACCATAAATAAAAATATTTATATTTTTGGCATAGCGATGGACGAGGAAGAAAAAAAAGAAGTTATTAATGAAGCAAATAAAATTTATAATGTAGAAGAAGTTATCCCATCAATTTATCTTGCAACTGAACTAAGCAGAACTAAATTTTAATTTGAATAATCAATGACATCAGAAGAATAAGCTGCAATTGAAGCTAAATTTAATATCTCTGATGTTGAGGCTCTTAGGGGAGCAACTTCAATAGGTTGACCCAAACCAATTAATAATGGACCTATATTTTTACCTCCACCAAAAACTTTCATTAATTTAGTAGAAATAGCTGCACTGTGAAGTGCAGGCATGATTAAAATATTTGCATTGCCTACAATTTTTGAAAATGGATAAATTTCTTTATAAATTGGATTTAAGGCTACATCAGGCTGCATTTCTCCGTCAAAATCAAAATCAACTTTTTCTTTTTTCAATTTTTCAATTGCATCTCTAACGTGCCTAGTATTTCTAGAAATAGGTTTTCCAAAAGTCGAATGGGATAAGAAAGCAACTTTTGGTTCAAAACCAAACAAACGTGCTATACGCACACATGATTTAGAAATGTTTACCAACCTTTCGGCTGAGGGTAATTCTGTTACGTTTGTGTCTGCTACCAGGATTGTCTTTCCTTTAGAAACAATCATCGTCATACCGAAAATTTCTTCGTTTGGTCTTGCGTCTACAACTTTTTTCAATTTTTCTATGGAGGCAGCATAATGTCTTATATTTCCAGTAACCATTGCATCAGCATCTTTACAGGCAATCATCGAAGATCCCCAAGCTATTCTGTCATTTCTTACAAGGCGATCAACATCTCTTTCTAACTGACCTTCTCTTTGAAGTTTTTTATAAAGATGCTTAACGTATTTCCCCCTTTTTTCTTTGTCCGTGGAATTTACTATCTCGATTTTATAATTTTCATCTAAACCAATTTTTTTTAACTGTTCTTTAACTCTATTTTCAGCGCCAATAAGTATTGGTACTCCAAGCTTATTTCTTCCAAATTCAATTGCAGCCTTAAGCATATTTTCATCTTCTCCCTCTGCAAAAATAACTCTTTTTGGATTTTTTCTAATTTTTGCATTGATACCTTGCATAATTGACATTGAAGGATCTAAACGATTAGTTAGTTGATCTTTATATAATTGAAGATCATCAATTTTTTTCCTAGCCGCGCCACTTTTCATTGCTGCTTCTGCAACAGCAGCAGGTATCACACTTATTAATCTTGGATCAAAAGTTGATGGGATTATGTAATTTTTCCCGTATCTTGGTCTATCACCACCATAGGCCGCAACTACCTCGTCCGGCACATTCTCTCTTGCTAATAAAGCTATAGCATTAGCTGCCGCAACTTTCATTTCTTCATTAATGGCTTTAGCTCTAACATCTAATGCGCCTCTAAAAATGTAAGGAAAACCGATTAGATTATTTACTTGATTTGGATAATCAGATCGTCCTGTAGCTATAATTGCATCGTCTCTTACTTCTTCAATTAATTCTGGCTTTATTTCTGGATCGGGATTTGCACATGCAAAAATAATCGGATTTTTTGCCATTGACTTAACCATATCTTTGGAAACCACGTCTTTTGCAGACAAACCCAGAAAAACATCTGCATTTTTAATGGCATCACTTAAAGTTCTTAATTTTGTCTCAACAGCATGTGCTGATTTAAATTGATCAATATTTTTTCTTCCTTTGTAAATCACACCTTTACTATCACACATGATAATGTTTTCACTTTTTATACCTGAACTTTTAAATAAATTTGCACAAGCTTGAGCAGACGCTCCAGCTCCGTTCACAACTACTTTTACTTCTGAAATTTTTTTCTTTGAGATATCCAATGCATTAATTAGAGCTGCTGTGGTTATTATTGCAGTTCCGTGCTGATCATCATGAAAAACTGGAATATCTAAAGTTTCTTTTAATTTTTGTTCGATAATAAAACAATCTGGCGCAGCTATATCTTCAAGATTGATACCACCAAATGTACCACTGATATTTTTTATTGTTTCAATAATTGAATTTGAATCTTTATTATCAATTTCAATATCGATTGAGTCAATATCAGCAAAACGTTTGAACAAAACTGACTTTCCTTCCATTACAGGTTTAGATGCAAGCGAACCTAAATTTCCTAATCCTAAAATTGCACTTCCATTACTGATTACCGCTACAAGATTACCTTTACTGGTATAATCGTATGCAAGATCAGGATTTTTTGCGATTTCCTTAACTGGAGCTGCAACACCTGGTGAATACGCTAAAGATAAGTCTCTTTTTGTTGTTAAAGGTTTAGATGAGCCAATCTCAATTTTGCCCGACTTTCCTTTTATATGAAAATCAAGAGCTTCTTTATCTGTATAATGATCAATTTCTGTTTTTTTTGGCATTTAAGTAAATGAGTATGTAATATAAAAAGTTATAATTCACTAAAAATTTATGGCTTAATTTAGATAATTTATGAACTTACTTTCTTCGGCTACATTATTTAGTTTTTTTACACTTATCAGCAGAATTTTAGGATATCTAAGGGATATTTTGATAGCAATTTTTTTAGGAGCTTCAATTTTTGCTGATGCTTTTTTTGTCGCTTTTAGACTTCCAAACACTTTCAGAAGGTTATTCGCAGAAGGAACATTTAATGCAGCGTTTATTCCAAGTTATGCATCAGCAAAATTATCAAGCAAACAACAAGGAAAAAAATTTGCAGACGATATATTTAGTTTTTTAATATTTATTTTGTTATTTTTAGTAACATTAGTAGAAATTTTTACTCCATACCTAGTCTTCATAATTGCGCCAGGATTCGTTGAAAGCGGATTAAAATTTGAAATAGCAGTCGAATTAACAAGAATTACATTTCCATTTTTATTTTTTGTAAGTTTATCGTCCTTTTTTTCTGGAATTCTTAATTCGAATAATAAGTTCGCAGCTGCTGCTGCTGCCCCTATAATTTTAAACATAGTCTTAATCAGCAGTCTTATAATTTCATTTTATTTTGATTTAGATTATGCAAAACAATTATCATACGGAGTAACTTTTGCAGGAGTATTACAATTAATCTTTTTAATTTATTTTTCATTAAAATATTATAAACCAAATATTTCATTTAATTTTAAAATTACAAAAAAAGTAAAATTCTTTTTTAAAAGACTTTTGCCAAGCATTCTATCTTCAGGCGTTACACAAATTAATATTTTGATTGGAACAATTATTGCTTCGTTTCAGACAGGCGCTGTTTCTTACCTATATTATGCAGATAGAGTTTATCAAATAAATTTGGCAATCGCTGGTATAGCGGTTGGCACAGTTTCATTACCTGTACTATCAAAAGCTTTTAAGTCAAAAAATATAAATAAAATTTCTAAAATTCAAAATAATTCATTTGAACTTTCATTATTATTTTCAATACCAGCAAGTTTTGGCTTAGTTATAGCTTCAGAAGAAATAATAAGCGGCTTATTTGGGTATGGCTCATTTTCTAAGGAGGATACACGAATGACAGCCGTTGCACTAAAGTATTTTGGTTATGGTGTTCCAGCTTTTGCGCTTATTAAAGTGTTGTCCAACTTCTTTTTTGCAAGAGATAATACAATAACACCTTTTTATATTTCTTTATTTATTGTTGTAATAAATGTTCTTATAAGCGTATCTCTTTTTTCAAGAGTAGGTTTTATAATAATTCCTATCGCAACTAGTATATCTACATGGCTAGGTGTTTTTGCTTATTTATATTTACTCGAGCAAAAAAGCTGCTTACTTTTGAAAATAGAGCTACTGAAAAACTCATGCAAAATAATGATTTCAACGTTAGTAATGTCATTTATCCTTATTTTTTCTTTAGAAGCTTTTTCTAATAGTTTGAATTATATGAATAACTATAAGGCAGCTTATTTAATATCAATAATAAGTTTTGTTGGATTTATTTATTTGCTATCTTGTTATTATTTAGGAATTTTGAATTTAAAAAAATATAAAGCAAATTAATGACCAAAAAAAAATTAGCATTTTCAGGTGTTCAGCCAACTGGAAATTTGCATTTAGGTAATTATCTTGGTGCATTAAAAAATTTTGTTTCATTACAGAATGAAATGAACTGTATTTATTGTGTAGTGGATCTTCATGCTATAACAGTTTTTCAAAATCCTAGCGAACTCCATGACAACGTTCTAGAAACGACAGCAAGTTTTTTAGCAACCGGTCTCAATCCTGAAAAAAGTATAATATTTAATCAATCTTCAGTATCAGGGCATGCAGAATTAGCCTGGATACTTAATTGTGTATCAAGAATTGGGTGGTTAAACAGAATGACACAATTTAAAGATAAAGCGGGATCAGATAGAGAGAAAGCTAGTGTAGGTTTATATATTTATCCAAACTTGATGGCAGCTGATATTCTTCTTTATAAAGCAACGCATGTTCCTGTTGGGGATGATCAAAAACAACATTTAGAACTTTCGAGAGATATTGCTCAAAAATTTAATAATGATTTTAATTGTAAAGATTTTTTTCCATTACCAGAGCCTTTAATTTCAAAAAGTATATCTAGAGTAATGAGTTTAAGAGATGGAACTAAAAAAATGAGCAAATCTGAAGAGTCTGATTATTCAAGAATCAATTTAAAAGATAGTGCTGATGAAATTAACAAGAAAATTAAAAAAGCAAAATCAGACTCAGAACCTATTCCTGATGACATAAAACTTTTAGAAAAAAAACCAGAGGCATTAAATTTATTAACTATTTATGCAGAATTATCAAAAAATGATTTAAAAAAGACTATTTCTGAAATGAGCGGGAAAGAATATTCGTTTTTAAAAACAAAATTAGCTGAAGTATTAATTGAAGAGATTGTACCAGTAAGTAAAGAAATAAAAAAACTACTTAATGATAAGTCACATTTGAAAAAAATTTTAAAAAAAGGTAGCGAAAAAGCTAATATTATTGCTGAGGAAAACCTTAAGAATATACGTGAAAAAGTTGGCTTGATATAATATAAGACCTTGATGATACAAATAGAAGCTACGCCAAATCCCGACTCGCTTAAATTCTTATCTGAAAACGTAATTTCAGCCGCAGGAACGGAGGAATTTCATGAGAGTAAAAAAAATGAAATAACAAACCCTTTCATTAAAGAATTATTAAACTTTGGTGGCGTAGAATTAGTGTTACTCTCAAAAAACTTTTTATCTGTAAAAAAAACTAAAGAAGCTTCATGGGAAGAATTAAAACCTATGGTAATTTCACATCTAAATGACTATTTTGAGAAAAATAAGCAACCAATTTTAAAAGATAAGAGTACAGTTAATAATTTTAACAATAATGATGAAACTGTTAATAAAATTCTAGAAGTTTTAGATACAAAAATACGACCAGCTGTGGCAAGAGACGGTGGAGATATAAAATTTAAGTCGTTCGACGATGGTGTTGTTAAAGTTGAGCTCCAAGGTAGTTGCTCTGGATGCCCAAGCTCTTTGATGACACTTAAACAAGGGGTTCAAAACTTACTTAAACATTATGTTAAAGAGGTTAACTCAGTAGAGGCTATTTAGTATGAAAAAAAAACTAAGTTATAGAGATAAACTTATCGAGTTAGCTTACATTTACGATGTAAAAGAAATTAAAGATTATCAGAAGAGTAGAAAAAACTTAACTAGCGGACAATTAGAATTAATTTTAAAAAAAAATAAAATAATTATTCCAAAAGATTTTAAATCTAATTTTTTTAAAGATACTTTTGTAAAGCCAATTTCAAAAGCAAAATTAAATTTAATTGAATTTAAAGAAGATAAAATAAGAGCAAAAAATAGAATTTTAAGAAAAGCTGAGAATTTTAAACATGATACAAAAAGAAATATTAATAGATCATTCCAAAATGCATGGACAGGCTTAGGAAAAATTGGATTAAATTTTTTAAACATTATACCTAAATTAGGTAAAGTTGTTTACGACTTTTTCGGAGATTTATTTACAAATATATTCAATGCAATTTACAATCAACAAATAGATCCAAAAAAAGCTAGAAATGTAATTATAGGATTTTTTGTAATCGTTTTTGCTACGTCTATAACAATAAGTGCTGTTAATTACTTTGGAGATCGTGAATTGACAAAAAAAGTAGAAGTTAAAAAACCAGAAGTTAAAAAAGAAGTTAAAAAAGAAGTTAAAAAACCAGAAGTTAAAAAAGAAGATAAAAAACCTGAGCTAAAAGTTAAAAGAAAAGATGTGAACGAAGTAGTTCTTCCGAATCTAAATTTAAAAACTGAAACAGTTTTAAACCTTTTTAAAGACGTTGATTACACTTTAAGTAATGTAAGAGTAGAAAAACTTGTTAAACCAATTTATTTTACACAATTTCCTAGAGACCTCGAGACTATTCAAAGTTCAAAATTAAAAAAAGAAACGTTTATACAAATTGTATTACCTTTAATTGTGGCAGAGAATGAGAGGATTTTAGAAGATAGAGAAAAATTAAAATTTTTATCTGATAAAAAATTTACAACTGATTTAGAAAAACAGTGGCTCAGGCAAAAACTATTAGAATATAAAGTGAAGAAAGGCGATTTAAATGAGTTGATGAACCGAATGGATATAATTCCAACATCAATAGCATTAGCACAAGCCGCAAAGGAAAGCGGTTGGGGAACTTCTAGATTTGCATTGGAAGGAAACGCTATTTATGGTCAATGGACTTGGAGCGGACAAGGGATTGCCCCACTTAATAGAGATAGTAATAAAAGTCATAAAATTTTAAAATTTCCAATTTTAAGAGCTTCAGTAAAAGCTTATAAAAACAATCTTAATACTCACAAAAGTTATGAAGCTTTTCGTGATAGAAGATTACAGCTAAGGAATAAGGGCAAAAAAATTAACGGTTTAGAGTTAACAGAAACATTAAAAAATTATGCTCAGACAGGTTCTGAATATACAAAAATTTTAAATCAAATTATCACTCAAAATAGATTAACTGATTTTGAGCCTGTGAAATTAGTTGGATCTGTTAAACAAATAGAGTTGAGCTCATAATTATTTATCGCTGACCACAAATTGGATCCCAAGCCACCTCCAAAAACCACTTGGATCTCTAAGTGAACAATTTATTCTTCCCCGCTCTCCAACAAATTTTTCTTTAATATTAATTTTTAATGTGGTTTCATCTAAAAAATTTATTTCTGATTCTCTCCATTTATCTGCTTCATTCGAAAAACAATTTAATGATTTTAAATCTTTTATGCCTTCATAAAACTCAATTTTAACATTAGGAGGGTTTTGACTCTGTAAAAGATATTTTTCTTCAGGAAGAACATTCTTATATTTGAAAGGAAGTGTTTTCATTAAAGATTTAAATCTTTTAATTTCACCGTACTTTTCATTAATAGGAAATCTTGGAAATTCATAGAAGTCTTTAGTTTCATCCATCACGCCAGAATGTTGTCCGAAAGCATATTTAAAATTTAATGACTTAATTATATTTTTAAATTCAATGCTATATTCACCAAAAGGATAAGAGAAAAAATCAGAATTTTTACCAAGCTCTTTTTTAAAAATTGATATAGATTTTTCAATATCATTTTTTATAAGTTCACTTTTTTCTTCAACTAAATACTCATGTGTATGACTATGATTTCCAATTTCAACAAAATTTTCCTCGCTAATTTCTCTAATTTGGTCCCATGTCATATAATTAAAAGCACCAACTTCTCTTGTACTTACAAATAAAATAAAAGGAATTTTCTTCTTTTTTAGTATAGGCCAAGCATTTTCATAAAAAGATGAAAAACCATCATCAATAGTTAAAAGTATTTTTCTTTGAGTTTTATTATTTTTTATTTCATTTTCAAAATTTTTAGGATTAATAAAATTGATATTATTTTCTTCAATAATTTTAATATGTTCTAAAAAATCATTCATCCTAATATTTGTAGATGGATATTTATTTTCATCAAACCTATGATACATCAAAGAAATTAAACCGTAATCGTCTATATTTTGAGCTGGTGTACTTGAATATGAATAGCTTTGAAAAGTTAAAAAAGTTATAGATAAACTTATGATTAAAGATTTTATAATTTTAAATTGCATAGGCAAAAATGATAAAATTGGTTTGTGTATTAATAGGAATTTTTACATTCATAAACTTAATTACAAAGTTAATAAAAATGATCACTTAGTATCAAACATATTAAATCTAGTAAAAAAATACAAAGTAAATCTAGATAATAAATTTTCTATAATTGTTAATATTGGCCCAGGAAGTTTTTCTTCAATCAGAACATCTCTATCAGTTGCAAAAGGAATTAAAATATCAAAAAACATTAATTTATATGGATTTAAAAATTCAGATTTAAAGCAATTTGACCTTGCAAACATTGAACTTTTGATATGCAAAGACTTAATGGAAAATAAATTGATTAAACCAATATATTTAAGTTAAATTGTTCCTAATGAATGCAATAGAGGAAAAATGTTTAAAAAAAGGTGTCAGACTCACTGATCAAAGAAAAACCATTGCTAAAGTAATTTCGGAGTCGAAAGAAGTTTATGGTTCAAAAGATCATCCCGATGTAGACGAGTTACACAAAAGAGTCACTGCTATAGATAACAAGATAAGTATAGCCACAGTCTATAGGACAGTTAAACTTTTCGAAGAAGCTGGAATCCTAGTAAAGCATGATTTTAAAGCAGGCAAAGCAAGATATGAAATTAATGATGATCACAATCATTTAATAGATATTAATAGCGGAGAAATTATCGAGTTTGTTGATAAAGATATTGAGGAACTTCAAGAAAAAATTGCAAAGAAATTAGGTTATAAT
>CACBVP010000016.1 GCA_902542795.1 uncultured Pelagibacteraceae bacterium
TAAATGGATATTATCTGCAGGTATGTTGCTTGGTAGATTAGAATTATTTGCAGTTCTTGTTCTTTTCTTTCCATCTTTTTGGAGAAATTAAATTATGGAAATTTATAAAAAACAAACTCTAGCTGAAACTTTCAAAGTTTATTTTGATAAGAGAATGATCAAAATATTATTACTTGGAGCTATTAGTGGATTTCCTTGGGTGATAATTGGAAGCAGTTTAAGCCTCTGGTTAAAAGAAGATGGTTTAAGTAGAAGCACGATTGGTTGGGCAGGGTTAATTTTTGCGGTATATGCTTTTAATTATTTATGGGCTCCAATAATTGATAGAGTAAAAATTCCTTGGCTCACAAGAAAGGTTGGACATAGACGCGGTTGGATAATATCGATGCAATCTGTAATTTTAATAAGCTTAATTTGCTGGAGTTTAATTAATCCAACTACAAATTTAGCTTTAGTTATAAGTATTGGTTTAATCATAGCTATTGCCTCTGCAACTCAAGATATCACTGTTGACGCATTAAGAATCGAACAAATTGGTGAACATGAGGGTAAGTCAATGCAAGCTGGTGCGGCCATGGCTGTGGTTGGTTGGTGGACAGGATATAAATTAGGCGGCGTAGTTGCGCTTAGTGCTGCAGAATTCTTTCAAAAAATTGGCTTTGAAAATTATTGGCAAGTTACGTTTTTGGTTTTAGGAATATTAATAATTGCGTGCAATATAGGTTTAATGTTTATTAATGAACCTCAACCAGTAGCAAGAACAGAAAATCAATTACAAGCGGATAAAATGATTGAAGATAAATTAGGATCTTCAAATTTGATGACAAAAATTATCGCTTGGCTAACAGGAACTATAATTGGTCCAGTAATTAGTTTTTTTAAAAAAAATGGCTTTAATATTGCAATAGCAATTTTAGGTTTTGTTTTTCTTTTTAAAATAGGAGAAGCATTTTTAGGTAGAATGTCAGTAATTTTCTATAAAGAAATAGGATTCACAAAAACAGATATAGCGCTATACTCTAAAGGTTTGGGCTGGTTAACAACTGTAATTTTCACGCTTTTAGGAGGAATATTTGCAATTCGTTCAGGTGTTATAAAAGCAATGTTCGTGTCTGGAATATTAATGGCATCAACAAATCTTCTATTTTCTTTATTAGCTTGGTCAGGAAAATCTGAATTATTATTCGCTATTGCAGTTATATTTGATGATATGGCGGCAGCTTTTGCAACAGTTGCTTTTGTTGCTTTTATCTCAATGTTAGTTGATAGAACTTACACTGCAACTCAATATGCGCTCCTCGCTTCAATTGGTACAGCTGGAAGAACAACTTTAGCTGCCAGTTCTGGGGCCTTAGTAGATTGGTTAAATGGCGACTGGGGAATATTTTTTATCATCACAGCTGTAATGGTGGTTCCGTCTTTAATATTTCTCTATTTAATCAAAGATAAACTAAAATTAAATGACTAAATATTTTACAAATAATGTATCTGTAATAAATCTTTATAAAAAACCCTCAAAAAAATCTGAAGTTGTTACTCAAATGATTTTTGGTGAGTCATTTTCAATATCAAAGAAAACTAAAAATTGGTTAAGAGTTAAGATAAAAGAGGATGGTTATAAAGGATTTATTCAAAATAAAAAATTTTCTAAATTTTTAAAACCGACTCACAAAATTCATGTTTTAAAAGCTAAAGTCTATAAATTTCCAAACAAGAAAAAGAAACTAAATGAGTTATCTTTCGGATCAAAGATTAAAGTAACTGAAACTAAAGAAAAATTTTTAAAATTTTTGAGAGGTTGGGTAAGTAAAGATGACGTTAAAAAAAACTCATTTAAAGAAAAAAATCCTTTTAGGAAAATTACTATGTTCAAAAATATTAAATATAAATGGGGTGGTAAGTCGTTTAAGGGGATAGACTGCTCAGCCTTAATACAGGTATTTTTAAATTTTAATAATAAGTTTTGTCCTAGAGATGCGAGAGATCAAGTAAAATATTTTAAAAAAAAAGTAAGACTTTCAAATATTAAAAAGAATGACATAATTTATTGGAAAGGTCATGTAGCATTAGCTCTTACAAACAAAAAACTTATTCATGCTTATGGGCCAATGAAAAAAACAGTTATCATGGGTATAAACCAGACTATTAAAACAATTGAGAGAACTGCAAATTTAAAAGTAATAAAGATTGTTAGGCTCTAAGAGCAAAGGCAGCTTCAGTCTCCCTCCGCTGCCCTTAGATATAAATTATTTGATTCGGCTGATTAACTTAAGACTCTTATTAGTTGTATGTGGATATTTAAATGGCGGAGAGAGAGGGATTCGAACCCTCGAAACGGTTTCCCGTTTACACGCTTTCCAAGCGTGCGCCTTCAACCACTCGGCCACCTCTCCTAATCAAAATCATCGATAAGTTTGATGAATTTATCTATGAACTCTTTATTTGTTGGTAGCTTATTTTTCTTCATGTCTTTTTGAATTTTTTTATAATTTTTTTTAATATTATTTAAAGTTCCTAGAAAACTTAAAAAATTTCTTTTTGTAACAAAAATCCCTTTTTTGTCTCCTATCACATGTTTAATTTCATCAAAGATAACAACCGGCCTTCTTCTAGCTAATGCTTCTAGCAAAACCATTGGGTGACCCTCTGTAAATGAAGGCAAAACAAAGATATTATGATCATCATAATGTTTTATTAATTTAGTTTTGTTGCTTTGTGTGGGAAGAATTTTAATGTTACTTTGATTTATTTTATTTGAACTTCCTTTTTCTGCACCAATAATTGTTAAAGAGATATCTCTTTTATTTCTAATCAACTCAGACAGAGCAAAAATTCCTTTTTCAACTCTTACTCTTCCAACATATAACAATTTAAAATTTCTTATTTCTATATTCTTGGGTTGTCTTAACCAAACGGAGTCTAATTGAGATGGGTTTATAAGTTTTCCCTTTTTTCCATGAAGAATGTAATCTCTGCAACTTATTAAATTTGAAATCGTTCCGGTAATACTAAACATAAAATGATAGATTAAAGGTCCAATTCTTCCAAGAATTGCTTTGTATTCACCATAACCATCGCTTCTCAAATAAACTATGGGTTTTTGCCCTAGGATTTTTAGGAATATAGAAATTAAAAAAGTATAAGGAGAAATAGAAATTATCAAAAATTTAGAGTCTAAATTTTTTGAAGCGCTTTTTACCTCTGATAAATAAGAAAATATATTGCTAAATACTTTTACTCTTTTTAATTTTATTTCATGAGACCTTTTTTTTATTGATTTTCTGCCTAGTAAATTTACCTCAAATTTTTTATTTAAACCTTCTGGTGTCGATTTCAAATCTAGATTATCACAATAAAATTTATTATCTTCTACAGAAATACTTTCGTTAGAGAAAATAAATAGTTTTTTTTTCATTATGCGTCTTTATTTATTTTTAAAACTCCAATGAAAGCCTCTTGAGGTATCTCAACTTTACCAAACTGTTTTGATCTTGCTTTACCTCTTTTTTGTTTTTCTAAAAGTTTTCTTTTTCGGTCAGTAGCACCGCCACCATGTATTTTTGTTAAAACGTCTTTTTTAAATCCTTTAATAGACTCTCTAGCTACAATCTTGCCTCCAATAGCTGCTTGAACTGGGATCATGAAGTTATGTCTTGGTATTAAATCTTTTAATTTTTCACAAACTTGTCTTCCAGTAGACTGTGCGAAATCTTTATGAATTATCATAGCTAGTGCATCAACAGGCTCTGAGTTTACAAGGATACCAAGTTTAACTAGATCTCCTTCCCTATAACTAGAAATTTCATAATCAAAACTTGCATAACCACTTGAGATAGATTTTAATTTATCATTAAAATCAAATACAACTTCATTAAGTGGCAAGTCATAAGATAATACTGCTCTTTTCCCAGAGTAGCTTAAATTTGTTTGAACTCCTCTTTTGTCCTGACAAATTTTTATAATTGATCCTAAATATTCATCTGGAGTAATAATTGTAGACTTAATCCATGGTTCCTCTATTTTTTCAATTTGAGATGGGTCAGGCATGTTCGATGGATTTTGTAAATCTAAAACCTCGCCTTTAGTTTTGTGAACCTTGTATATTACTCCCGGAGTTGTTGTGATTAGATTAACGTCAAATTCTCTTTCAAGCCTTTCAGTAATAATCTCTAAGTGTAGTAGACCTAAAAATCCACACCTAAAACCTAATCCTAGTGCACTAGATGACTCTGGCTCATAAGAAAAACTTGCATCATTAAGTTTCAATTTTGCTAAACCGTCTTTTAGTTTTTGATATTCAGAACTATCGACTGGGAAGAGACCACAAAATACAACGGGTTTACTTGGTTTAAAGCCTGGGAGTGGTTTATCAATAGGTGCGCTAGCATCACAAATAGTGTCTCCAACTTTTGTTTCCGACAGAGATTTAATTCCTGTAATAATGAATCCTATCTCTCCAGAGCTTAACTCTTCTATGTCATTTGGTTTAGGAGTAAATACTCCTACTTTTTCAACTACATACTCTTGATTATTAGACATTAATTTTACTTTCATATTTTTTTTTAATTTTCCGTTGATGACTCTGACTAGAATTACTACACCGAGATAGCTGTCATACCAGCTATCCACTAATAAACATTTTAATTTTTCATCAATAACCCCATTTGGAGCTGGTAATTTATTAATAATTGCTTCTAATATTTCATCTATTCCTTCTCCGGTTTTTCCAGAACAAGAAATAGCATTGGTTGTTTCAATTCCTACTACATCCTCTATTTCTGTCTTAGTTTTTTCAATATCTGACGCTGGCAAATCAATTTTGTTTAAAATTGGTATTACTTCATGATTAATTTCTAAAGCCTGATATACATTAGCTAATGTCTGTGCTTCTACTCCTTGGGTGCTATCAACAATTAGTAATGAACCTTCACAAGCTGACAAGGATCTACTTACTTCATAACCAAAATCTACATGACCTGGAGTATCAATAATATTTAAAATATAATCTTTTCCGTCTTTGGCTTTATAATTTAGTTTAACTGTTTGTGCTTTTATTGTTATTCCTCTTTCTCTTTCGATATCCATTGAGTCCAAGACTTGTTGTTTCATTTCTCTGTCAGTCAAACCACCACACTTATGAATAATTCGATCAGCAATAGTTGATTTACCGTGATCTATATGCGCAATAATAGAGAAATTACGTATTCTTTTTATATCTGACATTAGGATCTAATCGAAGCGCCAGTTTTTTTACTTACTGTATCAATAATTTTTTTACTGATTTCATCTAAATCATTTTCTGAAAGGGTTTTATCGATAGCTTGTAAAGTTACATTAATTGCAACTGATTTTTTTCCTTTTGGAATATTTTCTCCCTCAAAAACATCAAAAGTAGATACATTTTGAATTAAATTTTCATCAACTTCTCTAATAATTTTCTCTAGAGCTCCAATTTTAAAAATTTTATCTATCACGAAAGCAAAATCTCTTTCTGATTTCTGATAATCTGAAGCTTGAAAACTTTTTTTGCTTTGTCTCAATTTTTTATTTGGTTCAGGTATATTTTTTAAAAATATTTCAAATCCAAAAATATTTTTTTCTTTATAATCAAGATTTTTGATAATTGCCGGGTGTATTTCACCGAAATAAGCAAGGTGCGGTCCTTTCTCAGATTTTAAAGTCACTGAACCTGATCTTCCCGGATGGTAACAATGTTTTGTATTATCACTTACGAAAAGGTTTTTTTCTTCTATTCCAAGTTCAACCAAAGTTTTAATAGCATCACTTTTAATATCAAAAACGTCTACATTTCTTTCCCTGTCTAACCAGCTCTTTCTATTTATTTTCCCAGATTTTAAACCACCAACAACAATCTGTTGTTCGCCTGGGTTTTTTCCAAAAAATGTTGGGCCGATTTCAAATAGAGACAAGTCTTCGTAACCTCTACCTTGATTCTTTTTTAAATAAATTGCTAAATTAGAAAAAATTGATCGTCTTAAAACATCTAGATCAGAAGAAATAGGATTGTATATTGGTATTTCTTTTTCACCTTTAGAAAATTGTTTATCAATCTTTGAGTCGGTAAAAGACCAAGTAATTATTTCCATATAGCCTTTGGAAGCTAAAGATCTCTGTGATAAATGGAATAGTTTTTGCTTAAAGTTGAGAGTATCTTGGTTCCTGTTTTTGCTTGGTTCAATTAATTTTATATTATTGAATCCTTTGATCCGAATTAGTTCCTCAATCAAATCCTCGTCCAAACTCACATCTGGCCGCCAGCTTGGAACTTCTACTTTTATAGCTTTTTTACTTTTTTTACATTTAAAACCTAGAGATGATAAAATTTTATCGATCTCTTTAGCGGTGATTGAAATCCCAATTAGTTTTTCAAATTTTTCCACTTGAAAGTTAATTATCTTATTTTTTTGTTTCGTCTTTCCAGTAATTTGAAACTTACTAGCTTCCCCTCCACAAATTTTTAAAATTAGTTCAATTGCAAGTTCTAGCCCTTCTTTTATCGAGTTGGGATCAATTCCTCTTTCAAATCTGTACTTAGCGTCTGTATTTATATTAAGGACTCTAGCTGTTTTTCTTATTGAAGATGGGCTGAAATAAGCAGCTTCTAAAAGTATATTTTTTGTATCCAATTCAGTAGAGGTAGATGTTCCGCCAATAATTCCACCTAACCCAAGAACTCTAGATTTATCAGAGATGACACACATGTCTTTTTTTAATTTATATTTTTTATTATCTAATGCCTCGAACATCTCACCTTCTTTAGCGTTTCTAACTATAATTTCTTTGTTAATTTTATCTGCATCATAAGCATGTAACGGTCTATTAAGGTCAAACATTACATAATTAGTTATATCAACTACAGCGGAGATAGGTTTTAGGCCTAGAGCGATTAATTTATTTTTAAGCCATTCAGGACTTTCTTTATTAGTAATGTTTTTAATATAACAGCTTCCGAAGATATCGCATCCTTGATTTTTTTCTTTTGTAATGGATGTTTTAATTTGGTGTTTTATATTTTGTTTAATTTTCTTTCTATTTAATTGTATTAATTTTCCAACTCCTGCAGATGAAAGATCTCTTGCAATCCCTCTAACACCTAAACAATCAGCTCGGTTAGGGGTTATAGAAATGTCGATAGCTTTTTGCGAGCTACTTTTAAAATAACTTTTTCCTATTTCTTTTTCTTTATTTTTAAGCTCAATGATCCCGTCACTTTCATTAGATAAATTGAGTTCACTTTCAGAGCAAAGCATCCCTTTCGACTCAACACCTCTTATTTTAGCTACCTTTAATTCAAAATTAGTTTTAGGAATTATAGCTCCAGGCGGTGCATAGATTGTGATAAGACCTTCTCTAGCATTTGGAGCTCCACAAACGACTTTTAAAATCTCTTTCCCGCCGATAGTAACTTCACAAACTTTTAATTTATCAGCATTAGGATGTTTTTCTGCTTTTAAAACTTTAGCAATTTTAAACTTACCCATCTCTCCAGAATTTTCTTTTACATCTTCGACTTCAAGCCCGATATTTGTAAGACTATCAATGATCTCATTTTCTTTAGCTGATGTTTTAAGATGTTCTTTAAGCCAAGGAATTGTTATGATCATTTACTTAATCCTCTATAATTAGTTGGAACATCTAATGGGTCAAATCCAAAGTGACTTAACCATCTATAATCTGCCTCAAAGAAAGCTCTTAAATCATTAATTCCATATTTTAACATTGCTAAACGATCAATTCCTATTCCGAATGCAAATCCTTGATATTTTTTTGTATCTATTTTTACATTTTTTAAAACATTAGGATGAACCATTCCACATCCTAAAACTTCTAACCATTTTTCCCCTTCACCAATAACAATTTTTCCTTTTTCAATTTTGTAACCAATATCAACTTCCGCTGATGGCTCGGTAAAAGGGAAGTGACTAGGTCTAAATCTCATTTTTACATTTTTAACTTCAAAAAACTCTTTTATAAAATAATCCAAGCAACCTTTAAGGTGTCCCATTGTGATACCTTTATCTATGTGTAAGCCCTCAAGCTGATGAAACATTGGAGCATGAGTTTGATCACTATCACATCTATAAGTTCTTCCAGGTACTATTATTTTAAATGGTGGTTTGCTAGACAACATTGTTCTAATTTGAACTGGTGAAGTATGTGTTCTTAACAACAATTTTTTATTTTCTTCTAAATAAAAAGTATCATGCATGTCTCTAGCAGGATGTTCCTCAGGTGTGTTTAATGCTGTAAAATTATTATATTCTGTCTCAACGTCAGGTCCTTCAGCGACTGAAAAACCTATTTCTGAAAAGATTGATGATATTTCATCTATAACTTGTGAAACTGGATGAATTTTTCCTTGGCGTTCAGGTCTAATTGGCAAAGTAACATCAACTTTTTCATTTTTAAGTTTTTCATTTATTTCACTTGTTTCAATCTCTATATTTTTTTGTTCTAATTGATGTGTTAAGTCGTCTTTAATCTTATTTAAATTTGAAGCAAAATCTTTTCTTTTTTCTGGATCTAAAGAACCTAGAGATTTGAACTGAAGGGTAATTTGACCATTTTTTCCAAAAAATTCTGTTTTAATATTTTGAAGTTCGTCTTTTGTTTTAACGGTATCTATTTTTGCATTAAATACAGAACTTATTTTATCTAAATCACTCATTAGGTAATTGATTTTTTATATTATGTTGAGATTAAATCAAAGACCCTTTTAAGCCAGGGAGGATTGAACCTTTTTCACCACTGATTTAAAGACTTCAGGATTGTTGTAAGCAAGCTCTGCTAGAACTTTTCTATCTAGTTTAATTTTTGATTTTGCTAAACCATTGATAAATTTTGCATAAGTTAACCCTTCGGCTCGTACTCCAGCGTTGATTCTTTGGATCCATAAAGATCTAAATTCTCTTTTTTTAGCTTTTCTATCTCTATAAGCATATTGCATAGCTTTTTCCATTGCTTGACGAGCTATACGAATAGTATTTTTTCTTCTACCTCTTTGACCTTTAACTGCCTTAAGAACTTTATTATGTTTTGCTCTACTTACTACGCCTCGTTTTGTTCTAGCCATACTATCCTCTTAAGTTATATGGCATATACGATTTGACTATCTTTGAATCTTGCTTGGTCATAATAGTAGTGCCTCTTTGTTTTCTAATTTGTGAATTAGTTCGTTTGATCATGCCGTGTCTCTTACCAGCTTGAGGCATTTTAATTTTTCCTGAAGCAGTAAATCTAAATCTTTTTTTTGCTGAGCTTTTTGTCTTAAGTTTTGGCATAAATATTTCGGACTTATATATGCTTAAATAAATCTTTACAAGTCGCAATAATTGTTGATTTACAGAGGTTGAATAATCATCACCATTTGACGACCTTCAAATTTTGGCTTGCTTTCAACCTTAGCGACATCCTTAGTTTCCTCTATTATCTTATCCATCAATTCTTTACCAAGGTCTGTGTGTTGCATCTCTCTACCTTTAAATTTAACTGTAAATTTTACTTTATTTCCTTTTGTAATAAATTTCTTAGCATTTTTTATTTTAAAATTATAATCGTGAGTTTCTGTACCAGGTCTTAATTTTATTTCTTTCAAAGAAACTGTTTTTTGCTTTTTCTTTGCTTGATTAGCTTTCTTTTGTTGATCGTACTTATATTTACCCATATCCATAATCTTGCATACAGGTGGGTTTGCATTTGGAGAAATCTCTATTAAATCTAAACTTTCTTGTTTTGCTAGTTCAATTGCTTGTTTTAGAGGCATTGCACCTAAATTTCCTCCATCACTTCCTATAACTTGTACATCCAAAGCTCTTATTCTCTCATTAGCTCTGGGGCCTTGAGGTTTGCTTCTTCTTTGGAAGTAGTTTGGTTTAAAGTTTGACACTTAGTTTAATGGTAACTTATTTGAGGCAAGCATATCTTTTATTAAATCGTCTCTCTTCATAACTTCTTGTTTATCTGAACCTAATTTTCTGACTGTAACTGTATTTTCTGCAACTTCTTTTTTTCCGCATACTAATATAAATGGAACTTTTGCAAGAGAATGTTCTCTTACTTTATAATTTATTTTCTCATTTCTTAAATCCATTTCACATTTTATACCTTCTTTAAATAGATCTTCAAACAACTTTTTTACATATTCATTATTCTCTTCAGCTATAGGACATACAACTGCTTGTGATGGAGAAAGCCAGAAAGGTAATTTTCCTGCATAGTTTTCAATTAGGATACCAATAAATCTTTCTAAAGAACCAAACAATGCTCTATGTAACATTACAGGAACTTTTTTATTACCATCCTTAGCAACATAAGATGCGCCTAATCTATTCGGTAAATTTAAATCTACTTGTAAAGTACCACATTGCCAATCTCTCCCGATGGCATCTCTTAAAACAAATTCTATTTTAGGTCCGTAAAAAGCCCCTTCACCTTTATTTATTGTGTACTCAAGTTTTGATTGCTTAATAGCAGAAAGAAGTGCTGCTTCAGATTTATCCCAAACACTATCATCACCCACGCGTTTTTCAGGCCTATCAGAATATTTTAATATTACATTTTCAAAACCTAAATCTTTATAAATTTCTAATATTAAATTTGTGACTGATAATGACTCTTGTGTTATTTGATCTTCAGTGCAAAATATATGTGCATCATCTTGGGTAAAAGCCCGAACTCTTAAAAGTCCGTGCAACGCACCAGATGGTTCGTATCTATGAACTTTTCCAAATTCAGATAATTTTAGTGGTAAGTCTCTATAGCTTTTTAAACCTTGATTAAAAACTTGAACGCAACCCGGACAATTCATAGGTTTAACGGCAAATATTTTTTCATCTGGAGTTTCAGATGTAAACATATGTTCTCCAAATTTGTCCCAGTGACCTGATTTTTCCCACAATGTTTTATCTAGCAATTCGGGCGTATTAATTTCTTTGTATCCAGCAAGTCTTTGTTTAGCTCTCATGTACTCAACTAATCTTTGAAATAATAGCCAACCTTTTTCATGCCAAAAAACTGAACCAGGACTTTCTTCTCTGAAATGAAAAAGATCCATCTCTTTTCCTAGTTTTCTATGATCCCTTTTTTCAGCTTCTTCTAATCTGTGCAAATAATCATCGAGTTCTTTTTTAGAGGCCCAACAAGTTCCATAAATTCTTTGAAGCATTTCATTATTTGAATCACCTCTCCAATAGGCTCCTGATACTTTTGTTAATTTAAATGCTTTTCCTATTTTTCCAGATGAAGCTAAATGTGGCCCCCTACACAGATCATGCCATGTATCTCCATGATGATATACTGATAATTCCTCATTTTCAGGTATGCTCTCTATAATTTCAGCTTTGTACTTTTCTCCAATTTTTTTAAAATGTTTAATAGCCTCATTTCTTTTCCAAACCTCTCTTTTAGTTTTTACATCCCTATCAATAATTTCTGACATTTTTTTTTCAATTTTCTTTAAATCATCACTTGTGAAAGGTTCTTTTCTTGCGAAGTCATAATAAAAACCATTTTCTATAACGGGGCCTATTGTTACCTGCGTGCCTGGAAATAATTCTTGAACAGCCATTGCCATTATATGCGCAGCATCGTGCCTTATTACCTCTAAACCTTCTTTATCTTTTGGAGTTATAATTCTTACCTTTGCATCTTTAGTTATATTATGACTTAAATCTTTTAAGCTGCCATCAACTTCCATTATTAAAGCAACTTTTTCTAAGGACTTGCTAATTTTCTTTGTTAAATCAAAACCTGTAATAGAATTTTTAAATTCTATTTTTTTTCCATCTAGTAGTTGAATTTGGGGCATTAATTTTTAATTAATCTTTTATATTCTTTTAAATTAGATTGGCACATTGTTTCAACATCAAATTTTTTTGTAACATTTTTTCTGCCTTCATTACCCATAAATTTTAAATCATCCACTGATAATTGAATAACAGTATTTAAAATTTTAGCAAGTTCTCTTGGATCGTCGTGCTTATACAAAAAACCAGTTTTTTTATTAATTATTGTTTCTTTTGATCCTCCTATGTTACTTGCAACAATCGGTTTACCCATTGCTTGGGCCTCTACAGAAACTCTACCAAAAGCTTCTGGCTCAATTGAAGCTGATACCACGACATCTGCTAGTGAGTAAGCTAATGGCATCTCCTTACAGTGTTGAATAAATTTTATTTTCTTGTTCAGTCGGTATCTTTGAACAAGATTAATTAATTTTTTCGAATAAACTTTCCTTCCTTGATCTGATCCAAGTATTACTGCTTGAAAATTGGTTATATTATAATCCTCAATTAAAATATTTAATGACTCGATAAACTTTTCTTGTCCTTTCCAATATGTCAGTCTTCCTGGTAAAAGAATTGTAAATTTATTGGAAGATAAATCCCACTCTTGCTTTAGTTTTTCTTGTTTAAGAACTGATATATTTTTTGGATTAAAATAATCTACGTTTATACCTCTAAAGATTACTCTAAGTTTTTTTTCTTTGCTTAAATACTCCCCATAATTTTCATTAATGTGACTAAATATAAAATTAGACCCGGCAATAGTTAATTTTGCTCTAAGCATTATGCTATTGTAAAATTTTTTTATATTGCTTTTAAAATTATAAGTTCCATGAAATGTTGTAACAAATGATCTTCTTGTTATAAGCGAAGCAAAGTAACACGACCAAGCTGGTGCACGACTTCTCGCATGGATGATATTAATTTTAAATAAAAAAATATAAATAACTAAAACTAAAGTATTAAACAAAATTAAAATAGGATTTTTTGAATGAACAGGTAATCTAATTAATCTCACTTTATCCTTTTTGATGAATTTGATTAGTTCTCCACCAGAAGTAGCTAAAAATGAACCACAATCATTTTCTGATAAAAAATGAGCAATGTCATAGCAACCTGTTTCAGCTCCACCATAACCAAGCTTTGGTATAACTTGAAGAACATTTAATTTAGTAGTCATGCTAGTTGTTATATAATAGCACTTAAACGTTTTAATATGAAAAAATTCAAAAATTTAAAATTATCAAAGTCAAAAAAACTAAGATTTATTGATAATTACTTTAAAAAAAAACTTTATATTGTTTTTTTACATGGATTCATGTCTGATATTGAGGGAAAAAAACCTCAAACGCTTCTTCGCTTTGCAAAAAAAAATAAGTTAGGTTTTTTAGCACTTGAATATTCGGGTCATGGAAAATCATCTGGTAATTTTACTGACGGTAATATCAGTAAATGGACGAATGACGCAAAAACTGGAATAAAGAAAATAGTTAAAAAAAATAATTTTATTTTGGTTGGTTCAAGTATGGGATCATGGATTAGCCTTAATCTTTTTAAATACTTCAAAAAGCAAATTCTAGGATTTATTGGAATAGGATCTGCGCCAGAGTTTTTAACAAGACTAATGTGGAATAAGTTTAATAATAAGATCAAATCTGAGTTAATTACTAAAGGCAAAACGTTTATTAAAAGTGGAAAATATGAATATCCAATTACTTATCAGTTAATAAAAGATGGAAGAAAAAATAAAATTTTGAATAAAAAAATTTATTCTAAAATTCACGTTACAATGATACATGGAAAAAAAGATGAAGTCGTCCCAGTAAAATTTTCTAGATATGTTTTGTCGGTTTTTAGCAAAGCTAAAAAAAAATTAATAGTAGTTAAAAATGGAGATCATAGCCTATCTAATACAAAACAATTAAAAATAATTACAAGATCATTAAATAAAATCGTTAACAATATTATCTAAACCCTCTTTGTAGCTTGGATAAATAAATTGATAATTAAAAAAATTTTTTATTTTTTTGTTATCAACTTTTTTTGACTCTTTATAAAAATCTTTTAACATTCCTTCCTCTAAATCCTCTATCTTTAAAGGATTTGGTTTATTCATTTTTAGTAATAAAGCACCATATACGGCTACTTCTTCTTGGGATGCTGGCTGATCATCAGAAATATTAAAAATCTCATTTGTTTTAAATTTTTTCAAAGAAATAAATAAAATATTAGCGATATCTTCAACGTGAATTCTTGAAAAAAAATGTTTTTCTTTTTTTATAATTTTTGCTTGACCAGTTTTAAGTCCGACATCGGTTCTTAAAAATTTGTAAAGGTAAATTGTTCTCTTTTGAAAATACTCGCCAATCATTTTCTGCTTTTAGTCTA
>CACBVP010000017.1 GCA_902542795.1 uncultured Pelagibacteraceae bacterium
AGGAGTTATAGATAGTCAAGACGCTTTAATTGGGAATCCACTTTATGATGTTGCATCTTTAATAGATGACGTAAGAATTAAATTACCTCCTATTTTGCAAGATAAATTATTTAATTATTATTATAAATCTTCAAAATTAAAAAAAGAAAATATTCAGAATTTAAAAAATGATTTTGATATTCTTTCAGTGCAAAGAAATCTAAAGATTCTAGGTATTTTTGTCCGATTATATAAAAGAGATGGAAAATCTAATTATTTAAAATATTTGCCTTATACATGGTCTTTAATTAATCGAAGACTAAAGAACCCGGTTTTTAATAATTTTAATATTTTGATTAATAAAATTTTACCAATCAATAAATTAAAAAATTTAAAGAAAATATAATGATAAAACATGGAATGATATTAGCTGCTGGTTTAGGAAAAAGAATGCAGCCATTGACATTAAAAACACCAAAGCCTCTTTTAGAAATTAGTAATATCAGTTTACTGGAAAGGGCGATAAACTTGCTAATAAAATTCGGTGTAGAAGAAATTAGTATTAATGTTCATCATTTACCTGAGCAAATTGAAAAATTCATAAGGGAAAAAAAATTTAAAGTAGAAATTAGTATTTCAAAAGAAACAGATGTTTTGTTAGATACAGGCGGAGGAATTCTCGAAGCAACCAAACATTTTGCTGATAATCCTTTTTATGTAATAAACCCAGATACTCTCTGGAGTGATAGGTATATCGAGGAAGTTAAAAAACTTGAAGACAGTTATTTTAAAAATAAAAAACCAACGTTATTGTTGGTAAACAAAAAGCTTTCTTTTGATGAGTCTTTTAAAGGAGATTTTAATTTAACCAACAATCAAATTTCAAGAGACGAAAAAAATGAATTTATATTTACAGGTCTTCAAATTATAAATAGGAGTTTTTTAACTTCTGAAAACTCAAAAGTATTTTCAATGAATAAAATATGGAATGATTTAATAGCGAACAAAGAGTTATATGGAATAGAAAGTAATTTAAAGTTCTATCATTTAAATACACATGAAATGTATTTAAAAATTTCAAATATCAAAATTACTGATTAAAAATTATTTCTTTAGCCCTATCTTTATCTAGATAATAATATTTTTCTATCTTCAAATTATCACCAAACTCAATCACTAAAGGATTACCAGTAGGAATCTCTAGTTCATTTATCTTAGTATCTGAAATATTGAATAAATATTTGCATAATGCTCTTAAAGAATTTCCATGTGCTGATATTAAAATATTTTTATTTTTTTTAAGGTTTTCTTTAATTTCTTTTTCATAAAATGGAACAACTCTATCGTAGGTATCTTTTAGCGACTCGGTAAATGGAACCATACTAACAGGGATGCTAGCATTTAAAGGACTAAATAAGTTTTGATACTCGCTTTTTTCCTCCATTGCTGGTGGAGATATATCCCATGATCTTCTATATTTCTTAAATTGTTCTTCTCCAATTTTTTTCTTTGTTTCTTCTTTATTTAATCCAGTTAGTGAACCATAATGTCTTTCGTTTAATTGCCAGGCAGTATTAAATTTGAGTTCCAAGTTATTTTTTTTTAGGATTGTTGTTAGAGTTTTAATAGCTCTTTTAAGATAAGATGTATAAGAGATATTAATTGAGATATTCAAATCTTTTATAATCTGACCTGATTTTTCAGCTTCATCAATTCCCTTATCAGAAAGATCTACATCTACCCATCCAGTGAATCTATTCTCAGCATTCCAAACACTCTGACCATGTCTTGTAAGAATTAATTTAGTCATAATAGTTAAAATAGATATTATGTACTATATTAACTAGATAATGAAAAATATTATATTTAAACTTTTAGAATATTTATATTATTTTTCATTAGTCATCTTACTAATTTTATATTTATTTCCTGGGAGTTTAATTGGATATTTACTGTATGGAAATTTAGGGCAACAACCAGATTTAATACCTAATCCTATTGGAACATCAATTAATCATCTTATCTTCTTTAGTTATATTACACTGTTAGGTTTGATGCTTAGATCTAGAACAAAAAATATTCTTACTAATTTTAAAACTTTAATAATACTTTCTATTATTCTAGAATTACTTCACGCCGTAGTTCCCAATAGAGCTTTTGAAACTTATGATTTAATAGCTAATGTTTTGGGTGTAATAATAATTTTGATACTTCAAAAAATATTAAAATGGCCAAATTTATCTTAAAAGTTATTTTAATCTCTTGTCTTTTTCAAATTGTGAATGCAGAGGAAATTAAAGGTTTAGCTAAAATAATTGATGGAGATACAGTTCATATTAATTCAAAAAAAATAAGACTAGAAGGCATTGATGCTCCAGAAATTAAGCAACAATGTAAAAAAGATTTTCTTAAAATTTCAGCATATATTGGTTTTAACTTTACAAAAGATTATTCTTGCGGAGTAATTTCAAAAAATAAATTAATTGAAAAAATCGATAATACAGAAATTATTTGTATTTCAACCTCTAAAGATAGGTATAAAAGATACTTAGCCACTTGCTATAAAGAAAAAATTAATCTTAATAAATGGATGGTAAGACGAGGATATGCTGTAGCTTATAAAAGATATTCTAAAGATTATGTAAGAGATGAAAATTATGCGAGAGAAAATAAGTTAGGTATTTGGCAAGGAAAATTTATAAGACCAGAAAAATGGAGAAAGCTTAATTAAATTTTAGTATAACTTTTAAAGTGATTCACTTTAAAAAAATTATACTTTTTATTATTTTTTTTACTCTTTCAGCATGCTCCTCTATTCCAAAAAATACTCAAAATAGTTGTGCTATTTTTGAAGAAAGATATCTTTGGTACAAGCATGCAAAAGCTTCTTATGATAGATGGGGAGCACCTATACATCTTCAATTAGCTTTTGTTAAAAAAGAGAGTGATTTTAATTGGCTTGCAAAACCTCCAAGAACTAAACTATTTAAAGTAATACCGTTTAAGAGACCGTCATCTTCTTTTGGATACTCTCAAGCGGTAAAAGGGACATGGGAACAATATAAGAGGGAAACAAATAGTCCGTTGGCAACGCGAGCTAGGTTTAAGGACTCAGTTGATTTTATAGGTTGGTATATTCATAAAACAAATAAAATTTTGCGAATTTCAAAAAAGGATGCGTATAGACAGTATCTTGCCTATTACAAAGGTTGGGGAGATTACAAAAATTATTCAAAAGACAAAAAAGCAATTATTTACGCGAAGTCAGTTAAAGATATGGCTACCAAATATAGAAAACAATTAACTCTTTGTGAGAAAAATTTAGATAAAAATAAGTATATTATTTTTTAAGTTGTTTATTTAAATCTATCTCTACTGCATCAATTCTTTTCGTGTTTTTTCCAATAATAGTATAAATCGTAGGAATCACGTAGAGTGTGAAGAAAGTAGAAAAAAGCATACCACCAAATATTGTTATTCCAACAGTAAGTCTACTTGCAGCGCCTGGACCAGTTCCTATTATTAGAGGTAGCACCCCTATTACAGTCGATAAACTAGTCATAAGAATAGGTCTCAGTCTTATCGCGGCAGCCTCGAAAACTGCAACTTCAATATTTTTTCCTTCTTTTCGTAATTGGTTTGCAAATTCAACAATTAGAATTCCGTTTTTGGCCGAAAGTCCTATTAAAATAATTAATGCAATTTGACTGTAAACATTAAGAGAAGACCCAACTACTAACAATCCTAAAAGACCTCCTAAAATTGCCATTGGTACAGTCAACATGATAGTGAAAGGATGTTTCCAACTTTCAAACTGCGCACACATAGCTAAATAAGCAGTTATTAATGCTAGTGCAAAAATTACATAAAGTTCAGTGTTAGTTTTCTTATACTCTTCACTTTCACCCTTATAAGCTATATTTGCTTGCGGAGTGTTTTGCTCTACAACTCCTACTAAAAATTTTAAGGCCTCATCAAGAGAGTAATCACCCACAAGTCTAGCAGAAATCGTAACTGCCTTTTGTCTATTATATCTTGCCAGAAAAGGTGATTGCCCTTCTTCATCGTAAGAGACCAAATTTGAAATAGAAATAAGTTTATTATTATTCTTAGATCTTACAAAAACCTTACTTATACTTTCGGGCTCTTGTCGATCTTTAATATCACCCTGTAAAATTATAGAGTATTCTTTTCCATCTCTTGTAAAATTAGTTACTCGTCTAGAGCCAAAAATTGTTTCGATCGTTTTTCCTATGTCTTCAGTTGAAACACCTAAATCAGCAGCTTTTTTTTGATCTATTTTTACATTTAATTGAGGTTTATTGAGATCAAAATCATCTTCAATTGATGTTAGGCCAGGATTTTTTCTTGCTTCTCTTTTAATTATTTCTTTCCATTCAATAAGTTGATCATATGTGTTTCCTAGAAGAACAAACTGAACAGGACTTTCGACACCACCTGTTCTAATTCCCTGTGGCATTATAGGAAAAGCTAATACTCCAGGAACTCTTGAGATTTTACCAAACGACTCTCGCATTATTTTTACACCATGACGATCTCTTTTACTCCATGGTTCAAGTAGAACAATTATAAATCCACTATTCACTTGTTTAGCTGATTTACCAAAACCAGGAACTCTCATAATTAATTTTCTATATTCTCCTTTACCTACATTAGGCAATAATAATTTTTCTATTTCCTCAGCTCTATCTTTTGTAAAATTAAATCCTGATCCTTGTGGAGCTTTTACTATTACAAAAAAAGCGCCTCTATCTTCTGGAGCTATTAATTCTTTTTTAATGAAATTGAAGAAAAATAAAGTTAATCCCAAAGTAGCTAATAAGAAAACTGTTACTGTTGTTCTTTTTTTTATCCAGCCAAGTAAGGAAACTTTATATAAATAAGTTAAATTTTTTAAAAATTGTTCAAATTTTAAAACTAACTTTGACTTATTCATGTTTTGTTTTAAAAATTTGCTCGCTAGCATCGGACTTAAAGATAAAGCAACAAAACTTGAAATTACTACTGCGGAAGCAAGCGTGATAGCAGTTTGTGTAAATAATACTCCAGTTATACCTTTTATAAATATCAATGGAACAAATACTGCAACAAGAACAACTGTAGTTGCAATAATTGCAAAGGAAACTTGTTTAGCTCCTTTATAAGCAGCAACTAAAGGAGTGTCTCCCAGTTCTATTCTTCTTACAATGTTTTCTAGCATTACAATTGCATCATCCACTACAATTCCTATTGCTAGAACTAATGCCATTAGCGTGAAAAGATTAATTGAAAAATCAAATACATATATTGATAAAAATGTAGAAATTAATGAAACAGGTAGAGCAACTAATGGGACAACCAATGCTCTTATGTTTCCAAGAAATAGATAAATTATTATTGTAACTAATATTAAAGCAATAATAAGTGTTTTATAAACTTCTTTGATTGCTGCACTTATGTAATTACTTCTATCAAATGATACCTCTAGGGTAGTATCTTGTGGCAAATTTGGCCTGAGTTCTTTAATTTTTTCTTTAATCCCATTAGCTACAGCAATAGTATTAGCATCAGATTGTTGGTAAATTCCTATACCTACAACTTGTTTTCCATTTCCTTTAAATAGTGTTCTTGTAGACTCTGCTCCAAGCTCAACTCTTGCAACATCCGACAGTGTTATTATGGATCCATCTGCAGCTCTTTTAAGAGGAAGATTTTTATAAGTTTCTAAATCATTGTAAGCTTTATTGAGTTTTATAGTCAAATCTATGTCTCTAGATTCGATTCTTCCTGCAGGAAACTCAACATTCTCTTTTCTTAAAACAGATTCTACTTCTTGAGTTGTTAAATCCCTAGCAGCTAATGCAATAGGATCAAGCCAAACTCTTAATGACAATTCTCTCTGTCCACCTAATCGGACTCTACCAACCCCGTCAACTGTAGAGAAGGTATCTGTTAAATATCTATCAGCGTAATCAGTTAGTTCTAAATCTGACATTGTTTCAGAATTAAACGACAACCACATAGTCGTTCTCATACCTGCACTTTGTTTAAATATCTCTGGTTGCTCAGCTCCATCCGGTAAATTATCAAGAACTCTAGAAACAGAACTTCTTACGTCATTAGCAACATCATCTAGATCCAAATCAGTTTGAAAGGTTAATGTAATTCTAGAACTTTCATCTTCACTAAAAGAGTCAATCGTTTCTAAACCTGGAGTGCCTCCTACAAAGTCTTCAATTTTTTGTGTGATCTGGGTATCAACTATTTCTGCTGAAGCACCTTTATATTCTGTTTGTATTGTTACGACTGGCGGTTGAACATCTGGTAGTTCGTCTGTTGGGATTTCTTGAAATGTAACTAGACCAAAAATAACTAGCACCAAACTCATTACCGAGGCAACAACAGGTCTTTTAATTGAAAGATCAGTTAAGAACATTTATTTAGGAGCAATAATTTTTATTTTAGCCTTATCTCTTACTTTAGAAACACCTTCGGTAATCACTTTATCTCCCTCATTTAAACCAGAAAGAACAGAGACTTTTCCAAAGTTTCTTTTACCAATTTTTATATTTTTTTTAATTGCTGTGTCATCTTCTACTGCATAAACAAAAGCTGTATTTCCTTGTATCGTTACAGAACTTTCAGGAACCCCAATTTGATTGGTTTCATCGTAAATTACTTTTACAGTCATTAATTGTCCTGGAATAATTTCAAAACTAGAATTATCAACTATAATCCTTGAAAGAATTGATCTGGTAGAAGGATCTATACGTGAACTTATAGTTTCTATTTTTCCTTTAAATACTTTTTCATAAGCTGAACTTGTAATTTCAGCTTTCAAGCCAGCTTTAAGAATGCTTACATAGTTTTCAGGCACTTTGATATCAATTACAACTGTTTTTAAATCATCAAGTGTAATTATTAAACTTTCAGAGCCAAGGACACCTTGAGCAATTTCTCTTTTTCCAAGTTTACCTGCGAAATCTGCAACAATTTTTTCTCCATCTTTTAAATTAACTATGACTTCTCCTTTTTTTACAAATCTATTTTCAACGTTAAGACTTCCTTCGATATTGCTAGCTTGGACTCTGTAAATTTTTGAATTTTTAGCAATAGCGGTTCCAAAAGTTTCTATACTTTTATAAAAAAGTGATTTTTCAACAGAATTTACAATAACGCCAGGTGCTGGTCTTACACTAAATTTTTTTTTAAAATGTAAACCAATGAAATGTCTACTTGCTATCGTGGCAAAAACTGCAATAAAAAATATTATTAAAAAAGTTTTAATTTTTGTAGAGGTTTTCATATTTCTTTATTCCAATCCGTATTCTGACCAAGAACCATCATAGATAACAGGCGTTTTACCACTTATAATAGAATTAGCTAGACCTAAAATACATGCTGTTACACCTGAACCGCAAGTAAAAGCCATATCTTTTTCTAGTGATATTTTTTTTAATTCAAAAATCTCTATTAATTTATCTTTTTTTTTAAAAGTTCTATCTTCATTGATAAGTTCTTTGAATGGTAAATTGATAGAACCTTCAATATTCCCACTTCTTAGTTCTTTTCTTGGTTCTGGTTCTAAGCCCTTAAATCTTTTTTCTCCTCTAGCATCAATTAGTTGAAATTTTTTATCATTAATATTTTGATTAACTTGATCTTTATTTATTACTAATGAAACATTCTCATTTGCAACATAATTGGATTTAATAATACTAGTTACTATTTGAGTAACCGGTCTTTTTTCTATTAACCATTTTTCAAAATTTCCATCCAGAACCGAGATAAGATTTGGATCGTGGCCAAAATATATAAAAGTGTACCATACTCTGCATGAACTAAATACGTCAGAGTTATCATAGACGATTATGTGATCAGAATTTTTAATCCCTAAATTTGAAACAATAATTTGCCAATCTTCTTTTGATGGAAGCATGTGTGGAAGACTAGTTTTTTGATTGGAATTTTTATCAATATCAAAAAAAAATGAATTACTTATATGATTTTTTTTAAATTCTTGAAAAGAATTTCTTTTTACATTTGGTAGATGCCAACTTGCATCCAAAATCTTCACTTTGTCTAAATTATCATTTAGCCATGAGGTTGAAACTAATTGGTTCATTTATCTATTTTTTTCAATATATTTTTGATGATATTCTTCTGCTTTGCAATAGTTTTTAATTTTTGAGATATTTGTTTCAATTTTGCCACCTAGGAGCTTATTAAATTGATTGAGCACTTCAGTAGCGTCTATTTTTTGTTGTTCAGTTTCATAAAAAATTTCACTTCTGTATTGTGTACCAACATCAGGATATTGCATGTCTTTTTGCGTTGGATCGTGCATCTTAAAAAATAAATCTAAAATTTTTTTATAAGAGATAACATTTTCATCGAATGTTAATTGCACAACTTCTGCATGACCTGAATTTCCAGTACAAACTTCCTCATAAGTTACTTTAGGAGTCCGTCCACCAGCGTAACCAACTTCAGTTTGTATAATGCCAGGTTTATTTTTGAAGTTTTCCTCAGGTTTCCAAAAACATCCAAGAGCGAGTGTACATTTCTGCATAAGTTAATTAGTATAATAAGTTATTGAAAGGATAGTAAATTGTTATCACAAAATCAAATAGGCGTATTGTACATGGTTGGAAGCGTTATTTGCTTCTCCATAATGGATATTTGTGTGAAGTGGTTAGATTATTATCCAATTGGACAAGTTCTCTTTCTAAGATTTTTTATAGGGTTTATTCCTATTATCTTTATAATTCCTAAGGAAAAAATATTTACATTTTATAAAACTAATAGACCAGGTTTACATGCCTTCAGAGCTATCTGTGGCGCCTTAGCAATTATTGCTTTATTTTTTGGATTAAGAGAATTGCCATTAGCAGATGTCGTATCACTTACTTTTGGTGGACCAATTTTCGTAACGATCGCATCAATTATTTTTCTTTCTGAAAAGGTGGGAATAAGAAGATGGTCAGCTGTGTTCCTCGGCTTTTTAGGGATGCTGCTAATTGTTCAGCCAGCGTTTACCGATTTAAATTATTACTACATTACTCCAATTGTATTTTGTATATTTTTTGCTTGTGTAGCTATAAGCGTAAGGTCTTTATCCAAAACAGAGGCTAATTATACAATAGCATTTTATTTTACATTTCTTTGTGCTGCCTTAGGTTTAAGTACAGTTTTCTTTAGTGATTGGGTTATGCCAACCCCAATAGATTTTGCATTATTTTTTGTTCTAGGGTTATGTGGAAGTGTAGCAAATTTATTATTAACCCAAAGCTATAGATTAGCAGAGGCATCTTTAGTAACTCCAATTAAATATCTAAGTTTAGTCTTTGCTATTTTATTTGGTTATTTTATATGGAGTGAAGTTCCAAAAATTTTAACCCTTCTTGGGGCAGCGTTAGTCATAATCAGCTCATTAATAATTTTTATGAGAGAAAATAAATTAAAAAAACAAATTGTTACTCCAAGAACATGAGTAAACCTCCGCATTACTGGACTAAGGCTAAAAAGATTTTATCAAGAAAAGATAAGGTTATAAAAAAATTAATTAATAATTATAAAGATGGTAACCTTATTACGCGTAACGATGTTTTTTTCTCTTTATGCAAGAGCATAATAGGTCAGCAAATTAGTGTAGCTGCAGCTAACTCTGTTTTTTTAAAATTTAAAAAAAAATGTAAAAATAAAATTAATGCTATAACAGTTAATAAATTATCTTTTAATAGTTTAAAAAGCTGTGGCTTAAGCAAACAAAAAGTAAAAGGCATAAAAGATTTAGCCAAAAGAACTATAGATAAAAGTTTTAAACCGAGTTTGATTAAAAATATGACGGATGAGGAAGCAATTGAATATCTCTCTAATTTGAGACAGATAGGGAGATGGTCTGCTGAAATGATACTTTTATTCACCTTTAACAGATCTAATATATGGCCTTTACAGGATATAGGTTTATTAAGAGCTGTATCAAATAATTATAATAAGAAATATTTTCCACCTAAAAGCTTCTTAGATAAATTGTATAAAAAATTTACACCTTACTGCTCGGTGGCTACTTGGTATCTGTGGAGATCAATAGATAACGAGCCAATACAGTATTAAGCACCTTCTACAGTTTGGTGGTGTCTGACTGCATATCCTTTTAAGATATCATGAGCTTCTTGATATTCTTTTGAGTTGTAGAATAGATTAGCTTCTTCATACGATGGAAATTCTATTACTACTGTTCTAGGAGACGCATCTCCTTCATTAGTAGTTGTTTTTCCGCCTCTAATTAAAAATTTGCCTTTATATTTTTCAACTGCGGCCCTAGCTTTAACGGCGTATTCTTTAAGTTTATCCTCATTAGTTATACTTTTATAAACACAAACCACATAACCTTTCATTTACAACTCCTACAAAATAAATTAACTTTTTTCATGGCAGATAAACTTATCATTGATTGGAAAGAGTATAATCTAATCGTAGAAAAATTAGCAATACAAATTCATCAAAGCGGATTTAAACCTGACATACTTATAGGAATTATGAGAGGCGGAGCTCCTATTATAGATGTGTTAAGTAGAGTATTTAAGCTTAAGTGCGCCTATCTAGCTGTAGAGTCTTATTCTGGTGAAGGCACAGAAGATCAGCAAGGTGAATTAGTTTTTTCTAGAGAAATGAGTTCAACAGTCCAAGAAATGAAGGGAAATATTTTGCTATGTGATGATCTATCAGATACGGGAGTGACATTAAATAAAAGTATTGATTGGTTAAAGAAATATCCAGCGCTAAAAGGAAATATAAAGGAAATTAAAACAGCTGTTCTTTGGAAGAAAAAAGACTCAACGTTTGAACCAGATTTTTGTGCTCAAAAATTAGATAACAATCCATGGATAGTTCAGCCGTTTGAACATTACGAAGAAATTCGTGTTGAAGATTTAATTAAAAAACATCAAGGAAGTTAAAGGGCCAGCGTTAACCGGCCCTTAAATCATTAGCCTACGTAAAAGCTTAAAACACTAGCTGCTGCAATAACCCAAATTGCAGGAGAAGTTTTACCAAACTTACCAGTAAAAATTCTTATTAATGCATAAGCGATAAACGCTAGGGCAATACCGTTACTTATACTATAAGTTAAAGGCATCACTATCATAGCAAGTACAGCTGGACCTGACTCCGCTATATCATTCCACTCTATGTCAGTAATATTTCTAACGAATAATATCGCAACATAAAGCAAAGCTGCTCCATCTATTTCTTTTGGCAAACTAGTTGCTAATGGCGCAAAAAACAAACAAGCTAAGAATAAAACACCAATAACTAATGAAGTCATTCCTGTTCTTCCGCCTGCTTTTACTCCAGAGCCAGACTCAACATAACTTGTTACAGTTGTTGTTCCCATCATAGCACCTGCTACTGTTCCAACACTATCTGACAGCATTGCTTTATCAATATCTTGCACTTTACCTTTTCTATCAACTTTGCCAGCAACGTTTGCAACAGAAGTTAGTGTTCCTGCTGTGTCGAAAAAGTCGATAAATAGTAAAGTAAAAATAATTGAAGCCATACCAGCTGAGAATGCAGCTTTAAGATCAAACTCAAACAAATAAGTCATTGGAGGAATTGATCCTACTACTCCATTAAATTTAGCTAAACCAGATACCCAAGCAATTATACTAAACAGTAAAATACCAATTATTATATTTCCTCTAACTTTCATTTTTTCTAAAACGATCATGAATACGAAAGTCGCACATGCTAGAAGTACTAAAGGATTTTTAATGTCACCTAGTGTAACTAAAGTTACAGGGTGATCACCTACTACTCCCATAATTTCTAAACCAATAATCGCTAAAAACAATCCGATACCTGCACCAATTCCAAGTTTTAAACTTTTTGGAATTGAATTAATAAGCCAAGCTCTAATTGGTGTTAGTGATATTGCCAAGAAGATTACACCAGCTACAAGTACAGCTCCTAAAGCTGCTTGAGGTGTATAACCTTGTCCAGCAACTACACCATACGCAACAAAGGCGTTGATACCCATTCCTGGCGCTAAACCAACTGGCCAAGTTTTTCCATGGAAAGCCATGATAAAACATGCCACAGCGGTTGCTAAAATTGTTGCAGTAAATACTGCTCCAAAATCAAAAAAACCTTTTTCTGTTCCAGCAAATTCACCAGAGAGAATAAAAGGATTTAAGAACATAATATATGCCATCGTAAGAAACGTCGTTACGCCAGCAATCACTTCGGTTCTAAAATTAGTTTTGTGTTTTCTATACTCAAAATATTTATTTAACATCGAAAGACCTCCCGTTGATGTTGAATACTCTATATCTATTTTAAAATCTTAATTAATTTGTAATTTTGAGGAATTTTACAACCTACACTCAATATTTCTGTTTATAAGTTTTAGGTGTAAAATAACGACTCAAAATGAAATTAAAAAAATTATTTTTGTTTATTTTTTTCACACTTTTTCTCAGTGCTTGCCAAACCGTAACAACAAAAATAGACGAAACTACAGAGCAAGAAAAAAAAGAACTAAGTAAATGGTTAAATAAACCAGAGAGTGATCTTAAAAGTTTTTTTGGACAACCAGACAAAGTAGAGTTCTTAAAAACAAGAAATAGGAACTATATCTATATAACCGAGAAATATAAGATCAAATGTGAGAGAAAATTTGAGATAAACCCTAAAAATATGGTAGTAGGCTTTAGCAGTAAAAACTGTTTTTAAAGCATGGACATAAAAAATAAATCTCAATTTATAGAGTATTTTTCAAAAGGAATTAAAAATCAAAAAAATCTTAAGATAGGTGTCGAGCACGAAAGGTTTTTGTTTGAAGGAGAAAATAAGAAAAGAATTTCTTATGAGACTTTAAAAAAACTTTTTGAAAATTTAAAAGTTAATGGCTGGGAACCACTTTACGAAAAAGAAAATATTATTGGCATGCAAAGAGACAATCAACAAATCACCACAGAGCCTGGATTACAATGTGAGTTGTCTGGTGCACCACTAGAAAATATTCATCAAGTTTGTAGCGAGAGTTCAAAATTTTTAAAAGAAATAGAAACTGCAAGCAAAGGATTAAATATAAATACTGTATCAATTGGTTTTGATCCTTTTAATAATTTGTCAGACATCCCACAGAGTCCTAAAAGCAGATATAAAATAATGACTAAAGAAATGCCAAAGGGAGGCAAGCAAAGTTTAGAAATGATGTATAGAACTTGTGGCATACAAATTAATTATGATTACACTTCAGAAGAAAACTTTGAAAAGATTTTTAGATTAGGAAATTATTTAACACCTTTGACAATAGCATTGTATTCAAATTCACCTTTCGAGTCAGGTAAATCAGTTGGTTATTACTCATATAGAAATAAAGTTTGGCAAAATACTTCTCGAGGAGGAATAATGCCTATAGCTTTTGAAAAAGTAAACTTTGAAAAATATTTTGACCATGTGATTGAGTATCCAATTTTATTTGCAATAAGAGAAAAAAATTATATTGAACCTAATGGGCAACCTTTTAAAGATTTTATTTTAGGGAACTTTGCAAATCTTAAAGATGAAGCAAGCTTACAAGATTTTGAAACTCATCTTGCAACTATATTTACAGAAGTAAGATTAAAACAATTTATTGAATTAAGATCTTTAGATGCTTGCGATTGGGAATGTCTCTGTGACGGTCCAGCTTTTTTTACCGGCATATTTTATAAAGGGCTTGATGAAGCTTTCGAGATCGCAATGAAATG
>CACBVP010000018.1 GCA_902542795.1 uncultured Pelagibacteraceae bacterium
ATATATACATTTTTTTAAAAATTAATAACAATATTTTATCAACTTGTGATTTAAAAATATTTAGGTTTAACATAGTAATCACTTCTATCGCCTGTTTTAATTTTAAAACTTAAGTTTTTATTTTGTCTTTCAATATCTAGTTTTATTTCAGTGCCAGGACCTCCAAAAGACCATGAAGTTTTATAAAAATCCTCTAAAGAACTAATTTTTTTGCCATTGATAGATGAAATTATATCATCAGGTAATATTCCTACTTTTTCAGCAGGTCCATTTTTAGAAACTCTTAAAATGCTTACTTTGCCAGTACTATCCTCTAAAGATAAACCAAAATACGGTTTTATATCTCTTGTTCTTTTACCGTGTTTTTTTAAATCAGAAAGAATATCTTTTAATGAGTTTATTGGAACAAACATATTTCCTAGTGAAGCTATTCCTGGAGTTGTTTCTCCAACAGATAAAGACCCAATGCCTAAAATCTCTCCTTGTCTATTAATAAGTGGTGATCCTGCCCATGAATAATTTATGGGATAAGTATAAATTGGGTTTTCTAAATAATATTCCCACCATCCTGTAAAGGGCCTTCTAGAAACAATTTTAACAGCAGAGCCTCTTCCTTGATTTGGAAAAGGTAAAACGAATGCAAAATCTTCTTTACTTAAATTATCAGAATTGCCTAAAGGTAGATGATTAAGTTTTGTTTTAATAATTGGTGTTATTATTCCAAATCCAGTTGTGTAATCATGAGCTGCTACTTTAGCTGGAATTACTCTCCCATCAAATAAAGTTACATCAATTTTCTCGGACTCTAAAACAATATAGCCGATGGTTAGTATATGATTTTCGTCAATGATTACTCCGTTACCATTTCTCTCGGTTCCAAGTGAATTAGCTGTTCTAGCGTCTGAGGGAACAATGCTGTCAATTCTAACGATAGACTGGTAGATTTTTTTAATTTCTTCTTCTGTTTCTATAATACTTTTTTGTTCAGAAGATAAATTTTTTGAAAAGAAAGAAAGAAAAATTAATAGTAATAATGAAATTTTTTTAATTAAACTCCACATTTAATAAATTTAACAAATAGGTAAGTTGTAAAAAAGAAAATTATCTTAAAATTAACTTACATCTTTTACGAGAAATATTGAATTATATCACTTTTTATTAACTGGTCTTAGATAATTTTCAGCTTGTTGGATTAATTTCTCAGTATCTAATGGTATGCTATCCTCTTTTGAGAACTTAGTGTTAGAAGATACTTCTTGTTCTTTATCTAATATTAAAACTTCTTTATCCTTTTTTCTTTTTTCGCTTAGAAGATCAATTTCTTCCATTGCTTTAAAAATATCATTCAAATTTGTAGAATCGGCCATGATCCATCAATAGTATATTTTAATTGATTAAGCTTTTAAAGCTTCTAAGCCTTCTTGAACTTCGTGAACACCTTCAAATGCAAAGTAAACTGCAATTGCAAACAACATTACGCTAGAAACCCTAAAGAAAGTCCCTATAGGAATGATTTTCGTAATTTTTCCCATTCCAAAATAAATAACGATCAGCGCTACAAGTCCGCCTATACCGCCAATAATTGCAGGTACTGTATTATAAACTCCTGTGCTGAATAATGCTGCGTAAAATAGAACTATTTCAAAACCTTCTCTCACAATTGCTAAAAATACTGTAAAAGATAACGCAAAAGTTTTTCCTGAAGTAATTGCTTCATCTACTTTATTTTCTAGTTCTTTTTTTGCTGTATGACAGAAAAAAGCAACATAAGTTAACATTCCAGCTGCGATAAGCATCACACCACCTTCAAATAATTCCTCATGCGCTCCTGTTAGACCAACAATTTGTTTAAATCCTACTGCAATCAATAAAGAGACTAATACGCCCGCTCCCATTCCCCAGAATACTGCAGGTCTTTTGTGTCTTGCTTTAACCTTGTCCAAATACATAAAAACAAGCATAGCAATTAGCATTGCTTCAAAACCTTCCCTTAGAAGAATGATAAATGAGCTTATTAAAGGCGTTAGTTCCATAATTAATGGTGCTTATAGTGATAATTATTCTCATTGTCAATGAAATTGATAATTATTATCATTTTCAAAAATGACGCAGAAAGTGGCTTATTTTGCCACTAATAGTTGATAACAATCCTTAAAATGGGTTATATGGCTCATGATTTCAATCAATCCAAAAAAGTTTAAAGCAATAAAAAACAAAGCGATACCGAATCCCCTTAGACCGAAATTTAGAAATAAAGCTCAAGCAAATATATATTTTCTTTCTCAAAGAAAAGTTCAAGGAGAAAAAAAGGATCAGTTTAAACAAAAGTTTAGAATGATAGCGATAATATCCATAGTTCTTATTGGTGGATATTATTTATCTAATTAAATAATTTTAGTAGATACAGAACCAATTTTATCAATTTTAGCATTATAAATACCTTTGCCTAAAATTGGTACCACACCAACAGAGGATCCAGTAAAGACATAAAAGTTTTTATTAAATTTGATATTATCTTTTTGAAGTTTGCTTAAAACAAATCTTAAAGAGTTTAGAGGATCAATGTAAACAGTATTAGTGTTTCCATCAACAGATTGATTAATTTTTTTATTAGAAATATTTGTTTTTAAATTTTTAACATTTTGATTTTTGTATTTCTTTTTTGGACCTACAACAAATTTTACATTAGCTCCAAAATCAGAACAAAGATCACCTAGGCTTTTAATTCCTTTTTTCTTTTGCCTATAGCCAACTACCTCGATACACGGTGCTATGTGTGTAATAAATTTTCTTATATTATTTTTTGTTACTTTCTGATTTAAATTGAAAAAAGTTTTTTTAATTAAATAGCAAACCTCTAATTCAATACCCATGGTAAATTTATTTATTCTGACACTTTTTTTATTATTTAAAACATTATGTTTATATACAGTTGCATAAAAAGGTTCTTTTTCTTTTAATTTTTTTAAAACTGGAATTCCGGTTCCTGCAGCTTTAAATCCAATAATAGGTTTATTAATTTTACTTTCACAAAGTTTTCTAAAATTTTGTGCGTTAGATAGTTTTTTTGTATATCTTATTGGTAAAGGAGAAATTATTTTATTTTTAAGAAATGCATTTGCAATTTTATTTGCATATTTATTATCATTTTTATTCATTAAACTTCATCTCCTAAATAAATACCTAATGATAAAGCTGTTTCAACAAGAGAGTCTTTTCTTTCAACATTTTTGTAAGTACTTATTCCCTCATCTATAGGAACATCTACTACCCTTCTATCTCTCCATGCAACCATACGGTCAAACTTTTTCTGGTTCAGTAAATCTACCGCATAAACACCAAACGCACTAGCTAAAATTCTATCGCTTGCTGTTGGTGGCGCTCCTCTTTGAACATGACCTAAGGCTGTTACTCTACATTCCGTTTCAGTTTTTTTCATAAGTTCTGATGCAATGTAATCTCCTATTCCACCTAATCTTTTTTCTCCGTCCATATACTTATGCATTACTCTTGAACCATCTTCTTTTTTTACAGCTTCCGCTACTACAATAAGAGAATGTTGTACGTCATGTTTTTTCATTTCATTTAATTTTTTTATAATTCCATCAATTGAATATTTAATTTCTGGAATTAAAATAATATCAGCGCCTCCAGCTATACCTGCATTTAGTGCAATATGCCCTGCGTCTCTTCCCATTACTTCTAAAATCATTGCTCTTCGATGACTTGCTGCTGTTGATTGAAGATTGTCTAATGCTTGAGTTGCTATATCTACTGCAGTGTGAAATCCAATAGAACTTTCTGTAGCTCCTACATCATTATCAATTGTCTTTGGAATAGCTACAATTTTCATATCACCCTCTTTTGCAAGTTTTTTTAAGATTTGCATACTCCCATCTCCACCAATAATGATAAGTCCATCAAGTTTCATTTGATGGTACCCTTCAATTATTTCTTTTGATGTATCGATGAATTTTCCGTCTTTAGTCGGGAATTTAAATGGGTTTCCTTTATTAGTAGAGCCTAAAAAAGTACCACCTTGTCTTAGTAAATAGCCTTCGAAGGTTTTGTGGGTTAATTGAACTGCTGCTACAGGTCTTTTCATTAAACCAGCTGTTCCGTCCTTAATTCCGAAAACATCCATATTATATTTGTTTTTTGCTCTATAAAAAATAGATCTGATTGCAGCGTTTAAACCGCCACAGTCTCCACCGCTGGTTAATATTCCAATTTTTTTATTACTCATAATTAATTAGTGTTAAATATTCTTTTTTGAGGCAAGTAATGTTATAACACAATAATTTCATAATGGAAAAAAAAGCCAAAATTATAGCAACATTAGGACCAGCAATTTATAATGAAACTAAGCTAAAACAACTCGTCAAACTAGGAGTTGATGCTTTTAGAATTAATTTTAGTCACGAAACAAAAAATATTTCTTCTATTGTAAAAAGAATAAGAAAAGTTGAAAGAAGTACTGATAAAAAAATTGCTCTTATAGGTGATTTACAAGGTGTAAAACTTAGAGTTGGTAAAATCAAAGACAATGTTCAAAAAATTAAATTTAATCAAAAATTTACTTTTGATGCTAAAAAAGAATTAGGTGACAAAAACAGAATAAGCTTCCCCTATCCTAAAATTCTAAAGAAATTAAAAAAAGGTAATAAAATTTTAATTGATGACGGTAAATATACTTTTGTTGTAACTGGAAAAAAAGGAACTTCAGTCAGGACATTATGCAAAAGTCAAAATTGTTTAATGAGGAACAATAAGAGTGTTCACATTCCAAATTTTGATATCGCATTTAACAAATTAACAATAAAAGACAAAAAAGATATTAAAACTGCAGTAAAACTTGGATGTAATTGGATCGCTTTATCCTATTTGCAAAATGAGAAATTAATACTTGAAGCTAGAAAACTAATTAAAAAAGACATGGGAATTATTTCTAAAATTGAAAACAAACATGCTCTTCGCAATATAAATAAAATTATAAAAGCAACTGACTCGATTATGATAGCTAGAGGAGATCTTGCTATAGATATAGGTCATAGTGAAGTTCCAAAAGTTCAATTAAGTTTAATTAAGAAATGCTCTCAATTTTCTAAATCTGTAATTGTAGCCACTCAAATGCTTGAAAGTATGATTGAGAATAATACTGCAACTCGAGCTGAGATAAATGATATCGCCACAGCTATCTTCCAGGGTGCAGATACAGTTATGTTATCTGCAGAAGCTGCAATTGGAAAATTTCCAACCCAAGCTGTTTCAACAATGACAGAAACTATTCTCTCAACAGAAAAATATAAAAGAGAACATATCGAAGATTTTAAAAATTCTATTTTTTCAGATAATGATCCAGTTAAATCAATACTTAGATCAGTAAAAAACATTGCTTACAATCAAAATGTAAAAGCAATAATTGTTTTTTCTAATTCAGGAAAATCAGCAAAACTAGTTTCTGCAATGAGACCTGCCGCAAAAATTGTAACGATCTCACCAAATATAAATGTTTGTAGACAAGTATCATTGTTATGGGGTGTTCAATCTAAAAATAGTCGAGATGCCAATGGCTGGAAAGATATGATGTCTATTTCTAGAGAAATTATTAGAAAGTTAAAATTTATAAAAAAGAATGATTTCGTTATAATTACAGCTGGCTTACCGTTTGGTAAAGCTGGAATGACGAATATGATTAGACTTTATAAAGTAGGAACTTAATTAAATTAACCCAGCAATTTGAATTGCTGTATCGCACATTCTATTAGAAAAGCCCCACTCATTATCGTACCAAGAAAGAACTCTACTGAATTTCCCTTTTATAACTTGAGTTTGAGTTAAATCAAAAATTGAACTGTGAGGATTGTGATTAAAATCTTTGGATACCAATGGAGCTGAATTTGTTGCTAAAATACCTTTAAGAGGGCCGCTTGCAGCTTTGCTCATTGCATCATTGATACTTTCAGCTGTTACTTCTTTATTTGGCACAAAAGTAAGATCAATTAAAGATACATTTGGAGTTGGAACTCTTATAGCTGTACCATCCAGTTTTCCTTTTAAACTTGGTAAAACTAAGCTCATTGCCTTTGCTGCACCAGTTGATGTTGGTATCATAGCATCTCCTGAAGCTCTTGCTCTTCTTAAATCTTTGTGAAGCGTATCTAATAATTTTTGATCACCAGTATAACTATGAATAGTAGTCATATATCCGTATTCAATTCCAAAACTGTTTTCTAATACCATGGCAACTGGAGCAAGACAGTTTGTTGTGCATGATCCATTTGAAATTATATTATGTTCTTTTTTAAGCTCTTTACTGTTAACCCCTTGAACAACTGTAAAATCTACTTCTTTAGCAGGAGCAGAGATAATTACTTTCTTAGCACCAGCTTCAATATGTTTACCTGCTGAAGCTTTATCTAAAAAGAAACCTGTGCACTCTAAAACAACATCTGCACCAATTTTACCCCACGGAAGCTTAGCAGGATCTCTTTCTGCAAAAACTTTTATATTTTGATCACCAATTTGAAAACCTTCACTTGTTGTTTTCACATCGTGATTAAGAGTACCATGGGTACTATCAAATTTTATTAAATGAGCGTTAGCTTCAATTGAGCCAAGATCGTTGATACCTACGACTTGAATTTTACCTTTGTAGTTTTCTAATAAAGCTCTTAGGATTAATCTTCCTATTCTACCAAATCCGTTTATACCAACTTTAACCATAATTTTTTTTATACGTATTTAAACACTAGTACGAAATATGCAACACAAATAATTGTTGCTATCCACAAAACGCTTCCAACTAAAGCAAGCCAAAATAAATGAATGAATGCGCTTCCTAATAAAGAAATAAAAAGCCTATCCCCTCTTGTGGTGTCTAAACCTAAAATTCCTCTTCTTGGGTCTCCCCCTGGAGATTTTTTTTCCCAAATTACCATCACAGTCAAGCATAAGGCTATAAAGATAAAGAATGCTGCTGTTTGCCAAGTCCAAGCCATCCATGTGATGAATTCAAAGTCAAAGAAACTTTTTTCTTTTTCCTTACCCATGTCACCCCAAGTAGCTGCTTGTAAAACAGAAAATATCATACTCTACCTAATGCAAATCCTTTCGCGATGTAGTTTCTTACAAAGTAAATTACTATTGCACCCGGAACTATTGTTAAGCTACCTGCTGCAGCAAGTAATCCAAGTTCATATCCTGAGGTACTGGCGGTTCTGGTCATAGTGGCTGCGATCGGTTTTGCTGCTACTGCCGTTAAAGTTTTAGCTAATAGAAGTTCAACCCATGAAAACATAAAACAGAAAAACATTGTAATACCTATTCCTGCAGTAATTGTTGGAATAAATATTTTAAAGAAAAATCTCCAAAATGAGTAACCATCCACATAAGCTGTTTCATCTAATTCTTTTGGCACAGACGACATAAATCCTTCTAAAATCCAAACTGCTAATGGAATATTAAATAAACAATGTGATAAAGCTACAGCCACATGAGTATCAAATAAGTTTACTGAAGAATAAAACTGAAAGAATGGTAAGGCAAATACTGCGGGTGGAGCCATTCTATTAGTTAATAACCAGAAGAATAAATGTTTATCACCAACAAATTTATATCTTGAAAATGCATAAGCTGCGGGTAAAGCAGCCGCAACTGATATCACGGTATTCATTACAACGTAGTAAATTGAATTTAAATAACCATTGTACCAAGTGCTATCAGTAAAAATTTTCTTATAATTTTCTAAAGTAAATTCCTGCGGCCATAGAGTGTAAGTATTTATAATCTCTGTTGTTGTCTTAAATGACATATTCAACAACCAGTAAATCGGTAACATTAAGAAAATGATATAGATTGTAGGAACTAACCACTTAGCTTTCTTCATGATTTCTCCTCATTTCTCATCATTAATGTGTAAAACACCCAACAAACTAAAAGCACTATAAAGAAATAAATTAATGACATTGCTGCAGCTGGTCCTAAATCAAATTGACCTAAAGCCATTTTTACTAGATCAATTGATAAAAAAGCTGTTGCGTTTCCTGGTCCACCACCTGTTAATACAAAAGGTTCTGTGTAAATCATAAAGCTGTCCATGAACCTTAAAAGTATTGCTATCGTTAATACTTTTTTCATTTTAGGTAATTCAATTTTAGTAAAAACTGCCCAACGACTTGCGCCATCAATTTCTGCCGCTTGATAATAAGCAGGCTGAATTGATCTTAATCCTGCATAAGATAATAAAACTACTAAAGACGTCCAGTGCCACACGTCCATTAATATAGTTGTAAACCATGCGTCACCTATTTGTTGAGTAAAATTATAATCAAACCCTAAAGCATTTAATGAATGTCCTAGGAAACCAATGTCAGGTAAAGCAAATATATTCCACATAGCTCCAACAACGTTCCATGGAATTAAAAGTGGCATTGACATTAATACTAAACAAACTGGAACGCCTAATCCTTCTTTTGGCATCGTTAGTGCTATAGCTATGCCTAAAGGAATTTGAATAAATAAAATTATAAACGTAAACAAAAATTGTCTCCCCAGTGACGCATGAAATCTTTCGGATAACATGATTTGTTTAAACCATCTGGTACCCTCCCACATGAAAACGTTGTTTCCAAAAGTCTCTTGGAAGGCATAGTTTACCACTGTCATAAGTGGAATAATTGCATTAAAAGCCACCAGGACAAAAACTGGTATTACAAAAAACCATGCTTTTTGATTTACTGTTTTATTCATTCAATTATCCAACTGTCTCCATAAGTATAAGTGTATTCTTTTTTAAATTTTAAAAATGCAGAACCTGATGGAATATCTTCATTAGATTTTGCAATCATTTTAATCTTTCCACTTTCACTTTCAGTATCTACGATTTTATGTCTTCCAGTATTACTTACTGATAAAACTTTGACTGGTATTCCATCGTTGCTAAAAGATATAAACTCAGGTCTAACACCAACTTCTGTTTTGCTAAAATTATTTTTTTTAACTTGTTGATGTGTTTCTATTTTTTTTCCATTTACGATCACATCGTTTCCATTAATTTGACAAGGAAGCACATTCATACCCGGCGAGCCAATAAAATATCCAACAAATGTATGTTTTGGTTTTTCAAATAGATCAACAGGAGTTCCTGTTTGAACAATTTGACCTTCGTGCATTACAACAACTTGATCAGCGAATGTTAAAGCTTCGGTTTGATCATGTGTTACATAAATCATTGTTCTATTAATTTTTTGGTGAAGTTCTTTAAGTTTAGATCTTAAAATCCATTTTAAATGAGGGTCGATTACTGTTAATGGTTCATCAAACATAATAGCATTCACATCCGATCTTACTAAGCCACGACCCAGAGAAATTTTTTGTTTTCCATCTGCTGTTAAACCTGAAGCTCTGTTGTTTAATGTTGAAGATAGTTCAAGCATTTCAGCTATTTCATGAACTTTAGCTTTTATTTCTTCTTCTGGAATTTTTCTATTTCTTAAAGGAAAAGCTAAGTTATCATAAACTGTCATCGTGTCATAAATAACAGGGAATTGAAAAATCTGAGCTATATTTCTCTCAACTGGATTTAAGCCAGAGACAACTTTATCATCAAATAAAATATCACCTTTAGTTGGTGTAATTAATCCAGAAATAATATTTAATAATGTAGTCTTGCCGCATCCTGATGGACCAAGTAATGCGTAAGCTCCACCATCATTCCAATCGATATTCACTCCCCTTATAGCCCAATCAGCATCAGAAGACTGAGTCTTTAAATAACTATGACTTAAATCTTTTAAAGTAACTTTAGCCATTAGAAATTAACCTTTCATTTTGATCAAAGTAAACAAATTCATCCGTATTCATATATAAATTCATTTCATCACCTACATTCTTTTGAAAAACTCCATTTGATAATGAAACCCAACTTAAATCTCCATTTGTAAAGTGAATTAAACTTTCGGAGCCGCTAATTTCTGAAATTAAAACTTTTCCTTTAATCTCAAGTGTATTGCTGCCCTCTTTATAAGTGGTAATGTTATGAGGTCTAATACCAACTTTATATTCACCGTCTTTAATATTTAGTTTTGTTTTCCATTGAATATTGTTTTGTAAAAATGAAAATTGATCTCCAGATTTTTTAAATTCTTTAATAGTAATCTCAAATTTATTTATTAGAAAATTACCCAAATCAATTTTACTATTTTCAAAAGAAAAAGCCGGCTGGATAACAATAAAAAAAGTTAAAATGTATTTTAGCATTAATGAATGGCGCGCCCTGAAGGATTCGAACCTACGACCCTCGGTTTAGAAACGTGATGCGGTATCAATCAGTCGCTATTTCATTATACTTTTTTTTCATAAAACTGCAAAAAATAAAGTGCATTCCGTCAATATTGCGGCAGAGTTTTTTTTTAAAAGTGATAAGATAATTTAATGAAAAAACTTTTAGCGATCGTGGTTTTGGGTTTGTTGTGGAGCACCACCTTAATTGCAACACCACCAAAAAATAAATGGTCCCCTTCATTAGAAAAATGGAAGAAGGATTTTCCAAAAGCAGAATACCCTCCTAATGATTGCAAGTTTTGCACAGAGAGACACGATTACTGGGCTCATAGCTATTATCGTAAAGCAAGTTTAAAAAATAGAGATTATAAAAACAATGGTGGTTTAAAACAAATAATAATTAAACCAGCAAAAAATAGTTCGGTTAGAGTTATTAAAAAGAATATTAAGCCTCTGCCAAAGGAAATTTATGATTATGTTTATTACCGAGATATTTCAAGTTTAATGGTTTTTGATAAGGGAACGTTAATTCACGACTGGAAAAGGGATTACATATTTAATAACAAACCCATAAATGGTGAGTCCAGAAGTAAATCAATAGTAGGTGTTGCTGCTTTAAAAATGGCATGCCAAAATATTTTTGATTTAGACAAAACACATGGAGATTACTCTCAAGAAATTAAAGACTCATTTTATGGCCATGTAAAATTAAAAGACTCTTTAAATATGTTGGCTAGAGATCAATTTGTAATAAATTATAATATTTTAACAGAAACACATAGAAAGAAATCTGCCCTAACAACTATTCTTAATAAGCATCCTAAAAGATTAGAAACTGAAGGTCCAAAAGAATTTAAATACTCAAATCCTAATACTGATTTAATAACATTAGATATGATCAATGTATTAGGAGGAAAAAAGAAGTTTGCTAAATGGTTTCAAAAAAATATTTCAGAAGCTGCAGGTTTCGAGTCAAAAGGTAAGATTTTGCTAGATAAAAAGGGAGCTCCAATTTCATCGTCGTCTATCATGCTTACTAGGGATGATTGGTTAAGGTTTGGAATGTATGTTATTGAATTAATGAAGGATAAAAACTCTTGTGAGGCAAAAAAGTTACAAGAGGCTTTTGAGAATGCTACTCCCACTAAGAAAAAATTTGCTCCCCAATATGCAATGTTCTTTTGGTTAAACGGGTATGGTATAGAAAATTTAGTTCAAATGAGGGGACATGGTTTAAGACTATCTCTAATTGATTGGAAAAATGACAAAATAATTCAAACCAATAGTTTTGCTATTAGTTGGAAACCTCAAGAATTAGTAAATCTTATTTGGAAATAAATAAAATTCCGCCCCAGCTACGCCCAGTCAAGTTGCATAATTTAAATTAGTATTATTAATAAAAGAAAATTGTAAATTTGTAAGGGGCGTTCTGTTGCCAGGTGCCCCGGACTTTGTAACATTATTCCTTATTATACGCCATTCGCAATCGGTTAAAATCTAAAACTTTGAAGTAAATTACGTCACAGCTACGTCAGGATTTATGCTAGAATCGAAGATCATGAAAAAACTTTTAGCGATCGTGGTTCTGGGTTTGTTGTGGAGTGGAAGCGCTCATACTGAAAACAAATTAAACACTCAATCAAATTCAACAAATGCTAAAGGGGAAACTAAAGCTGGTACTGGGGAAAAAACATACAGTAAGGATTACACTTTAAAGATTGAAGGAGAATATTCAGAAAAATTTGTGTTGGGGCATGGAGATTGTGGTAGAGAGGGAAAATGGAATGATTGTAATACTGACAGAGGCAGGGTTGAAAGGATGGTTGAGTTCGCTCCAGGAAGACATGTTTGGTACAAGTTCAGTTTCTATTTAGATAAAGAATGGGATATTGGCAAAAAAGATGTTTGGAACGATGGAACCACTGCCAGTATCGCTCAAGTCAAAATGAAAGGTGTCAGACCTCCAATATGGATGCTTAGGGTGGACCAAGGTATGCTTAAATTAGAGATGAACATTCTCGACAAACGTTGCCCCTTCTTGCTACTTCCTGAAGATATGATGGGTAAATGGAATCACATTGTATTATATGCAAATTATTCTAAAAAACCGACACCATGGCTCAAAGACAAATATCTAGGTCTCTGGATTAATGAAAAACAGAGGCAGGTTGATAATTGTGCTAATCAAAACTTGTTAGGCAAAGAGCAGTCTGCCTACAATAGAAAAGGTACAAGTTTTAGATACGGCTTGTATCATAGTTATGTTTCAAGAGAATTAAATCAATTAGCCAAAGAAGCAGGTGTGGAAATGAAACTTAAAGGCTGGAATGACAAAGGAGGAGCAGGTAAGTCAGGGGACATAAAATCTTTTACTAACAAGCCATGGAAAATAGATTGGCCAGTGAAAATAAAAACTAAAAGAATCTGGTTCGACGATATGGTATTAAAAAAGTCATCTGAGAATATTTGGAATTTAATCAATTAACCTTTCGTTCCGTCATATGAGCGTCAAA
>CACBVP010000019.1 GCA_902542795.1 uncultured Pelagibacteraceae bacterium
ATCATCTCCTTGCTGTATCTTAGTTACCTTATCTTCAAATCTTAATCTTATATCTTCAGAAGCATTATCAAATTGGTTTTTAAGTTTTTCAAGGTCGTTATTTAGCTCTTGTTTTTGTAGAGGAATTTTCCAAAGTTCTTTTAAGGTCAAATTTTCAAAATCGTTCACATTTAATGTTAAACCAGGTTTTAAATCTTTAAATTGTTTATTAATGCTTTGACCGTTCAGTAAATCTATTGCTCTAAGTTTTATGTTTCTATTAAGTATTTCTTCTTCTACTTTTTTATCCTCCTGTACTGACTCTATTTCTGCTCTCTCAATAGCTATTGACCTTTCGTCTTTTTCTATTCCGTGTCTATTAAAAACTCTTACATCAATTACAACACCTGTGCTGCCAGATGGTAATTTTAAAGAGGAGTCTCTTACGTCCGTGGCTTTTTCACCAAATATTGATCTTAATAATTTTTCCTCTGGACTTGATGATGTTTCGCTCTTTGGTGTAACTTTTCCTACAAGAATATCTCCTGGTTTTACCTCTGCGCCTACATAAACGATACCAGACTCGTCTAGATTTCTTAAGCTTTCTTCACTTACGTTAGGTATGTCTCTTGTTATTTCTTCCGCGCCAAGCTTAGTGTCTCTTGCCATTGACTCATATTCTTCAATATGAACTGAAGTAAACACATCATCGGTTACGCATCTCTCAGAAATTAAAATTGAATCTTCAAAATTGTAACCTTGCCAAGGCATAAAGGCTACTGTTACATTTTTACCTAAAGCCAGCTCACCTAATTTAGTCGCAGGCCCATCAGCAATAATATCCCCTTTTTTAATTTTATCACCTACTTTAACTAATGGTTTTTGATTTATACAGGTATTTTGGTTTGATCTTTGAAATTTTGATAAGTTATAAATATCTACAGCGGATTGAGATAAATCAGTTACTTCCGTTGCTTTAACTACAATTCTTTTTCCATCAATTTTATCTACAATACCATTCCTTTTTGCGACAATAGTTACTCCAGAGTCTAAAGCTACGTCTGCCTCAATACCAGTTCCTACTAATGGGGACTCAGGTTTCAATAACGGAACAGCTTGCCTCATCATGTTAGAACCCATTAGTGCCCTGTTTGCGTCATCATTTTCTAAAAAAGGAATTAAAGCAGCGGCGACTGAAACTAATTGTTTCGGAGAAACGTCTATATAATCTATATTATCTTTAGTAGATAATTCAAAATTTAAATTTTTTCTACATGCAACCAACTCTTCAATAAATGATCCATCTTTATTTAAAGCTGAATTGGCTTGGGCAATTGTATATTTTTCTTCCTCTATTGCAGAAAGATATTTTATTTCTGAGGTTACTCTGCCGTTTACAACTTTTTTATAGGGACTTTCTATATAACCAAATTTATTTACTCTACAGTATGTAGCTAAACTATTAATTAAACCAATGTTAGGTCCCTCAGGAGTTTCGATTGGACAAATTCTTCCATAATGAGTTGGATGAACGTCTCGTACTTCAAAACCTGCTCTTTCTCTTGTTAATCCTCCAGGGCCTAAAGCTGAAACTCTTCTTTTGTGAGTAATTTCTGATAAAGGATTAGTTTGATCCATAAACTGCGAAAGTTGTGATGTTGCAAAAAAATCTTTCAAAGAAGTAGTAATTGGCTTAGCATTAATCAAATCTTGTGGCATTGCCGATTCTATCTCAAGAAATGTTGACATCTTTTCTTTAACTGTTCTTTCCATCCTTAAAAGGCCAATTCTAAATTGATTTTCCACAAGCTCACCGACTGATCTAACTCTTCTATTGCCTAGATGGTCAATATCATCCACGTCACCTTTACCATCTCGTAGATCAAGCATAAATTTAATGATAGCAACTATATCTTCAGTTTCTAGAATAGTTTTTTTATCACTTATATTAAGATTTAATTTTGAGTTAAGTTTAACTCTTCCAACTTCAGATAAATCGTATCTTTCTTTTTTAAAATATAGGTTTTTAAATATTTCTTCAGCAATTTCTGATGATGGCGCTTCACCGGGTCTTAGTACTTTATAAATATCATTAAGTGCTTCTGTTTTATTTGAATTTTTATCGATTTTTAAACTTTCAAGAATATAAGGTCCTTTATTTATCGGATCAATATTTACGATATTCAGTTCTTTTTCTTCCTTACCAATAATCTTTTCTAGATGATCTTTTGTAATATCAAATCCAGCACGCACTAGTATCTCCCCATTATTATCTTTTATATCTTTCGCGAGATATTTACCAATAATTTGATCATTTGGAATAGCGATTAAATTTAATCCTTTTTCTTTTAATTTTCTTGCAATAACTAAATTTAATTTTTCTCCTTTGCTTAAAACTTTTTTATAGGTTTTGGCATCAATTAAATCATAAGATAATTTAAGGGGTCTTTTATAATTATCTAAATTGAATTCCGTTTCCCAGCTTTTTTTTTCTAAATTGTATAAATATTTATTAGTTGTGTAAAAAGAATTTATTATTCTATCTTTAGTGTAACCTAAAGCAAATAGGAAAGTTGTAATTGGGAGTTTTTTTTTTCTATCAATTCTAAAATATAATATATCCTTAGGATCAAATTCAAAATCTAACCAAGAACCTCTTCCTGGTATAATTCTACAATTAAATAAAAGTTTTCCACTTGCATGAGTTTTACCTTTATCATGATCAAAAAAAACACCAGGGCTTCTATGCATTTGGTTTACGACCACTCTCTCGACACCATTGGTAATAAAAGTTGCGCTTGGTGTCATTAATGGTAGATCTCCAATAAACACCTCTTGTTCTTTTGCAGAAAGAATTTGTTTTGTATTATTTTCTGTATCTATGTCATACACTACAAGTCTTAGATTTGCTTTTAGTGCGGCTGAGTATGATAAACTTCTTTGTTTGCATTCTATTACATCAAATTTAGGTTTTTCGAGCTTATATGAAATATATTCAAGCGTTGATTTATCATTACCATCTTCAATTGGAAAAATACTTTTGAAAACTTTATCTATTCCTTTTGATAATTCACTAAGTTGTTCTTTAACAGATTTTGATTCTAAAAATTCATTATATGAGTTTTTCTGAACTTCTATTAAATTAGGAATAGATAATCCTTCGACTAATTTACCAAAGTTTTTTCTAATATGTTTCTTTTGAGTAAAAGATAATTGCATCAAATATAAAAATTTTATTGCAAATTTTACTTTGCAATAAAATCTAGTTCTAAATTTTGTTTACTTTAATTCTACTTTAGCTCCAGCTGCTTCAAGTTTTTTCTTAAATTCTTCAGCATCTTTCTTAGCTACACCACCTTTAACTTCTTTTGGAGCAGCTTCTACTAAATCTTTAGCTTCTTTTAAACCTAAACCAGTTATTGCTCTTACTTCTTTAATTACGTTAATTTTTTTATCTCCCGCAGATGCTAAGAAAATTGAAAATTCTGATTTTTCTTCTCCTGCTGGTGCTGCAGCTCCACCTGCTGGTGCTGCTGCAACTGGGGCCGCTGCCGTAACTCCCCATTTTTCCTCAAGTTGTTTTGATAACTCTGCTGCTTCAACTACAGTTAAAGTAGAAAGTTCATCTATAATTTTATTTAAGTCTGCCATTTTCTAATCCTGTGATTTAATTTTTTAAACTCTTTGCGCGCGCTAAATTAGCAATTTTTGAGCCAGGTGCAAGCAAAATACTCACAATTTTTTGAGCTGGAGAAGCCAAAATACCCACTATTTTCGCTCTTGCTTCCTCTAAAGATGGTAGTGTGGCAATTACAGACACTTCTTTTTCATCCAAAACCTTACCGTCCATGAAACCAGCAACTATTTTTAATTTATCATTTGATTTTGAGAATTTTGTTAAAATTTTCGCAGTAGATATTGCATCAGATGACATTGCTGCAGCTGTTGGTCCTGTAAAGTATTTTTCTAGATCTTTTTTTGGAGTTTCTTTTAAGGCAATTTTTGTAATTCTATTTTTAGTAATTTTAAAAAGAATGCCTTTTTCTCTTAATTCTTTTCTTAAAGCATCTAATTCATTTACATTTAGACCTTGATATTGCGCAATCATAACTGAGTCATTATCAGTAAAATTTTTTTTCATCTCCTCTACATAATTTTTTTTTGCTTCCTTCGACATCATAACTTTATTTACCTCCAACTTTGTAAGAAATTCCCATTGTAGAAGTTAAGAAAGAACTTTTAATGAAATCACCTTTAATAGAATCGGGCTTTTCTTTTTTAACACTTTCAATAAAATGATTATAATTTTCCAGTAATTTATCTGAAGAAAAACTTTTTCTTCCTATTGTTGATGCAAGATTACCATCTTTGTCATTTCGAATTTCAACTAATCCAAATTTTATATCTTTAATTGCTTTTGTTAAGTCGGTTGCTACAGTTCCTAACTTTGGATTTGGCATTAAACCTTTTGGACCTAAAACTTTTCCATGCTTACCAATTTTACCCATCATTGCTGGTGTACAAATAAGTTTTGTAAAATCAAATTTTCCTGCTGCAATTTTTTCTATTAGATCATCAGATCCTGCTATATCTGCACCAGCTTTTTTTGCTTCGTCAATTTTTTCTGGTTCACACAAAACTGCTACTTTATTTTTTTTTCCAGAACCATTTGGTAAATTAACAATGGTTCTTAAACTAAAATCACCGCCTTTAGTTTGTTTCAAATTAATTTTTAAAGTAACATCAATTGATTCATCGAATTTTGCATTTGAGTTCTTTTTAACCAAGTCTATTGCTTCACCAGCTCCAACTTTTTTATCTTTTATAGCAGTTTTTAAAATTTCTTTATATCTTTTAGAATTTTTTTTCATAATTAGTCTTTAACTTCAATACCCATCGATCTAGCTGAACCACATATAATTTTTGTTGCTTCTTTAATATCAAATGCATTTAAATCTTTCATTTTTTCTTTAGCAATGGCTTCAGCTTGTTTCATAGTTATTGATCCAGCAACTACTCTACCAGGTTCCTTGGATCCACTTTTCAATTTTGCAGCTTCTCTAATAAAATGTGAAGCAGGAGGAGATTTAATAATAAAGTCAAATTTTTTATCTTTATAGACTGTTATAACTACAGGCACAGGTTTTCCCATGAATGCTTTTGTTTTTTCATTAAAGGCCTTACAAAATTCCATAATATTAATTCCACGTTGACCTAAAGCTGGTCCAACAGGAGGAGCTGGGTTAGCTTGACCACCTTTAATTTGTAATTTTACATATCCTGCTATTTCTTTTGCCATTTTAATTTTTCTCCACCTGGTTAAATTCTAAATCTACAGGAGTAGCTCTACCAAATATAGAAACTGACACTTTAAGTCTAGATTTTTCTTCATCAATTTCCTCAATTAAACCATTAAATGATGCAAATGGACCATCACAAACTTTAACTTTTTCACCAATTTCAAAATTTATACCAATTTTTTGAGATACAGCGGTCTCTGATACTTGACCCAGAATACGTTTGATTTCTTTATCTGATATTGGTGTTGGTTTATCAGCCGCTCCTAAAAAGCCGCTTACTTTTTGAAGATTTTTTATCATGTGATAAATCTCCTTTGTCAGATCTATTTTAACCAAAACATAGCCTGGAAAAAATTTTTTTTCCTTTTTTGTTCTTTTTCCTTTTTTTACTTCTGTGATTTGATGAGTTGGAACTAATATTTCTTCTAATTTTTCTGATAGTTTGTGTTTTTTCAACTCATCTTTAATAGACTCAACAACTTTTTTTTCAAAACCAGAGTATGCTTGTACGATGTACCAATTCATTTTAAAAGTTAACAGTTAAAATAAGGTTCAATAAAAATCTTAAAATCTGATCCAGGATTAAAAAGAAAATCGCTGCGATGGACGCTAAAGCAAAAACCATGACTGCTCCCATCATAGTTTCTTTTTTAGTTGGCCAAGTAATTCGAAAGGTTTCTTGCTTAACCTCTTGAATAAATTTTAAAGGATTTTTCATAACTCTTTCTAAGTTTGGCAGGAGCGGAGGGACTCGAACCCACAACCTCCGGTTTTGGAGACCGGCGCTCTACCAATTGAACTACGCTCCTAAGCGTTACTTAATAATTTTAGTTACTACCCCAGCTCCAACTGTTTTACCGCCTTCTCTAATTGCAAAGTTTAAGTTTTCATTCATTGCAATTGGCGTGATTAACTTAACTGTAAATTTACCATCATCCCCTGGCATAACCATTTCTGTGCCTGAAGGCAATGTAACTTCTCCAGTTACGTCAGTAGTTCTAAAATAAAATTGAGGTCTATACTTAGTAAAGAAAGGTGTGTGTCTTCCACCCTCTTCTTTTTTCAAAATATAAGCCTGACATTCAAACTCAGTGTGCGGAGTGATTGAACCTGGTTTACAGAGAACTTGACCTCTCTCAACATCTGTTCTTTCAACACCTCTTAAAAGAGCACCAATATTATCACCTGCTTCACCACTATCTAAAAGTTTTCTAAACATTTCAACACCAGTACAAACAGATTTTTTTGTGTCCCTAATACCTACGATTTCAATTTCTTCACCAACTTTAATTACGCCTGACTCTACTCTTCCAGTTACTACTGTTCCTCTTCCAGAAATAGAGAATACGTCCTCAACTGGCATCAAGAAAGGTTTATCTTTTGGTCTATCAGGTTGAGGAATTGTTTCGTCAACTGCTTTCATCAATTCCATAATTGCATTTTTTCCTGTAGCTTCATCTTTTCCTTCTACAGCATTTAAAGCTGAACCTTTGACAATAGGTATTTTATCACCCGGAAATTTGTAAGAAGTTAACAATTCTCTAATTTCTTCTTCAACAAGATCAACTAATTCTTTATCTTTAACTGTATCAATCTTATTTAAGAAAACTACAATTGCAGGAACTCCAACTTGTCGAGCTAAAAGAATATGCTCTCTAGTCTGAGGCATAGGACCGTCTGCAGCATTAACAACTAATATTGCTCCATCCATCTGTGCTGCACCTGTAATCATATTTTTTACATAGTCAGCATGTCCTGGGCAATCTACGTGAGCATAGTGTCTTTTTTCTGTTTCATATTCAACGTGTGCTGTTGAAATTGTAATTCCTCTTTCTTTTTCTTCTGGAGCTTTATCAATCTGATCATAAGCAACGAAGTTTGCTGAACTTGTACCACCTGCTTCAGATAACACTTTAGTTATGGCAGCAGTTAATGTTGTTTTACCATGGTCTACGTGTCCGATTGTACCGATATTACAATGCGGTTTATTTCGGTTAAACTTTTCTTTCGACATCTATTTTTTCCTCACTTTATATTTTAATTTTTAATTTTGGAGCGGGTAAAGGGAATCGAACCCTTACATCCAGCTTGGAAGGCTAGCGTTCTACCATTGAACTACACCCGCAAAATCCAAACTTATCACGCCCTTAATTATTAAAAGTTTTAAGTTTGGTGGAGGGGGAAAGATTCGAACTTTCGAAGACCGAAGTCAACGGGTTTACAGCCCGCCCCATTTGACCGCTCTGGAACCCCTCCTAAAAACTAGGGGTTATCCACTAACTTAAAAAGCGTTTAACAACAAGCGTTTTATAAGCATTTATGTGATAATTGCAATAAATCATTTTACCTTAAAATATGCTAAAAATTTGAATAAATAACCATAAAACCATGAAAAAAAGCACCTTTTTAATTGTCGGCAAACATGCTGTTTTAGAAGCACTAAAGAACCCAGTAAGAAAAATTGAGAGAGTTTTTGTTACTGAAGATGCTCAAAAAAAACTTAATAGAGAAAATCAAAACTTAAATTTGTTTAATAAAGTTAATGTATTTTATAAATCAAGGAAAGAATTAGACAATCTTTGCGGTAGAGATGAAACCGCTCACCAAGGATTAGTTGCTGAAGTAGAGCAGTTAGAAGAAGTTAATTTAAAAGAATTCTTAATAGAAAATAAAAAAAATAATATTAATCTTATCGCCTTAGAGGAAGTTTCTGACCCTAGAAATATAGGTTCAATAATCAGAAGCGCTGTAGCTTTTAAAATTGATGGAATAATTGTCAAAGAGAGATCCTTTCCCTCCAAAAGCAAACTGCTATATAAAAGTGCTAGCGGTGGAACTGAGCATATAAATATTTTCAAAGTAGCAAATATAAATACAACGTTAAAATTTTTAAAATCCAAAGAATTCTGGGTCAGTGCATTCGACATTAGTGCTAAAAAAGATTTTACTGATCATAATTGGATTGGAAAAAATATTTTACTCTTTGGTTCAGAGGGTTATGGTATTAAGGCTAAAACGTTAGAACATTCTGATTTCAAATTTAGGGTAAAAATGGATAATAATATGGAAAGTTTAAATATATCAAATACTGTATCCGTTGTTTGTCATCATATATTTCAATCAATAAAATAATAATAAACCTCTTAATTATATTGTTTTTTGATGAAATTTATTTTAAAGAACTTCTTAAGCCCTCATAGCTCAATTGGTAGAGCAATTGATTTGTAATCAATAGGTTCGCGGTTCGAGTCCGTGTGAGGGCACCATTCAAAATTTAAATTTACTAAAAATATAACTAAGAAAATATCTTAAATAATTTTTAATATCTCGAAAATTTTTTAAATCAAAATCTTTTCTTTTTTTTATCATTCCTAAATAAACAGAATTTTTATGGCTCATATTACTTTTATAAAAATTTTTTTTCTTTTGGATTATAGCAATGTTTCTAAAATAATGAACATATCCAATTTGACCATCAAAAGGATTGTTTTTATAGAAAGGATTATCAAATTCTTGATAGTGCATTCTGTCAGCTAATGATCTTATAAAATTCATTGTCGTTTTTTTATTATCATGATTTATTGGATCTCCTCCATAACCCCACCTTGAAATATAACTTGTTTGCAGATCTTCAATAAAATATAAACCATCATTTTTTAAAAATTTAAAAAGATAATTAAAAGTTTTAATAATATGAGAATTAATGTGACTTCCATCGTCAATGATTACATCAAATTTCTTATATTTTTTTATAATTTTATTTAGAATTTCATAATCATTTTGATGTCCATAAAAAAGATCTGCTTTTTTATACTTATCTTTTTTTCTATAAGCTAAGTCCAGTCCAATAATATTTGCTTTAGGTAAAAAAGCTTTATAAAGCGTTAATGAGTCCTTTGAGAATCCAATTTCTAAAAAATTTATTTTCTTATTTTTAAATTTTTTTAAATACTGGTCATATATTTCAATATAACCAACTTCTTTTTTTGTTGTGTTTAGTTTTTTTGATATTGAAAATAAAGATTTCATTTATCGGCTCTTTCTTAATTGCTCCATTAGAATTTTTTTTTGTAAACTTATTCTTTTGTCATACAATAAATTTATCTTAATTTTATTTTTTATTTTTATAGTTATTTTTTTGGCATTTCTAACTTCAAAATTGTCTGCTACAGCGCTAATTGGTCTTTTTTTATAATCAAGATTAAAAATTGTAATTTTTGATTTATCAGAAATTATTTTACCTCTCCAACCTCTAGGTCTAAAAGCACTTATAGGTGCTACTGAAATTTTTTTTGAATTTAAACTTAAGATTGGCCCTTTAACAGAAAAATTATAAGCTGTACTTCCAGCTGGCGTCGATACAAGAACTCCATCGGAAACTAATTTTTTTATTAGATAATTAGCATTACATTTAATTGATAAGTTTGCAGTCTGACGGCTTTGTCTCAAAATTGAAACTTCATTAATAGCTAAACTTTTTTGAATTTTATTTTTTGATGAAACTGTCATTTCTAAAGGAGAAATGCTTACTTTTTTTGCATTAGACAAATTTCTTAGTGCTTTCTCAGAGAACTTATTCATTAGAAATCCGTAAGAACCTGAATTTATGCCGTAAAAAATACTTAGCTTATTTTTATTTGATTTTAAAGTTTGTAACATAAATCCATCTCCACCTATTACAATTATTAAATTTGATTTTGTAATTGTAAACTTTTCTATAATTTTTTTTACTTTGGTTCTTAATATTAGAGAGTATTTATTTTTATCAGATATAATAATTGGAAATTTCTTCATTTGATTAAAATTGATTTAATTTTTGGTTTTTTAATTTTTTTATTTTCAAAACAATATTTGTTAATTTTATCATTGTATACTTTATAGATTAATTTTAGATGAATTGGTGACCACATTCTACCTGTCCAAATTCTCCCAGTGGTATTACTTTTAATTGGTAATAATTTTTTTTTAAATAGCTTCTTTTTTAACAATTTAGGTAATTTATCGCTAAAGTTTTTTACTAGTCTACACGCGTTTTCATGAATTCCGTCTTTAATGTTAATTTCTGCAACAGCTTGATGAATAATATCTCCACCGTCTATGTCTTCTGTTAATTCATGGAGTGTTACCCCGGTATACTCTGGCTCAAGCATATATGAAGGCCAAAAATGAGTAATTACACCTCTATACCATGGAGATAATCCACCATGCACATTCCATTTATATCCTGAAATTAATTTAACAATATTGATAGGAAGTTTACTGCATCCATAAGTTATTAGATTTTTATTTTTTTGACTTATGAGAATTTTTTTTAATTTACCATTAAAAATATCTTCCTTTGTAATTTCAATAATTTGATTAATATTTGGAGAATTAAATGCGATATCCTCGTCTCCAAAAAATGTATTTTCAGCTTCTTCCCTTTTTGAGAAATGCAATTTTTGTAACTTTTGTATTTCAAAATTATAGTTTTTATCAATTTTGGGAATAAAGGACTCCCTTTTTTCAAGAATCCATGTAATTCCTTTGTAGGTTTTTGATAAGGATTTTACAAAATATAGATGCCTAGGGTGATTTCCTGTTAATAAAATAAACATTTTAAATTTTTATTAACTTTCTTTTTATAGCTATCTTCAAAACTTTTTCAATTTCCTTTATTGTAAAACCTGACAAATTAGAAATATCTAAAATATTGTGTTTTCCGTCAGCATAAGAAAATAAATATTGTAGTATTTTAAGCTGATTTTTTTTTTTTAATATAGTGTCTGAACTATCTTTCCATGTTTTAAAAGAATTAATATTAGGATACAAACCTCTTTTTCCTAATTGTATTTCACAGTAAGGCATTGTTCTTTTTAAAGGTTTAAGATTTTCATTGAGTTTTAAAATTTTCTCTATCTCATTTATTGATTTTATTATTTTTGAAATTTTCATAAATTTCTTATCATCCCCAGAATTATGATATTGATGATATGATCCATATAATGTTCTTGATATTTGACCTACAGGCAAGTTTAGTTCTGCGGAATTATATTGTCTCTCATCACTTCCGGTTGTAGGATCAAATTCTCTAACCTTTATCATATTTTGTCTATTAAGGTTCATAAATATTTTATCTAAACTTGAATTTCCCGATCTTGTTTTTTTATAAGAAAGAATATTTTTCGGCCCCCCTAAGCATGTCAAAACTAATCCTGCCTCTAAATATTTTTTTAAATGAGCTTTATATTGATGAATAAAACAAATAGATCCAATTGTTTCAGGGTTAATTAGAAAATAATAAGTAAATTTTCTTTTTTTCCATTTTTTTATCTTATTATATAAACCCAACAAAACTAGAGGACCGCTAAGCTCATTATTTGCTAGACTTGGATGACATAAGTAGGAGCTTAATAATATCACTTTTTTCGTTTTACCTTTAATTTTCGAAAAACCGTTAACTACTTTTCCATTAATAAATTTGGAATTAACTACAATTTGATAATCTCCTTTTTTGAGTTTTTTTCTTTGTTGTTCTTTCAAACAAAATCCAACATTTTTTTTATAATAACTTGTTACATAGGGAATTAATTTAGGATACTTTTTAATCGAATATAAATATTTATTTAATTCACTTAAATTTAATTTCTTATTTATTGGAGCTGAATAATTTAAAATATGGAGGTTATTTTTTTTGTAATCGATAATCTTCTTTCCATTAAAATTAATAAAAGCATCTTTAATAACCCACTCTTTGGGCACAACCCAGTCAAAAACTTTTTTACCTGACTTGTATTCTAATTTCTTAAAATTCATATGCTTAGAAAGAATTTTAAGAGACTTTCTGTAGCCTTCTCCAGTTATACTCCTCAGTATTGGAAATAATTCGTCGAATATTTTATTTATTTTTTTCTTCATCAAGATTGGTGCCCTCGGCCAGACTCGAACTGGCACTCCCAAAAGGGCAAGGATTTTAAGTCCTTTGTGTCTACCAATTTCACCACGAGGGCACTGTGTTCTTATTGTTGTTATTGTTAATATATTAATACATTAGAGTTTTAAAGAAGTAAAAAAAAA
>CACBVP010000020.1 GCA_902542795.1 uncultured Pelagibacteraceae bacterium
TAAGAGAAAATGTTTTACTAAATATAAAAAAACTTAAAAACCAAAATAAAAAAATTATAGGCTTCGGCGCTCCAGCGAAAGCAACAACTGCTCTTAATTTTTTTGGAATAAACAACGAAATAGATTTTATTGTTGAAGATAATAAACTAAAGCATAAAAAATTTATACCTGGGGTGAAAATACCAATTAAAAATAAATCTGAGATTAAAAATAAAGACAATATACTTATAGTTCTTGCATGGAATTTTTATGATTCTATAAAAGAAAATAATTCAGATTTATCTGATAATTTTATAAATATTAAAGAGTTAGAAACTAATAATTTAAAATAAGATCTTTCCAAATTTCGAATAAATTTCTTATACTTTCAAAAAAATATTCTAAATAATATTCAGTGAATGGTAATTTCAAAATAATAAAATCTTGAAAAAAATATAAACTTTTAGAAAAAGCAACTAAAAAGACTAAAAGAATAATTAGCGTACTGTAAAATCCAAATGATACTTTATTTTTCGTCACAGGTTTATCATTTGTTTCATTTAAAGTTATACCATGTTTTTTCTCAAGGTATTCTGGAGAATACAAATTGATCTCTCTTTTCTTTTTAGATATTTTTTTCTTTGGTTTTTGTATTTTTGTCTCTGTTATCTGCGAAGTCCTTTTATTCTTTTTATCCTTTTTTATTTTTATCGAGGGAATTTTTTGTTCAAATTTTGGATATTGCTTCCATTTACTTCCACATGAACCACATTGCACCATTCTACCCGAAGATGTTATAGCTTGATCGGGAACAACAAATTTTTTATCACAAGATTTGCAATTGATAATCATAAAATTCTAATATTATAGCTATTTATCTAAATTTAATCAGTAATTAAATACTTTTTTACTTTACAAATTTTTTAATGTATATGTCGAATTTATTTAATAGGGCGGTTAGCTCAGTTGGTAGAGCATCTCGTTTACACCGAGAGGGTCATAGGTTCGAGTCCTTTACCGCCCACCATTAAATTTAAAACCTGTGGGGGTGTAGCTCAGCTTGGTTAGAGCGCCTGCCTGTCACGCAGGAGGTCGCGGGTTCGAGTCCCGTCACTCCCGCCACAATAATCATTATTAGTTGAGATTTATTATCAACAAAACTGCTACGTTTCATACCTGTACAGATCAGTTAATAGTGCTATAAGAGTTACAATTAATATAAGAATCCTCAAGCTTTAAGTATTGAGGTAGGTATTGATTTAACAATGATTTATAATTTTTTAGCTGAATACTTATCAATAATAATTTTTTTATTTATAGCTATTTTTTTAAGTATTGGTTTTGTGGTAGCTAATTTTTTAGCCGCTCCTTCAAACCCAGATCCAGAAAAATTATCAGCATATGAATGCGGTTTTGAAGCCTTTGATGATTCTAGAATGGAGTTTGACGTAAGGTTTTATCTAGTAGCTATTCTTTTTATAATATTTGATTTAGAGATTGCATTCCTTTTTCCTTGGGCAATATCTCTAGGCAGTATAGGCGCGCTAGGCTTCTGGTCAATGATGTTTTTTTTAGGAGTTCTAACTATTGGATTTATTTATGAGTGGAAAAAAGGAGCTTTGGAATGGGAGTAAAAATAAATTCTACTTTAAAAAGACAAAATGAAATTCCTGAAGAATTTAAAGATTTAGCAAAAGACTTCGCTGAAAAAGGTTTTATTACCACTTCAAGCGACAACCTGATCAATTGGGCAAGAACAGGATCATTACATTGGATGACATTTGGTCTTGCTTGTTGTGCGGTAGAAATGATGCAAACTTCAATGCCAAGATATGATCTCGAAAGGTTCGGTGCAGCACCACGAGCTTCACCAAGACAATCAGATGTGATGATTGTAGCTGGTACATTAACAAACAAGATGGCACCGGCGTTAAGAAAAGTTTACGACCAAATGCCAGAGCCAAGATACGTTGTTTCGATGGGAAGTTGTGCAAACGGCGGAGGTTATTACCATTACTCTTATTCTGTAGTAAGAGGATGTGATAAAATTGTGCCGGTTGATATTTATATACCTGGTTGCCCACCATCTGCAGAAGCATTGTTATATGGGATCTTGCAACTTCAAAAAAAAATTAGACGAGAAGGCTCAATAGAAAGATAAACAAGATGACATCCTCGTTAAAAGATCTCGAAAAATTAATAAACTCAGAACTATCGAGTAAAGTAAAGTCATCGAAAATAGAAAATAACGAACTTTTGATTGAAACAGAAGAAAACGAATTATTAGATGTAGTTCAGTTTTTAAAATCAAATGAAAAATGTAAATTCAGACAACTTATAGATATTGCAGGAGTAGATTACCCCGAAAATGAAAAGAGATTTGAGCTAATTTATTTATTTTTGTCTCATGAACATAATTTAAGAGTAAAACTTTTAATAAAATTTCATACCAATCAAACAATTGTTTCTTTGACAAAAATTTTTCCATCTGCCAATTGGATGGAAAGAGAAGTTTTTGATATGTATGGAGTTAAAATTAAAAATCATCCTGATTTACGAAGAATATTAACTGATTACGGTTTTAAAGGACATCCTTTGAGAAAAGATTTTCCATTAACTGGCTTTAACGAAGTCCGATATAGCGAGAAGGAAAAAAAAGTAATTTATGAACCTGTAAAGCTTGAACAAAACTATAGAAATTTTGATTTTGAGAGTCCTTGGGAAGGCACAAGCTACATCAAAGAAATAAAAGACAATAAAAATGACAAAAAAAACTAAATCATTAAGTTTAAACTTTGGCCCACAACATCCGGCAGCTCATGGAGTATTAAGACTGATACTTGAATTAGATGGAGAGGTGGTAGAAAAAGCAGATCCACATATAGGTTTGCTACATAGAGGAACTGAAAAATTAATAGAGCAAAAAACTTATACTCAAGCATTACCATATTTTGATAGATTAGATTATGTAGCACCAATGAACCAAGAACATGCCTTCGCTTTAGCAGCTGAAAAGCTGTTAAATGTAGAGGTACCTATAAGAGCTAAATACATAAGAGTGATCTTTTGTGAAATTGGTAGAATTTTGAGTCATATTCTTAATGTAACAACACAAGCTCTAGATGTGGGTGCCTTAACACCATCATTATGGGGTTTTGAAGAGAGAGAAACCTTAATGACTTTTTATGAGAGAGCATCTGGATCAAGATTACATGCCAACTATTTTAGAACTGGTGGAGTTCATAAAGATATTCCTTTAAAATTAGTTGAAGATATTGAAAAATTTTGCAAATCATTTCCAAAAATAATTGATGATTTAGAAGGTTTGTTAACTGACAACAGAATTTTTAAACAAAGAAATGTTGAAATTGGAGTTGTATCAAAACAAGAAGCATTAGATCATAGTTTTTCTGGAGTAATGTTAAGAGGCTCAGGTGTTCCATGGGATCTTAGAAAGTCGCAACCTTACGAAATTTATAAAGATTTAGATTTTAAAATTCCAGTAGGTAAAAATGGGGATTGTTACGATAGATATCTTTGTAGAATAGAAGAAATGAGAGAGAGCGTAAAAATTATTCTACAGTGTATTGAAAAACTTCCTAAAGGCCCCGTCAAATCAATAGATAATAAAATATCTCCACCGAACAGAGACGACATTAAACAATCTATGGAAGCTTTGATTCATCATTTTAAATTATTTACAGAAGGCTATAGAGTTCCTAAAGGGGACGTATATACCGCTGTTGAAGCTCCCAAAGGAGAATTTGGAGTATATTTAATTTCAGATGGAAGCAATAAACCTTATAGATGTAAAATAAGAGCCCCAGGTTTTTCACATCTTCAAGCAATGGATTATTTAATCAGAGGTCATATGTTGGCAGATGTGCCAGCAGTTCTTGGTTCATTAGATATAGTTTTTGGAGAGGTGGACAGATGAGTTTAAAAAAAGTGCACGAAGAGCAACCAAAAGATTTTAAATTTAATAGTGAAAATTTAAAAAAAGTTGAAGAAATTTTTAAAAGATATCCTGAAAAAAATAAAAAAAGTGCAGTAATGCCATTGTTATATTTAGCCCAAAGACAAAATGATAATTGGATACCTTTAGCTGCAATGAAATATATAGCTAATTATTTGTCCATTCCGTATATATCAGTTTACGAAGTTGCCACTTTCTACACTATGTACAATCTCGCGCCAGTAGGAAAACATTTTATTCAAGTTTGTACTACAACACCTTGTTTGATCAGAGGGGCAGATAAAATAGTAAAATTATGTAAGGAAAAAATTTCTCCAAACGAAAATGAAATTTCTAAACAAGGTAGTTGCTCTTGGATGGAGGTAGAGTGTCTAGGAGCTTGTGTCAGTGCACCGATGGTTCAAATCAACGATGATTATTATGAAGATTTGGATGAGAAAAGTACAAAAGAAATATTAGAGTCTTTAATTAAAGATAAACCTCTTAAACCTGGGTCATATAGAGGAAGAAAAAACACAGCACCAGAAAAAAAATTAAATACTAACGGAGAAAATCATGCTTAAGAAAGAAGACAAGATTTTTAAAAATATCTATAACGAACTTGGTTGGGATATTGAAAGTTCACTTAAAAGAGATGATTGGAAAAATACAAAAGATCTTATTTCAAAAGGGCGAGATTGGATTATAAACGAGATTAAAACTTCACAATTAAGAGGAAGAGGTGGAGCTGGTTTTTCTACAGGATTAAAATGGTCATTTGCTCCAAAAGAAGTTGGATCAAGACCACATTATTTAGTTATAAACGCTGACGAGTCCGAACCAGGAACTTGTAAAGATAGAGATATTCTTAGATTTGAGCCTCAAAAATTAATTGAAGGATGTTTAATCGCTGGTTTCGCTGTTAGCGCACATGTTTGTTATATTTACATTAGAGGTGAATATTTAAACGAAGGAAAAAGATTACAAGAGGCTATAGATCAAGCATATGAAAAAAAATACTTAGGAAAAAATGCTTGTGGATCTGGTTGGGATTTCGATATTCATATACATTTTGGCGCTGGAGCTTATATTTGCGGCGAAGAAACTGCTTTATTGGAAAGTATAGAGGGAAACAAAGGCCAACCAAGACTTAAACCACCATTTCCTGCATTAGTAGGTTTGTATGGATGTCCAACCATAGTAAATAACGTAGAAACTATTGCAGTTGTCCCTACAATATTAAGAAGAGGTGGAAAATGGTTTTCTTCTATTGGTAAGCCAAAAAACACAGGAACTAAAATATTTTGTATATCAGGAAATGTAAACTCACCTTGTAACGTAGAAGAAGAGATGGGAATTCCTTTAAAAGAATTAATTGAAAAACATGCTGGAGGAGTAGTGGGAGGATGGGAAAATCTTCAAGCTGTTATTCCAGGCGGCTCATCGATGCCTCTGCTACCAAAGAAAATTTGTGATACGATCACAATGGACTTTGACTCATTAATAGAAAATAAAAGTGGATTAGGAACAGCTGGCATTGTTGTTATTAATAAAGATCAAGACATAGTTGAATGCATGGCAAGAATAGCCAGATTTTATAAACATGAAAGTTGTGGTCAGTGTACACCTTGTCGTGAGGGCTCTGGTTGGATGTGGAGAATATTGGATAGAGTTGTTAAAAGAAAAGCGACTTATGGTGATGTAGAATTATTAGCAGATGTGACTAAACAAATTGAAGGTCATACTATTTGTGCTTTTGGCGAGGGTTCGGCTTGGCCAGTTCAAGGTTTATTAAGACATTTTAGAAAAGAAGTTGAAAGTAGATGCAGAGAGGAACCGTTAATTAAGAAAAAATTAAATAATCCTTATCTTGTCGATCAACATTTATTGGAGAATAAAAATGCCTAAGATTATAATAAATGGAAAAGAAATAGAATTTGAGAAAGGAATGACGGTATTACAAGCTTGTGAGCTTGCTAATGTTGAAATACCAAGATTTTGTTATCATGAAAAACTATCCATAGCCGGGAATTGTAGGATGTGCTTGGTCGAGATGGAAAAATCTCCCAAGCCCATAGCATCTTGCGCGATGCCAGCAGCGGAAGGAATGAATATTAAAACAAATACTTCTTTAGTTGAAAAGGCTAGAAAAGGTGTGATGGAGTTTTTGCTTGCAAACCATCCTTTAGATTGCCCTGTTTGCGATCAAGGTGGAGAATGTGATCTACAAGATCAATCTTTATATTATGGAGTAGATAAATCTAGATTTGTAGAAAATAAAAGAGATGTAAAAGAAAAATACATGGGTCCTTTAATTAAAACACAAATGACTAGATGTATTCATTGTACTAGGTGTGTGAGGTTTGCAACAGAGGTAGCTGGTGTGCCTGAAATTGGTGCAATTGGTCGAGGTGAAAATATGCAAATAACAACATACTTAGAAAAATCTATGGAGTCTGAACTCTCAGCGAATGTTATTGATTTGTGCCCAGTTGGAGCATTAACTTCAAAGCCTTATGCTTTTGAAGCTAGACCTTGGGAACTAAAAAAAACCGAGAGCGTTGATGTTATGGATGCCGTTGGTTCTAACATTAGAGTAGACACGTATAACTGGGAAGTTAAAAGAATTTTACCAAGATTAAATAATGATATCAATGAAGAATGGATTTCTGATAAAACAAGATATTCTTGTGATGGATTACTTAAACAAAGATTAGATGTTCCTTATATTAAAAAAGAAAATAAACTTCAAAAATCAAATTGGGACGAGGCTTTAGATTTATTAATAAAAAAAATAAAAGAAGTTCAACCAAATGAAATAGCTGGTCATATAGGGGATATGATCAATATGGAAAATGCTTTAGGTTTTAAAAAATTATTTAATTTAATTAAAAGCAATAATTTAGAATTTAGAGAGAAAAAATTCTATATAAATTCTTCTGAAAAAATAAACTACATTTTCAATTCTTCTATTAACGGAATTGAGCAGTCAGATTTGATATTATTAATCGGAACAAATCCAAGACATGAAGCTTCAATGTTAAATGCCAGAATTAGAAAAGTATTTGTACAAAAAAAAGTTCCTATTTTTTCTATTGGTGATCCAGGGGATCTTACTTATGATTATAAAATTATAAGTGATAAAACTGATGAAATAAAAAAAATAATAAATAACGAAAGTGAATTATCAAATAAAATTCTTTCGGCTAAAAATCCAATAATTATTATAGGAGAGTCAGTATTAGAGCTGGAAAGTGGAAAATATATTTTTGAAGAAATAAAAGACTTTCTGATACAAAATAACAAGATATCACAAGAATGGAATCCTCTTAATATTTTAATTCAGAACGCTTCAACGGTTGGTTTGTTAGATTTAAAAATTATACCTGATCAAAAAGAAAATAATTTTACATTCTTTAATAATTTAGAAAATAAAAAATTTAAATTATTATATTTATTAGGCTCAGATAACCTTGAATTTAAAAAAGATAATGAATTTGTAGTTTATCAAGGAAGTCATGGTGATAGAGGGGCTGAATTAGCTGATATTGTTTTACCAAGTGCAACATATACAGAACAAGAAGGTTTATATGAAAATTTAGAGGGGAGAGTTCAAGAATGTAGAAAAGCCTCATATCCTATAGGAGAAGCTTTGGAAGATTGGAAAATTTTTAATCGAATAATAAAAAAAATGGGATTAAATGATACAACTAATTTTGATCAGTTAAGAAAAGAAGTTTTAAATTCTATTCCTAATTTTTCAGAGTTAAATGAACTACCTAAAAATGTAGAGTCAAAAAATTCAAAAATCCAATCAAATTTTGTTAGTGAAAAAATTATAATAAGAGAGCTGGACTATTATTATACCAACTCTATTTCTCGCTCATCTAAAACAATGAGTGAATGTCGACAAATTCGTCAAAAAATTAAAAAGGATGGAACTAACAATTAATGTTTGAGTATATCCAAATTTTAGGTCAGGAAGTTTACAAAATTTTATTTGTACTTGTACCAATATTAGTCTCAGTTGCTATGATAGTTTGGCTAGATAGAAGAGTTTGGGGCTTGGTACAAAAAAGAAAAGGCCCGAATGTTGTCGGTCCTTTTGGATTACTGCAAACACTTGCTGATGCTCTAAAATATATTTTTAAGGAAATAATTATTCCAGCAAGCGCGAATAAAGCAGTTTTTGTATTAGCACCGATTGTTACAATGACATTAGCACTCGTAGCTTGGGCTGTTATTCCAATGAGTGAGGAATTTGTTCTCGCAGATATTAATGTAGGTGTTTTATATTTATTTGCTGTTTCATCGCTTGGGGTTTATGGAATAATTATGGGCGGCTGGGCATCAAATTCTAAATATCCTTTTTTAGGAGCAATAAGATCAGCAGCTCAAATGGTTTCATATGAGGTTTCAATCGGGATAATTATTATAAATGTTTTGTTATGTGTTGGATCATTAAATTTAAAAGAAATTGTTTTAGCACAAAAGGATCTTTGGTATGTAATTCCACTTTTTCCGATGTTTGTAATTTTTTTTATATCTGCTCTCGCAGAAACAAACAGGCCTCCATTTGATCTTCCAGAAGCAGAGGCAGAATTAGTAGCAGGTTATCAAACTGAATATTCAGGAATGATGTACGCAATGTTTTGGCTAGGAGAGTATGCAAATATACTATTGATGTGTGCGATGGGTTCAATATTGTTTTTAGGTGGATGGTTACCAATAATCGATATTTATCCCATAAACTTAATTCCAGCTCCAATCTGGATGATTACAAAAATTTTATTCCTATTTTTTCTGTTTGCCTTGATAAAAGCCATTGTTCCAAGATACAGATACGACCAACTAATGAGATTAGGTTGGAAAATATTTCTACCATTTTCATTATTCTACTTAGTTTTAACAGCTAGCTTTTTATTTTATTTCGACAAACTACCGAAAGGAAATTTTTAATGACCTTAGGAAGAATTTTTAAAACCATTTTTTTAGTAGAGTTCGTCAAAGGATTATTAATGGCAATTAAAGAAATGTTTAAAAAATCTAAAACAGTAAATTACCCATTTGAAAAGGGACCAATCAGTCCAAGAATGAGAGGGGAACATGCTTTAAGAAGATATCCTAACGGTGAAGAAAGATGTATTGCATGTAAATTATGTGAAGCTGTTTGTCCAGCCCAAGCTATCACTATTGAGTCAAAGGAGAGAGCTGATGGTAGCAGAAAAACTACAAGATATGATATTGATATGCTTAAATGCATATACTGCGGGTTATGCCAAGAGTCTTGCCCAGTAGATGCAATAGTTCAAGGTCCAAATTTTGAGTTTGCAACAGAGACTAGAGAAGAACTTTATTATAATAAACAAAAATTATTGGATAATGGAGATAGATGGGAATCTGTTATAGCTAAGAATATAAAGTTAGATAAACCTTATAGATAATAGATAAATGTTAATTCACTCAATATTCTTTTATTTTTTTTCTGTTATAGCAATTTTTTCATCACTAATGGTTATAACTTCAAGAAATACAGTTAACTCAGTTTTCTTTTTAATTTTAGATTTTATTTCTGTTGGTTGTCTTTTTATTATGGTTGGTGCCGAATTTTTAGGCATGATTATACTAATCGTTTACGTTGGAGCAGTAGCGGTATTATTCTTATTTGTTGTAATGATGCTAAATGTAGCCGAGCAGAAACAATCTTGGTTTATTGGTAAAAAATCTACACATATTCCTACAGGATTAATTGTAAGTGTATTAATTTTACTCGAGTTGTTAGTTGTAGTAGGTGGTTGGAAATATAAAGATAACGTAATGTCTAGCAGTACTTTAGAATTTTCAAATATTTCTAATACTCATCAATTAGGTTTAGTTATGTACACAGACTATATTTTATATTTTCAAATGGCAGGTATAATTCTATTACTCTCAATGATTGGAGCAATTTTATTAACCTTTAGACAAAGAAAAGGAGTAAAGAAACAAAGTTACTTTAACCAAATTTCCAGAAATCCATCCTCATCAATTGAACTTAAAGAGGTAGAGACAAATAAAGGAGTAAAAATTGATGATTGAAATTGGGTTAGGTCACTATCTTTCCTTAGGGGCGATAATATTTTTTTTAGGTGTAATTGGAATTTTCTTGAATAGGAAAAATGTAATTGTAATTTTAATGTCTATCGAACTAATATTACTTGCCGTTAATATTAATTTGATTTCATTTTCAATTTTTTCAGGAGATATAGTTGGTCAAATATTTACTATGTTGATTTTGACAGTGGCCGCAGCTGAAGCAGCCATAGGATTAGCTATTATTGTAATCTACTATAGAAATAAAGGCTCAATTAGAGTTGAAGACATTCACGGGATGAAAGGATAAATGGAATACGCTGTAATCTTTCTACCATTAATTGGAGCTATAATTGGTTTTTTAGGTAAATCACTAATTAAATATTTTTCAGAAATTATTACTAGTTTTTTGGTAAGCATTTCAGCTGTTTTATCTATTTTTATTTTTTGGAACGGCTTGCAAAATAATATCTATGGAAACTATAAAATATTTGAGTGGGTAAGTTCGGGTAATTTTGTAGCTAATTGGTCAATTAATTTAGATCCATTAAGTTCTGTGATGTTGGTCGTTGTTACTTTTGTTTCAGCTCTTGTTCATATCTATTCGATTGGATATATGAGCCACGATCCTCACAAACCGAGATTTATGTCCTATTTATCATTGTTTACATTTTCGATGCTAGTGCTTGTAGTATCAGATAATTTTTTACAATTATTTTTTGGATGGGAAGGTGTTGGTTTATGTTCTTATCTTTTAATAGGTTTTTGGTTTAAAAAGGAAAGTGCGAATAATGCGGCAATCAAAGCTTTTATTGTAAATAGAGTTGGAGATTTTGGTCTAGCAATCGGAATTTTTCTCATCTTCTTTTATTTCGGGACAATTAATTTTAAAGAAGTTTTTGAATTAGTTCCTCAATTTATAGAAAATAAATTAGTTTTTTTAGGGTTTGAAACAAGTTTAATAACTTTAATTTGTTTATTCTTATTTATTGGAGCAATGGGAAAATCAGCTCAATTTTTATTACACACTTGGTTACCAGATGCGATGGAAGGACCAACACCTGTTTCAGCTCTAATCCATGCCGCCACAATGGTAACAGCAGGAGTTTTTTTAGTCGTCCGATGTTCACCTTTGTTCGAATATTCTCAAACTGCTTTAAACTTAGTAACCGTAGTTGGTATGATCACTGCAGTTTTTGCTGCCTCAGTGGCTCTAGTCCAAAATGATATTAAAAAAATTGTAGCATACTCTACTTGTAGTCAACTTGGATATATGTTTTTTGCAGCTGGAGTAGGAGCGTATCATGTAGCGATGTTTCATCTTTTCACTCATGCTTTTTTCAAAGCTTTATTATTTTTAGGATCTGGCTCTGTAATACATGCATTTAAAGATGAGCAAGATATTCGAAATATGGGTGGAGTAAGAAAAAAACTTCCATACACTTATGTGTTCATGTTAATAGGTACGCTAGCATTAACGGGCTTTCCTCTTTTATCTGGTTTTTATTCTAAAGATGCAATAATTGAATTTGCATATTTAAGAAATTCATCTTTAGGAAATTATGCTGCAACCGTTGGAATTTTTACAGCTTTTTTAACATCAATATATTCGTGGAGATTATTTTTTAAAACATTTCATGGTAGTTATAATAACAAGAATATTCCGATAGAAGCTACTCACGAGTCACCATTAGTAATGCTGTTCCCTCTGCTGCTTCTTGGAATAGGAGCTATATTTTCTGGATACTTATTTAAAGATACTTTCATTGGTCATCATAGTAACGATTTTTGGCAATCATCAATATTCTTTTTAAATGAAATTAAACATGAATCTATTCCACTTTGGTTTTTAATACTGACACCAACTTTAGTTGTAATTTCCATCCCTATTTCATTTTACTATTTTATTCAAAACACTGAAATTTTGGAAGGATTCAAAAATACTAATTTACCTTTGTATAAATTTTTAATTAATAAATGGTACATCGACGAATTATACGATTTAATTTTTGTTAATCCCTCTAAAAAGATAGGATCTTTTTTTTGGAAAAAAGGAGATCAAGGGTTTATTGATAGGTTTGGACCTGATGGAATATCAAAAGTTATAAAAAAACTATCAGATAAAGCAGGACTTTTTCAAA
>CACBVP010000021.1 GCA_902542795.1 uncultured Pelagibacteraceae bacterium
AGCAATTTAGAAAACGTGAAGAATTAGAAATTAAAAATCTTGAAAAATACGTTTTAAAACAACAACGTGAGTCATATTCAGATGTTCAAGAGCGAATACAAAAAATTAAAGAAAAATATAAAGCCTTAAGAGAACAAAAAGTTTTAGATGATTTAAAAGAGAGATTAAACAAGCTTGGGATTAAAATAGAAGATCAAGAGAGTAAAGAGTCTTTACTTGAGAAAGAGCGAATTCATAATCAAGAAAGACAAAAAGTCGAGCTAGCGTTAGAAAGTTTCTATAGATCAGCACATAGTTTGTGTTTTCAAATTAATAAACGTTATATCCCAAGATACTTAAGTATTTTGAGAGTAACAGATAGACGTTTTGAAACCGGTGAAATTTTTATTAAGTGGGATGAAGCTTCAGACGAAGATTGGCTATTATTAATTTATATTAAAAAAAATACCGAGAATAATGATGTAGTTGTAATAGAAGACAAATCAAATCCAGAGCAAAGTACAATACATGAATTTCAGCCTAATGAAATTTTTAAAGCATCTGATGTAATGGTTGATGCACTTACAAAATTATTAGATCAAGAAAGAAATAAGAGAAAAGCTAGTTAATTATCTGATTTAATTTCTTAACTTCACCAATTTTAAAAATCACAGCATCTTCTTTTTTAAACCCGTATTTTTCAGCTCCAGCTTTAAATCTTTTTGGTGGTTCCATAATTGGTTCTAAAGAAAGCACTATTGTTCCCCAATGAGTTCCAACAACCTTTTTGCTTTTTAAATCTCTAGCAACTTGTAAAGCCTCTTCAGGGTTTGTGTGGTATAATGATTTATCTTTAACGGGTCTCATAGGATAAAAGTTGTATGCTCCAATATTTATAAAAGTTATGTCTATTGGTCCATACTTTTTTCCTAGTTCTTTATAAATATTTCCATATCCAGTATCACAAGCGAAAAGAATTTTTTTATCTTTATATTCAATTAAAAAATTTCCCCAAAGAGTTTTATTTCTATCAAACAAACCTCTCTTCGACCAATGAACAGCTGGAAGTAAGGTTATCTTTAAATTTTTATTTACTTGTATTTCTTCATACCAATCTAGTTCATTTACATCTTTATATCTTGCAAAATACTTTCCAAGTTTTAAAGGGAGAATAACTTTAGAATTTTTGTAAGGAAAATTTCTAATTGCAGACATATCTTGATGATCGTAATGATTATGAGTTAACAAAAATAAATTTACTGGAGGTATTTCATTTAGTTGAATTGCTGGGGGAACATATCTTTTAGGACCAAAAACTAGCGGACCAACATTTTTAGAGAAAACAGGATCTGTTATTATTGTTGTATCACCTAGCTTAATTAAGAAAGTTGCATGACCAATCCATGCCACGTAATCATTATTTTTATTTGCTTCTAATTCAGCCAATACTTTCTCTCTAGGCACTACATGATCTTTAGGAAATTCAATTTTTATTTTTTTTCTTTCTTCGTTAAAGACTTTATAAGACCACTTCATATTAGAAGTTCTTTCTGGAGACCCTTCTGGATTTCTAAAAGTTCCATCAGGCAAATGGTGATAAGGTCGTTTTTCCATTGCAATCAACTCAAAGCTAAAAAAAAGAATGAATAAAAAAAAAGATAGTAATTTTTTCATTATTTCTACTTATATCTTTCTCTAGTCTTATTATTTATTTTATTCCCATATTCTTTAATTTTATCCCACTCATTTTTATTATCTTTCTCTTCTTTTTCTGCTTTGTAAGAGACAATTAAAGGAAGAACTATTAAAGCTAAAACGATTATGACACAAGCAATAATAAGGGATAAATTCATATCCCTTATTATCATAAATTATTTTAATTTAAACAGCTATTTAGCTATCCAGACAATTTGACTTATTAATTCTCTTGTCAAAATCTTTCTGGGCCTCTTTGCTTACTACCCAAACATAAGAGGACTCTTGTAACTGACTAGCATCAGCAACTGTACAACGTTTGCCAATTTTTACTTTCGCCATGTTTCCACCGGCACAATTGGTTAACAAAAGTAATAACGATAAAATAGTTAATGTTTTCATAATTATAGAAATAATTTAAAAGTCTGAGTTTTACTTGGCATAAATTAGTCAAAAAAAAGAAAAATTTATCTTAGTTGAAATAAAACTCTTTAATGATTATTGTTTATTATATGGCAGATCATATTTATAAAACAAAAGTTTACTATGAGGATACTGATGCCGGAGGTATCGTTTATTATGCCAGGTACTTACATTTCATTGAACGAGCACGTACAGAGATGATTTATGATTATTTTAAACTCAGCCATAAACAGTTGAGAGACCAATTTAATGCAATCTTTGTGGTTAGAGAATGCAATGTTAAATACTTAAAATCTGCAAATTTTGAGGACCATCTACAGGTTAAAACGAAGGTTATAAAAAAATCACCTGTAAGACTTAACTTATTACAAGAAGTTTCTAGGGATAATGAAACACTAGTTACAGCACAGGTTGAATTAGCTGTTATAGACAGCAATGGGTCTGTTAGTAAACTTCCGAAAGATTTATTAGAAAAAATATAAATTTGACCAATAGCAGACAAATCTTTGCCTAAATCTATAGCTAAATTCAAATCAAGTTTGCAATTTTAGCATTACTTAAACCATTAAAAATAAACTAAAAAGGAAATATGAAATTTAAAGCACTTAAAAAAAGTAAAAACAAATCAACTACTAGAAAATTAAAAAGAGTTTCTTTATTCGAGCTTCAAAACTCGCCAAAAGCTTTACTTTTTAGAGCAAGAGCTTAACATCTTTCCTCCATAACTATTTAGTGGCCTAATGTACATTAGGCCATTGTTTTTAGGGCCATAATTGTTAAATTAATCTGTGAAAACTAAGAAACAAAATAATAAAGTAGCCATCATTATGGGCTCACAAAGCGATTATTCCGTAATGAAAGACTGCGAAAAAATCCTCAAATTACTAAAAGTCAAATACCAAACTTTAATAGTCAGTGCCCACCGAACTCCAAAGCGAATGTTTCAATTTGCTGAAACAGCAGAAAAAAATGGTTTTGGTGTGATCGTAGCTGGAGCAGGGGGAGCTGCACATTTAGCAGGCATGGTTGCTTCTTTAACTACTTTACCGGTTCTGGGAGTACCTATGGAGACTAAAAAAATAAAAGGTCTTGATAGTTTGCTATCCATGGCACAAATGCCGAAAGGTGTTCCCGTGGGATGCCTTGCAATCGATGGTGCTTTTAATGCAGGAATTCTTGCCGCCTCAATAATTGGTAACTTTGATACAAAAGTAAAATCAAATTTAGAAAGATGGAGAAGACTCCAAACTCAATCTATTAAAAAAAAACCTAAATAATAAATGTCTGACATCACTTTAGGGATTATAGGCTCAGGTCAACTAGGTTCACTACTTTGTCAGGCAGCTAAAAAACTCAATGTAAAAACAGTTGTTATATCTGATGACGAACTAGGTCCTGCACAAAATTATTCTAATGAATTTATTTATTCCAAATATGACGATGAAAGTAAGATAAAAGAATTTATTGATAAAGTTGATATCGTTACCTTTGAATTCGAAAATATCCCAGTAGATATTTTAAAAAAAATAGAATTAAAGAAAAAGGTCTTACCTAAACCTGAGATAAATAAAATAATTCAAAATAGAAAGTTAGAAAAAACTTTTGTAAATGATTTAGGTATTAAAACAACAGACTGGGCTTTTATTAAACAAGCTGGAGATGTTGAAAAAAATAAAAACTTATTACCTGGGATTTTAAAGTCAAATACACTTGGTTATGATGGGCACGGTCAATTTGTTTTAAACTCCCTTGATGATGTAAAAAAAGACTGGTGCTTTACTGCTGATTATATTTTAGAAAAGAAAGTAAACTTAAAGAAAGAAATATCAGTTGTAATTACAAGATACTTAAATGGTGAGGTTTATATTTATGAGCCCATAGAAAATATTCATAAAGATCAAATCTTAAATCACTCAAAAATCCCTGCTGATATAAATAAAGAAATTTTTACTAAAGCACAGAGTAATGCAAAACTTATCGCAGAAAAATTGAATTATGTTGGTACGATGTGTGTTGAATATTTCATCGACCAAGATGATAATTTATTAGTCAATGAAATTGCACCAAGAGTTCATAATTCAGGCCACTTAACATTAAACGCTTTTAACATCAGCCAATTTGAAAATCATGTAAGAGCAGTATGTGATTTAGATCTAGAAAAAGTAGAAAAAATTTCTAATGCTGAAATGTTTAATGTCTTAGGAAAAGATATTGAAACTTATAGATCTAAAACATTTGATAAAGATGAATTTTTTTATGACTATGGAAAAAAATCCATTAAAGATAAAAGAAAAATGGGACACCTTACAGTTTTGAAAAAATAATTATTTAATCGTTATTCTATGCATAACTCTTCTGCAGTTCTTGATCTCACTAGCCATATGCAGAATGCTTAAATTATCCCAAAGACAGATATCACCTTTAGTCCACTCATATGAAAATATGAACTCTTTTTTGTTTACGTGATCTACTAAATAATTTTTTAAATATTCAGCCTCATCTTCTTTTACGTTTTTAATTTTCATTAAATGTCCTGGAGAAACATATAAGGTTTTCTTGCCATCAACGGTAATAACTACTGGATGTTCAGCCTCCATACTCTTTGATGATTTGATGCCCATTTCTTTTTCTCGTTCAAGTCTTGTTACTGCTATTGGACCAGCTGATGAAAAAACTCCAGTAGCATCCTTAATTTTTTCTTTAATTTCATCTGGTAATTTGTCGTAAGCATTAAAACCAGATGAGAATATTGTATTACCTTGTCCAACCGGTATCTCCTTACCCATTAACATTGTATATCTTGGTCTATCATCAGATAAATAGCTTGTGTCTTGGTGAAGCCAGCTAGAACCAAAGCTTAAATTCTTATCATCAGGTTTTCTCTCGATGACGTTTATAAATGGGAATTTTTCATCTAGGCCTTTAAGTCTTGGGTATACAACAGGCTGACCTATAGTTTTTGCAAAGTTTTGATAAGTTTCAGGGTCAAGATTTTGCTCTTTAATAAATATTACTCCGTATTGATTTAAAATCTTTTTTATTTCTGTTGCTTGATCTTGTTCTAAAGATTTTAAATTAATGTCTTTGATATAAGCCCCAACATTATTTTTTCCTGGTGAGATAGATAAATTCATTTAGTTCAAAGGTTTAATTAAAGCAGGGTCGTTATTTACTGGGTTATTAATATCTTTTGATATCTCATGAAACTTTAGCTCTGGTGGCTTAATAGAGTTTAAAATTTCCATGGCATCTTTTTTAACATTTAAATAGTTGTTTATTTGACTTTGATTAATAATTAAAGGCTCCCTATGATGAATTGCACTTATTTTTTCAGTTGCTTCTCTAGTGATTAAGCAAAATTGATTGTTTTGATAAATAGCTGCAAAAAACATTAGTTCATCGTTCTCTTTAGTAAAATAATAAGGAGTTTTAGTTTTATCTTCTCTTTTCCATTCATAATAGCCATCTGCAGGCACAATACATCGTGAGGTTTGAATAAGGTTTTTAAACGTTACTTTTTCCATCAATGTTTCTTTTCTAGCATTGATTAGAGGAGAAAACTTATCAAGCTTCTTTGACCAAGCAGGAACTAATCCCCATTCGCATAATTCAAGTGCTTTTCCATTTGTATAAGATTTTATGATTGGAAGTTGTTGGGTAGGATGTGCATTATAATTGTCGTTATCCTCAACTTTAATATTCGTTTTAACGATATCGACTGTTTTAGTAACAGGCTTTCTTATTGTATATCTTCCACACATTATTTCTTCTTTTTTTCTCTTTTTAGTTTTCTTTTTTCTTTTAAAGTTAATTTTGCCTTTTTCATTACACTTGAATCTTTAAAACTTTTTCCACTATATCTTTTAGACATTAGGCCTCTACGATCTCATATTTCTGTTCTCCAAGATGATCAACTTTAAGATGGAGTTTATCACCTATTTGAAGAAACTTTTGTGGTTTTTGTTCCATGCCAGTTCCAGCAGGAGTACCCGTCGATATAATAGTGCCGGGCTTTAAATTTAAATATTTACTAATATGTGAGATTAGAAATTTTACTTTAAATATCATATTTTTAGTATTTCCGTTTTGTCTAACTTTACCATTTACACTTAAAGATAAATTAATATCGTTTACATCTTTAATGTGTTCTTTAGTTACTAAAATTCCACCAGCAGGAGCACACCAGGATTTTCCAAGTGTCCAATGCCCATTACCAATTACTTTTTGAACATGACGGTCAGAAATATCATTTAAAATAAAATAACCAAAAACATAGTCCAGCGCCTCATCTTCTGAAACATTTGAAGCCTCTTTTCCTATAACAACAGCAAGTTCGACTTCGTAGTCTAGTTTTTCTTGTGTTTTATTTTTTTTAATTGGATCAAAGGGTCCTTGAAGACAATCGGGACTTTTATTGAATACTATCGGATAGTCTGGAAGCTTAGATCCTGTTTGTTCAGCATGAAGCGAATAATTTAAACCGATACAAAGAATATTACTTGGTCTATTAATACACGAACCTATTCTGATATCTTTTTTAATCTCAGGCAATTCTTCCAATTTAATTTGCTCTAATTTTTTTAAATTATCAAAGTTTATCGTTTCAGGATTTAAATCTTCAATATGAGAAGAGAGATCACGCATAATATTATTAGCATCTAAGGCAGCAACTTTTTCATGCCCAAGGTCTCCTACTCTTAATAATTTCATGTAATAATTTTAGATAAGAATTATCTATTTTACAAATTTTTTAATTCTCTCTTCTGTGGTTGTATCCGGACCAGAATAAGGAGTTTCGTAAGAATTTGTACGAGTTAAAACGTCAATACCTTTTGTAAAAATAAAGATAAAGAAAATTATAAAAAATACCGCAAAAATTTTTGCTGGATTATAGTTTCCAGACTGAAAAACACTAATAGGTTGTTCTTGTTTTTTGTGAAAAAATTTAAACGTTAAATAAACAGCAATGATCAAACCGATGTGTCCCATGACTACGCCAGCCCAACCAAAAATGAATGAAGTCATAGAAAAAACATATAAGCTGAAAACAGTCGACCAAACAAAAGATAATACGATTAATATTTGTAATCTAACTGCTTTAGGTAAACTTCTAAGGTCATTCTTAGAGTCGTCGAACATAATATTCGCACTCTCAATCATAAAAGCTTTTAATTTATCAATCATATTTGATTTATATCTTTTATGATAAAAAAGTAAATTACTACAATTGTTGCGCAGTTTTTCTTACTTTTTCCATATGTTTTTCAAAAATCTCTTTAGGCATATCAGGTAAGACTTCATAGAAACGAAGATATTTTACCTTCATTCCACATAAGCCGCTAAAGACCATTTTTTTAATTCTTCTTGGAATTTGTTGAATAATTGCTGAGACAAAAAAACTAGGGCCACCATAGGTCATACTTATGATAGCAGTTTTGCCCTTGAGCATGTTTGGCACTGGAAAACCGTAGTTTCGAAAAACTTTCTTGTATTTAAATGACCATGGTGGAGTAAAAACATTTGCAATAAAATTTTCAGTAGCAGAATTCATTATGTAGTTATGGCAAGGACTCATTACCATCATAATATCAGCTTGCTCTAACCTTTTTCGATAATCTAAAATTTGTTGATCAGGCCCGCCACCGTCCCAGAATTTTATTTGTTTTTCGTTATAGATATTTACTAAATCAATCTCATGTCCTTTTTTTTTAGCCTCTTCTATGAAGGTATCTCTTATTGCTGCATTAAAACTTGAACCAGATTTATATCTATTGTGACCAAAAATAATGAATATTTTTTTTGACATTAGTCACTGTCTATATCTTTTTCTTTTTCTTTCCAGAAAAAAATACCACTACCAATACCAATTGCTATCGCTGAAACTATCCAAGCATATTCCTGTTCGCTGTAAAGCACCAAACCACCAAATACAATAAGGATTATTCCAAGCGTTTTATTATTCATTGACATTTAATATGCTTATATTAAAGTTTGACTGTCCATAAGTCATGGAAAAAAAGACTCGGCATTCGCATGCCGGACTCCATAGGGGAGTTGCAAAGCGGTTGAAGAAAGGAGATGTGATGGATAGATTTTCACGTTTGCTTGGTAAGTTCAGCCGAGAAAAGTCAGAGGCTAAACTAGCAAGCACACTTAATAAAAAAGCTGAAGCTCCAGAAGCAAATGCTAATGGAACCTCGGGTTATTTGATTAAGGAAGGTCCAAATGCAGGGAAAATTCTCAAGCATTTAAAAACTGACCGATCAAAACTTTAACTAATCTTATGGAGTGGGGTTTCAATACCCCACTCAAGTCTTTAATATCTCACAAATGGATAAACAAAATTTCTACGATCTTAATTTCGATCAATTAAAAAATTTCCTAATTGAAAAAGCAGAAGTAGATGAGAAAAAAGCTAAGATGCGTGCACAGCAAATGTTTAATGCTGTTTATAAAAAAAATATTAAAAACTTTGATGAACTTACAACCTTTGGTCTTGAGCTTAGAGATAAGATTAAAAATTTAATATCTTTAGAAAAACCTAAAATTATTGATGTTCAAAAATCAAAAGATGGAACAATTAAATTTCTTTTAGAACTTAAAGATAAAAGAAATGTAGAGACAGTTCTTATTCCAGATAAAACTCTAACTCGTTATACAATTTGTCTATCCGTTTCTGTTGGCTGTTATTTATCATGCGAATTTTGTGCAACAGCACAAATTTCAAAAAGCCTAGTAAGAAATTTAAGTCCAGGTGAAATTATCTCTCAAATTATCTTGTGCAAGGATTACATAGGTGACTGGTCTACTCAAAAGAAAATAACTAACCAAGTATTAATGGGAGAAGGAAGTCCATTTTTAAATTTAGACAACGTAAAAGTTGCAATTGATAACTCAAAAAATAAAGATGGTTTAGAATATGGAAGAACAAGAATTACAGTAAGCACAGTTGGAGTTGGAATTAAAAAAGATGAAATGAATGCTATTGAATGGGCTGCTAAAGAATTAGATGTATACTTAGCTTGGAGTCTTCATAGCTCAATACCAAAACACAGATCAGAGATCATGCCTATCAATGAGAAGTATTCAATCGACTCTCTTATCCCACAATTAAAAAAATATTATGATCAAACTAAACTTCCAATTTTTATTGAGTGGATTTGCTTAGAAGAAAACATGACCGATGAGCATGCAAAAGAATTGATTAAGATTATGAAAAAAGTTCCCTCAAAACTAAATTTAATTGAATTTAATCCTTTATCTAACAAAGACTTCAAACCTGCCTCTCAAGAAAATATAGATAAGTTTTCTAAAACTATTCAGGATAATGGTTTCTTATCTTTGTTTAGGAGAAGCAGAGGAAGAGACATTAATGCATCTTGCGGTTCTCTAGCAAATAATAAAGCTGTAACTAATGGATAAAGCTTTTATTTTTTTAGGTGCGACAGTAGCAGATGCAGCTGCAAGAACTTTGCATTGGGTTTATGACCCTAAGAAATTAAAAAGTTATATAAAAAATAAAAAAGAAATTACATTTTTAAAACAAAATAAAAGTCCTTTTTATTCAGTCAAAACAGGAAACGTCTCTGGTTATAATGATGTAGGCCAGGTTATGTTTAAGACTTTAGTAACAACTAAAAAGAAATCTGAAATTTTTAAAAACTTTAAAAAAAATATTATCAAAAATTTTGGTCCAGGCTCTGCTTATTGGAGGAACCTTAAACTTAGAAAAAAATATAAAAAGATTAAGTGGAAAAAACCTATGAATGGTCCTTGGATCCATCAAAATATATTGGAAACAATAAAAAATATTAAAGCAAAGAAAAGCATCACTGGTGGGACAAAAGTAAACGAGTCCGATGGTTACTGTGCTGCGCTCCCTTATTATCTTTATAATAACAATGAGAAAGATTTAAAAAAAGTAATTAAAAGCGTAGCTAACTCTAAAATTAACGAAACCTACGCTATGGCTAAATTAAAGATCATAGATTTAGCTGCTAATGGTGAGAAAAACCCTATTCAAACATTTGTTAGGAAATATGAAAAAAATAGATACTTCAAGGATGTAATTGCTAATATTAAAAAAGTATTAAGACACAAAAATCAAAACCATATTAGCGTTGTTAAAAAATTTGGAAAAGCATGCAGTTATCCTGGAACTTTTATGGGCTCTGTCCATGCAATGATTACTTCTAAAACATATAAAGATGCAGTGCGTAAAACTATTAAAGCGGGCGGTTGTAACTGTAGTAGGGCCAATTTTGTTGGGGCATACTTCTCAGCATTAAAAGGTTATGAAAACATCCCAACATCATGGATAACAAAAACTTTTCCAGCTAAAAATATTTTAAAATATATTTAACTATGTAGTATATTGAATAATGGATTCGATACTTACATTGTTAATTATTGTCTTATTAATTAGTAATTTTATAGCGGTAATATTATTGCTTAAAAGAAAACAACCCGATCAAGTTGACAATAGTCAGATTTTAAAAGATGAGGTAAGTTCTTTAAAAAATTCATTCAGTCAGTCTTTCGGTTTGATGAGTAAAGAAATCGCAAAAGATATGACAGGCGCTTTAACTAAAGTAGATGAAAAAGTTGGCGTGTTTAATCGCCAAGTAAGTGAACTTAATAAAAGTCAGGATAATTTTAGCAAGATTCTAAGCGGTGTAAAAACTTATGGAACATTAGCAGAATTTGGTTTGGGCGCTCTTTTAAAAGATTTGTTGCCTGCATCACAATATATAGCCAATGTTAAAATGAAAGAAGATACTTCTGAAACAGTTGAATTTGCAATTAAGCTTCAGGATGTACTGCTTCCTATTGATAGTCATTGGCCAGTAGAAAAGTATAAAGCTATTGATGATGCTTACAATGCAAATGATAAAGAAGCTCAAGCAGAAGCGAGAAAGGATTTAGCTGCAGCGTTTAGGTTAAAAGCAAAGGCAGTAAACACAAAATATATAGCTCCGCCAAAAAGTACAGATTTTGCGATTGTATACGTTCCAACAGAAGGATTGTTTTCTGAATTATCAAGTTATAGAGATCCAAAAACAAAAGAATTACTCCTTCAAGAACTAAGAACCAAATACAAGGTAACAATTTCAGGGCCAAACACTCTTTCAGCTTTGTTGCAATCTTATCATTTAGGTTTTCAAACTTTGAAAGTACAACGACATGCTACACAAATTTATAGTGATTTAA
>CACBVP010000022.1 GCA_902542795.1 uncultured Pelagibacteraceae bacterium
AGAAAATTATAATGCGAAAAAAAAATAAAATAATTATAACCGGTGGAGCGGGATTTGTTGGCACAAACCTAATAAAATATTTTTTAAAAAAAACTAAATTACAAATAATAAGCATAGATAATTATTCATCGGGGAAAAAAACTAATCATATAAAAAATACTAGAGTTAAATATATAGAGGGAAAAACAGCTAATATTTCAAAAATAATAAAAAGACCTGATGAAATTAAAACAGTTTTTCATTTTGGAGAATTTGCAAGAATTTATCAGAGTTTTTTAAAAATGAGCGAATGTTTAGATTCTAATTCTATTGGTTCTAATTCTGTTTTTAATTTTTGCTTAAGAAATAAAATAAAATTAGTTTATTCAGCTACTTCTGCTTCATTGGGTAATAAAGGAAAAGATAAAAATTTATCACCATATGCATTTACTAAATCAAAAAACTTGGAGCTATTAGAAAATTTAAAAAAGTGGTTTAATTTTAAATATGAAGTTATTTATTTTTATAACGTTTACGGTCCTCATCAAATATGCGAAGGTGAAATGTCGACAGTAATTGGAATATTTGAAAATTATTACAAAAAAAGAAAAGCTTTACCTGTGGTAAAACCCGGTAGCCAAACAAGAAGATTTACCCACATTAATGACACTGTATACATTTGTTACTTAGCATGGAAAAAAAATCTTTGTAGACATTACAGCATAGCTAACAAAAAATCTTATTCAATTTTAGAAGTTGCCAAAATGTTTAAATCAAAAATTAAATATTTACCAAAAAGAAAAGGTGAAAGATATGTGTCAGCCTTAATAGATAATAATCTATCTAATAAAATGTATAAATACTTTGGTAAGATTAATCTTAAGGATTATGTAAAAAAATTTTTAGAAATAAATAATTAATGACCCGGGAATTTTATCAAGCTGCTAGTTTTATAGCCATTTTTTATCAAGAGATCATTTCCAGGCAAATCAAATAGATTTATTACAAATATAAAGCCAGCCACTTCACCACCTGAGATTTCTATAATTTTTGCAGCTGCTTCTGCAGTCCCACCAGTAGCAATCAAGTCATCAATAATTAATATTTTTTCTCCCTTTTCGATAGAATCTTTATGAACCTCAATAGTTGCTGTCCCATATTCTAATTCAAAATCAACAGAATGAACTTCTGCTGGTAATTTATTTTTTTTTCTTAAAAGGATAAAAGGTTTCTCTAGTTGATAAGAGACCGTAGAGGCAAAGACAAACCCTCTAGATTCTATAGCCGCTACTTTATCAAATTCTATTTTTTTTGCTATTTCAATAATTTTGTCAATAGTATATTTGAAAGCTTTTGCATCTTTTATAAGAGTTGTAATGTCACGAAATAAAATTCCTTTTTTCGGGTAATCTGGAATAGAGCGAATATATTTTTTTAAGTCCATTATTTACTTCAAGTTCTAACAAAAAAGCATTAATAATTAAATAATGAAAATTAGAAAGTTAGGAATTATTGGCGGTAGTGGTCTTTACAAAATGGAAGGCTTTGAAAAAACTACTTGGAAAAAAATCAATACTCCTTGGGGAAAACCTTCTGATGAGATTTTAATCGCTAAATTAGGTAAAGAAGAAATTTGTTTTATACCGAGGCACTCAAGAGGGCACAAGGTTAACCCTACAAACATCAATTTTAGAGCTAATATTGATGCAATGAAACAATTAGGGGTTACAGATATTATCTCTGTTTCAGCGGTTGGGTCATTAAAAGAAAATTTAGAGCCAGGAAAATTTGTAATAGTTGATCAGTTTATAGATAGAACATTTTCAAGAGTAAAAACTTTTTTTGATGAAGAAATAGTCGCTCATGTTTCAATGGCAAAACCTACTAGCCCTGGATTATCAGATTGTTGTGAAGCTGCATTAAAAAAACTAAATATTAAGAATCAAAGAGGTGGAACATATGTGGTGATGGAAGGACCTCAATTTTCAACTTTAGCAGAGTCCAACCTTTATAGAACATGGGGTGCTGATGTTATAGGTATGACAAATATGCCTGAAGCTAAACTAGCTAGAGAAGCAGAAATTAGATACTGCACAGTTGCCATGGTGACCGATTATGATTGCTGGCATCCAGATCATGATGAAGTTGATGTTAGTATGGTTATTCAAACATTAACGAATAATGCATCTAATGCACAAAATATGATCAAAGAGGTTATAAAGACATTTAAAGATTTTGCAGTAGAAAAAGATCCAGCAAACAATTGTTTAGATGTAGCGATTATTACAGATCCAAAATTGAGAACTAAAAAAACGATTAAAAAACTAAATAATATTGCAGGAAGAGTCCTTAATAGTAAATAATGAAGATAGAAAATAAAACTTACCGAACTATCTGGTTTGAAAATAATTTAGTTAAAATAATAGACCAAACAAAATTACCTCATCAGTTCATTATCAAAGATTTAAAAACTGTTAAAGATGCAATCAATGCAATTAAAACTATGGAAGTAAGAGGCGCTCCTTTAATTGGTGCAACCGCAGCATATGGCTTAGTTTTGTCAATTATTGAAAAAAATGATTTATCTTTTTTAAAGAAATCTAGCGAAGATTTAATAGCCTCGAGACCAACAGCTATTAATCTTAAATGGGCAGTAGATAGAATGATGAAAAAATTATCAGATACTAATGATAAAGATATTCTTAAAGTTGCACTTAATGAGGCCGAAGTTATCGTGGAAGAGGATTTAGGTTTCTGCAAAAATATAGGCTTAAACGGACTTAAAATTATAGAGGAAATTTATAATAAAAAAAAAGATACAGTAAATATTTTAACTCACTGTAATGCAGGATGGTTAGCAACTACAGATTGGGGAACAGCAACATCGCCAATTTATCATGCTCATCAAAAAGGAATTAAAGTTCATGTTTGGGTCGATGAAACAAGGCCAAGAAATCAAGGTGCAAACTTAACCTCTTACGAGCTAAATGAGGAAGGCATTCCAAATACCGTAATTACTGATAATGCTGGCGGTATTTTAATGCAAAGAGGTCAAGTCGATATTTGCATTGTCGGAACTGATAGAACGTTATTTAATGGTGATGTTTGTAATAAAATTGGAACTTATTTAAAAGCATTAGCAGCAAAGGACAATAATGTTCCATTTTACGTGGCTCTTCCAAGTTCAACAATAGATTGGAATATTAAAGATCATAAAAAAATTCAAATTGAAGAGAGAAATTCAGAAGAATTATCTCATGTAGAGGGCATTGATAGAAACAATCAAGTTACAAAAGTAAGAATATACCCAAAGAAAAGTAAATCAATGAACTTAGCATTTGATGTTACGCCTGCTAAATATGTTACAGGTTTAATTACTGAAAAAGGAATTTGTGAAGCATCAGAAAAAGGTTTGAAAGGTTTATTCAAGTGAGTAAATTGAAAGCAGAAGTAATAAAATATTCAAAAAAACTCAACATTACCAATCTTTCAGCTTTAAGATCAGGAAATATATCTATTAGAGCAAAGGAGAAGGGGGTTGATGGGTTTTTCATTACTCCATCTGGAAGAAAATATGGTTCACTAAAACCTAAGGATATTGTTTTTATTTCTTTAAAAGGTATTTACGATAAAAAAAAAGGTAAACCTTCATCAGAATGGAGATTTCATCAAGATATTTATGTGAATAAAAAAAAGGCTAAAGCAATAGTTCATGCTCACTCAACTTGTGCTACCGCCGTATCAACTCATCAAAAAAGTATTCCAGCTTTTCACTATATGGTTGCAGTAGCAGGCGGCGAAGATATTAAGTGCAGTAAATACGCAACTTTTGGTACTAAAAATCTTTCTAAAAATATTATCAAAGCACTTAAAAATAGAACAGCATGTCTCATTGCAAATCACGGACAAGTTGCGTTTGGAGATAATTTAGAAAAAACTTTTGAGCTTGCTCAAGAGATCGAAAATATTTGCCATCAATATATAAATGCCCTAAGAATTGGAATACCTAAAATACTTTCAAAAAAAGAAATGAAAATAGTTTTAGGTAAATTTAAAAATTATAAGAGGGGATAGTTTTTAATGATCAAAGTTGGTGAGCACATTACCATTGATTTTCTTGGTGTAAAAAAAGATTATACACCTGAATTTTATGAAAAAGTAATTTACAAAATAGCAAAAGCAGCAAAAGTCGAGATTTTAAATGTAGCTTCTCATAAATTTGAACCGCAAGGATTCACCCTTGTTGCATTATTATCAGAAAGTCATTTTAGTTTTCATACTTTTCCTGAAAGAGGTATTATTAGCTTTGATTTTTTTACTTGTGGAAAGGTTAATCCAAAAGTTGCTTTAAAGATTTTACGGAATGAGATTGATCATAAAAGGGTAGTAACTAATGCATTCGATAGAAGTAGCATTGGGCTTTATGATGATATTTACAGTACTCCAGGTCAAAAGAAATTTTATGTTGTTAAAGATGTTTTAGAAAAATTTACTTCTAAAGTTGGTCAGTTTGTTGAAATAATGGATTTAGAAGAGTTTGGTCATGCATTATTTATTGATCACGAAATTCAGGTAGCTGAAAAAGATGAAAAAATTTATAGCTCTAATTTCTTTAAGTCTAGCTACGATTTAAGTAAAAAAAATAATAATGTAGCAATTATAGGTGGAGGAGACGGCGGAGTAGCGAGAGCATGTTTAGAAAATAATTCTAATTACATTGACTGGTTTGAACTAGATCCAGAAATTGTGGATGTGTGTTATCGTCATTTACCTAAAGTTTGTTCTAAGGTTAAAAAAAGCAATAAGATAAAAACTTTTTGGGGAGATGCTTTTAAAAGCATAAAAGAAATAGAGGACTCCAAATACGATAAAATCTTTGTAGATTTAAATGATGATCAATACTGTATTGATCTTGCTAGAAAAAATATGAAGGGTTTAAAGAGAATTCTTAAAAAAGGTGGTGTGATTACTGCTCAAGTAGGCAGTTATGATAAAAAACCTAAACAGGTAGATAGCTGGTGCAAAGTTTTATCTAATAGCTTTGGAAATGTTAAATTATCAGGCGCTTATATACCAAGTTTTGACTGTAACTGGAATTTTGCTTCATCTATAATGAAGTAATGTTTCGAGTATCCTGTATTCAGTTAAGATCAAACAATAATATTCATCAAAATTTAAAAAGAACTGAAAAATTCATAGTTAGAGCTGTAAAACAAAAAGCTGACTTTATATTAACACCAGAAGTTTCATCTCTTTTTTCACTAAATAAAAAACAACTATTAAAAACATGTAAACCAATGAATAAAGATGAATATTTATTAGGAATTAGACAATTAGCAAAAAAATATAAAAAGTGGATTTTAATTGGCTCATTAATAATTAAAATTTCAAAAAATAAATTAGTTAATCGTTCTGTTTTGATAGATAAAACTGGAAAAGTAAGATCTCACTACGATAAAATTCATATGTACGATGTTGTTTTAAGTAAAAAAGAAAAATACTTTGAGTCTAGAACTTTTATAGCAGGAAAAAAGATTAAATCTTTTAATCTTCCCTGGGGTAAACTTGGTTTATCAATTTGTTATGATTTAAGATTTCCTAATTTGTTTAGAAAGCTGTCAAAAGCTGGCTCTTTATTTATTTCTATACCTTCGGCATTTACAGAAACCACAGGTAAACGTCATTGGCATACTCTATTGAAAGCTAGAGCAATTGAAAATTTTTGTTATATTTTTGCTCCAGCACAAGGCGGAACTCATTACAACGGAAGAAAAACTTTTGGACATTCAATGGTTATTTCTCCTGATGGAAAGATATTAAAAGAATTAAAAAAATCTGAAGGAGTGATAACTGTTACCGTTGATGAAAAATTACCAACTAAGCTGAGAGCTATTATTCCTAGCCTTAAGTTAGATTAATTATTCATAAGATTTTACTTCTTTGATATTAGATCCAAGGACTGTATTTATAGCTAATTTAATTTTAGCCCTTTCATCATTTAATTTATAAACATTTCTAGCAAGTTCTATAAATTTATCGTCAAATTTTTTCTCTTTTTCAGCAGCTCTTTTGCCATCTTCAATATCCCACAATTTTAGATTTATTTCTTTTAATTCATTTACGTGTTTTGAAATATTACTTTGATTAGGAATAAATTTTTCTACTGTATTTTTTAATGAGCTTAGTTCTTTTTCAACATCAACTAATTTTTTATTGTTTGATATTTTTTCTTTTTTAATCTCTAATATTGTAATCTTATCGAATAATTCACCAGCTGAAATTTCTGCCAATATTTTGTCTAATTTGTTGCTCATAAATATATTTAGTTATATCATTCTTTAACTATACTCAGAATAAATAATGTCAAACATATTAATAATCAAACACGGGTCTTTAGGTGATTTAATACAAGCCAACGGAGCTATGAAAGATATTAAGAAATTTTATCCTAATAGAAAAGTTTTTCTACTTACTTCTCAACCATACTCGATTTTTATGTCAGAGTGTCCATATTTAGATGGCGTATTAATAGATAAAAGATTACCTAGATGGAACTTATTTTATTTAAATAATTTAAAGAAGGCTTTAGCAAAATATGATTTTAGTAAAGTTTTTGATTTACAAAATTCTAAACGGACAAAGTTTTATAAAAGATTTATAATTAAAAACGCTGAATGGTCATCCACTGAAACGGCGTTAGAACCAGGTCAGAAAAAAAGCGATTTTGATGAAGATCCTGTTCTAGACCGGATGGAAATTCAACTCAAAAAAAGTGGTGTTGATACTGAATTTACAAAAAATATTGATTTAAGCTGGGCAACTGAAAATGCTTCACACTTAGTTAAATATTATACGAATAGAGAATATATTCTTATATTTCCTTTTTGTTCGCCTAAACTAACTAAAAAAAAATGGCCTTATTACAAAGAATTAATTCAAAAATTAAAACAAGAATTTAAAAATAAGTATTCAGTTTTGCTTGCACCAGGTCCCAATGAACTTGAAGAAGCCAAACAATTTAATGCAAAAGTTATTCTTGAGAACAATCAGCCTGTAAATATTAAAACTCTAGTGTCATTAATATATGGAGCAAAATTTATTATCGCAAACGATACAGGTCCAGCCCATATCGCATCTCATTTAGATAAAAAAGGATTAGCTTTATTTGGAAGTCACACTTCTGCAAAAAAAGTTAGTATTGAAAACTTTAATTTTAAACCTCTATCAGTAAAAGACTTAAAAGATTTAAAGGTTGAAACTGTTATTAGTGAAGTAAGATCTAAATTAAATTGATATATTTTTTAATTATTTTTTCCCAACTAAATTCTTTTGAAAACTCTAAAGCATTAGCACCTAATTTTAAGTATTGATCATTAGTCAAAATTTTTAAAAGAGTGTCATATATCGCATTTAGATCATTTCCATTACATAAGTAACCTGTTTGACCACTTTTTATTGCATCTCCTTCACCACCATAAATTCCTCCAATAGAAGGTTTGCCGTAAGAAGCTGCTTCAATATAAGTTATACCAAATCCTTCAACAGATTTTTTATATACTACTGAAGGCATAACAAATATGTCTGACTGTTCTAATAGTGCCACTTTTTCTTGCTCTGTGGATTTAAATATAAATTCAACATTCTTTTCTAATCCAAGCGCTTTCCTAAGTTTTAAAAGATTGTTTCCTTCATCACCATCTCCCACAGAGACATATTTTAAACTTGGATACTTAGGTAAAAGATTTTTAACCGTCATCATTACATTATGATGACTTTTTCTTCCATCTAACCTTGAAATAGTAATTAATTTTGGAGATGCCTCACCATAAATATTTTTTGCATATTCTTTTGCTTCGTCATTTACTGGTATTGGATAGTTGCATCCAGGATTAATAACAGTCACATCCTTAACCCCTAGCTTTAAAGCTAATTCTTTTGTAAATCTTGAATTAGCTATTACATGGTCCGCTTTACCCAATGATTTTAAAACTCTTTTATTTAAAGAGGAGCCTGCAGGGTGATTAATTTCTTTTGAATGAATTAAACAAAATGATTTAGTTTTTTTTAAAACACTACTTTCAATATTTTCAATACTTTTCCAATGATCAAAAAAGGATGCTCTAATTTCATTAGTTTCTATAAAATCTTTAATACGATTTGCTTTTCTGTATTTTCTAAATAATTTAAATCCAGAAATTCTCTCAATATCTAATTTTGAATTTTGATCGTATTCTTCAGCTTGATCGTAATTTTCTGCAAAAACTTTTACTGGACCATGATTTAATAAAGCATTAGATAGTCCTTCCATTAAGTTTTGCATTCCACCAACTTCAGGAGGAAAATTTCTTGTAGCAACTAAAAACATTAATTAAACCACTTGATGTTACAGCCCATGCTTGGAATTTGTTGATCAGGACCTTTATTAGTTTTAGCAATCATTGTCATTGCTGCTTTTAAATCACTTTCTCCATTATTAATTGGTTTCAAATCTTTTAATTCTCTAAATCTGCCTCTGTATTGAAGTTCAAGGTATTTGTTGTATCCAAAAAAATCAGGAGTACAAACAGCGCCATATTTCTTTGCAATTTCTTGAGTTTCATCAAATAAATAATTTACTTCGCCAAAGTTGTTTATCTCTGCAAATTTAATCATATTATCAAATGAGTCCTCTGGATAATTTTTTGTATCATTCGACATAATAGCTACAGAGTTAATTCCATCTTTTTTCAGCTCATTACAATCTTTAGTTAAATCTTTAATAATTGCTTTAACATAAGGACAATGATTACAAATAAACATGATCAAAGTAGCTTTATCACCTTTGATATCATTTAAAGAAACTAATTTATTGTTGATTGATTTAAGTTTGAAATCTTCAGCTTTTTTTCCAAAGTCACAAACTGGGGTTTTAGTTAGAGCCATAATGTATTATAATTTAATTAATTATACATTACAGCAATATTATGATTTACGATTTTGAAGGACATACACCAAAAATAGATCCAGGTAGTTGGGTTGCATCTAATGCTGTTATTATCGGCAAGGTAGAACTTAAAAAAAATTCAAACATTTGGTTCAACACAACTTTAAGAGGTGATCTTGAACCAATTATAATTGGGGAAAATTCGAATGTTCAAGATGGAAGCGTAATTCATACTGATCCAGGTTGCCCAACAATAGTTGGTAAAGGCGTAACAATAGGACATATGGTTATGCTTCATGGATGTGAAATCGCTGATGATTGTTTAATTGGAATAGGTTCAACAATATTAAATAAAACTAAAATTGGAAAAAATTGCATCATCGGTGCAAATGCTTTGGTTACAGAAAATAAAGTTATACCCGAAAGATCTTTAGTTCTCGGTAGTCCTGGCAAAGTTGTTAGACAAGTAACCGATGAAGAAATAGAACACATTAAAGAGAATGCTAGGGACTATGTTGAAAATTTTAAAAAATATAAAAAATAGTCTCTTAATTCTAATTTTATTTACAAGCACTGCATTAGCAGTAGGTAAGCCTTCTTCTAAATACGACGGTGCTTATACATTTTCTGATTTCTGCAGAGGATCAAAAAATAGTAATGCTTATGATGGAAGCCAATTTATTATTCGAGATGGAATGGTGACAAACGATAGAGGGGGAGCTGGTAGATGGACTATTGATGAAAAAAAATCAAAAGTAGATGAAAAAGGTAAAATTTATATTAAGGGTGAAAGACGAGGCAATAAAAGCGTCATTACAGGAAACTTAAATAATGATGAAAAAAAATATTCTGTTTATCAATTTAAAAGAAAAGTAGGTGGCAAATCACAATACTATGGAGACAAAAAATACGGAAATTTAAAAATGAAAAGAAAATATAAAGGAGATAGCGACTATGTTCCTTGCGTTATTAATTTTAAAAGAATTGGAGATGTTCCAAAAAAAGTAGTTTCAAAAGACGATAGGAAAGTAACTGAAATAACTATAAATTCAAAAAATACTAATGACGATATTGCTTTATTAAATAACGATGGCAAGAATCAAAAGGTAAGAGTGGAACTAAGAAACCTAGAGTCCATAACTAACGGATTAATAATTGTTGTTCCATCAAGTACCCCAAATATGGATGACGAGCTTTATTACGAAAAACAAGTAAGCAAACATGGCTACGCAACCGCAATAGTTTATGGTGCTGAACCTAGGTATCAGAAAAAATTTACAGGTTCATACACAAGTTCAATGATTTTGTATGACGCTTTAGCAACGATAGATGAAGTTTCTAAACAATTTGGTAAATCTAAAGAAGTAATTCTAATTGGTTCTTCAACTGGCTCATTAGCCATTTTTAAAGCAGGTTGGCAGGATTTAAGAAATAATTATCCTTCTTTGAATTTGATTACAAAAGGATTCATGATCAATGCAGCATGTCCTGATATGTCTGAGGTAAAATATAGTGACAAAATTCAAATATATGCAATTAATGGTCAACAGGATGAATCTACTCCTCCATGGGTATGTAAAAATCTTAAAGACTCGTCTAATAATCCTAACTTACATCTTTTAACGTACTCAGGCGGTCATCACTTTGAAAGCAGAATGTATCCACCTTCGAAATATGATGTTGAAAGTATGCATGCACTTCCAACATGTTCATTAA
>CACBVP010000023.1 GCA_902542795.1 uncultured Pelagibacteraceae bacterium
TGAAAAAACACAAAAACTAAACAAATCTCAAAAAGAGTCAAATTTAAATGATGAAATAACATTAATTAAAAAGGAGTTACAAAAACTAAATATAAAGCCAGATTATAAAGATAATTTAGATTTAATTGAAATTTTAAAAAATTTGAATAAACAGCTTAACAAAGTAAAAATTGAAAGCATTAAGAAAGATAAAAATAAAAATATAATACAGGACAAAAAAATTGGAAATATGTTAATTCGAGAACAAATTTTAAAAGATTTTCCTCCTAAAGAATTAAGGGGAATTATTGATCAAGGCAAAAAAGAGATTAAATCAGGTGTTATAATAAGCATTTCTTCTTTTGAGGACAAAGTAGGAGTTGCTATAGGAGTTTCTCAAGATCTTACGAATAAATTTGATGCTGTAACACTTGTTAAGATTGCATCAGAAATTTTAGGAGGAAAAGGTGGAGGTGGAAGAAAAGATTTTGCTCAAGCTGGTGGCGTCGATCAAAGTAAAATTGAACAAGCTTTTGAGGCAGTAAGAAAAAAACTCAATTAAGTTTTTTCTTTAAATTTCCATTAATAACTTCTAAAAATTGATTGGTAGTTAAATATTTTGTTGATTTATCGATCAAGATAGCAAGGTCTTTAGTCATTGAACCACTTTCAACAGTTTCAACACAAACTTTTTCTAGAGATGATGCAAATTTAACAAGTTCACTATTATTATCTAATTTACCTCTGTGAGCTAAACCTCTGGTCCATGCAAAAATTGAAGCTATCGGATTTGTAGAAGTTTCCTTTCCTTGTTGGTGCATTCTATAATGTCTTGTAACCGTTCCATGTGCTGCTTCCGACTCAACAGTTTTTCCATCTGGTGTCATTAAAACACTTGTCATTAATCCTAAAGAACCAAAACCTTGTGCAACTGTATCTGATTGAACATCACCATCATAATTTTTACATGCCCAAACATATCCTCCATTCCATTTCATTGCACATGCTACCATGTCATCAATCAACCTATGCTCATAAGTAATTGATGCTTTATCAAATTTATCTTTAAACTCTTTATCAAAAACTTCTTGGAACAGGTCTTTAAATCTTCCATCGTATGCTTTTAAGATTGTGTTTTTTGTAGATAAATACACGGGCCATTTTCTCTCCAAACCATAATTCATACACGCACGCGCAAAATTTTTAATTGAGTCGTCTAAGTTATACATAGCTAAAGCTGTGCCAGGCCCTGTAAAATTAAATACTTTAAATTCTTTTTTATTTTTTCCATCTTTAGAAGTCCATTTTACTTCCATTTTTCCTTCACCTGGAATTAAGAAATCCGTAGCTCTATATTGATCGCCAAAAGCGTGTCTTCCTATAACAATAGGCTGCGTCCAACCTGGCACTAGTTTTGGTACATTTTTACAAATGATCGGCTCTCTAAAAACTGTCCCACCTAAAATGTTTCTTATAGTTCCATTAGGAGATCGCCACATTTTTTTAAGTTTAAATTCTTCAACTCTTGCTTCATCTGGAGTTATAGTTGCACATTTTACTCCAACACCATGTTCTTTAATTGCATTAGCTGCATCAATAGTTATTTGGTCATCTGTTTTATCTCTACTTTCCATTCCAAGGTCATAATATTTGAGATCTATTTCAAGGTAAGGTTTGATCAGCTTATCTTTGATAAATGACCATATAATTCTAGTCATTTCATCACCATCTAGCTCAACTACAGGGTTTTTTACTTTAATCTTTGCCATAAAATATTAATTGATAATTAACGGTTTTTATACATATTAAGAAAAAATTAGCAAATTAAATAATTATGTTTAACACAATTTTTCCAAAGATACATAAAGAAGGATATAAATTCCTAGCAATTTCAATTTTAGCAACTTTCTTAATTTTGCTTTTTTCTAATTTTTTTGGATCTATTTTTATTTTAATAACTGTTTGGGTTTATTATTTTTTTAGAGATCCTGAAAGATATTCTATAAATGATGATAAGTTTTTAGTTAGCCCAGCTGATGGTTTAGTAACAGATGTTTCAGAGCGTTCTGGTCCTGTAGAGCTAAGACTTGAAAACACCACATACACAAGAGTAAGTATATTTATGAATGTCTTTAATTGTCATGTAAATAGAACTCCTATTTCTGGAAGAGTAGAAGAAATTTATTATAAACCTGGTAAATTTTTAAACGCCTCTTTAGATAAAGCAAGCGAGGAAAATGAAAGAAATTATTTTAAAATAAAAACTTCTAACGGTGAAGAAATAATCATAGTTCAGATTGCAGGACTAATAGCTAGAAGAATTGTCTGTCAAGTAGAGCAAGATCAAGAATTAAAGCAAGGTGAAAGAATTGGAATGATAAGATTTGGGAGTAGAGTAGATATATATTTTAAGAATAAAAATATTTTGGCTAAACAAGGTCAAAATGTTGTTGCAGGAGAAAGTTTAATCGCTGGAGAGTAATGGAAGAAAATAAAAAGTTTAGATTAGTATCATCAAAAAAATCAAGGTATTTGTTACCAAATATTTTAACATTAGCCGGTGTTTGTTTAGGCATTAGCTCTATAAAATTTTCTATTGATGGAAATTATAGCCTATCAGTAACATTAATTTTAATTGCTGCAATTTTAGATGCTTTAGATGGAAGAATTGCAAGATTAATTAAAGGAACATCTGAATTTGGAAAAGAATTAGACTCTTTAACTGACTTTGTAAGCTTTGGTATTGCACCAGCATTTATTTTATATTTTTGGGAATTAAATAATTATGGCAAACTTGGATGGGCAATTACGCTTATTTATTCAGTTTGTTGCGTGTTGAGATTAGCAAGATTTAACTTAACTAAAATTGAGTCATCAGAAGAATGGAAGAATAACTTCTTCGAGGGGATACCTTCTCCTGCTGGTGGATTATTAATATTAATGCCATTAATATATGAACTAACCAACCTTAACTTTGGTTTTGATATAAAAAAAGTTGTTCCTTATTTCACAATTTTAGTTGCAATTATGCTTGTGAGTAAAGTTCCAACTTTGGCTTTAAAAAGGATATCAATTTCACCTAAAACTACAGTTTTCCTCCTTTTGGGGATTGGATTAGTTTTTATCGCACTATTATTTTATACTTTAGAAACTCTATTAACTTTTGGTTTAATTTATTTAATTTCAATACCAATTAGCGTAGTTCTTTTTAGAGTACAAAACAAAAAAAATTCAAAAATATCTGAAGAAAATCATGAAGATATTTTATAATGAAAAAATCAAAAAAAACCAAGAAAAGTAATTCTTGGAAAATAAAACAACATAGAGATCCTTATTTTAAAAAATCAAAAACTTTAGGTTATAGATCCAGGGCTTCATTTAAATTAATTGAATTAAATAAAAAATATCGGTTTATAAAAAAAAACTCAAATCTCCTTGATCTAGGCTCGTGTCCAGGAGGCTGGTCTCAGGTAGCAAGCAAAATAATCACTAGCGGAAAGATATTATCTATTGATATAAAAGATATGGAGCCAATAAGTAATGTAGAGTTTATTAAAGCTGATATCTTGCAAAATGACACCAAAGACATCATAATTAGGTATTTTCAATCAAAATTAGATATTATAATTTCAGATATGGCTGCAAATACTACAGGTAATAGATCCTTAGACTCAATAAGAACAAATCAATTATGTTCAGAAATAATTAATTTATCAAAAGAAGTGCTTAAACCAAAAGGTGTATTAGTCTCAAAGGTATTTATGGGTGAAGATTTTATTGAAGTAAAGAATCTTGCAAAATCAATATTCAAAACGGTTAATTTTTTCAAACCCGTATCTAGTAGAAGTGAGTCAAAAGAAACTTATATACATTGCGATACATTAAAAACTTTATAAATCACAATAATTGTATATAAGTTTATATGGGATCAATAAAAGAAGCTTTAACCTTTGACGATGTTTTAATGCTTCCACGCTTTTCATCGATTCTTCCTTCAAATACAAATATAAGCTTAAAACTAACAAATAATATAAAACTTAAAGTACCATTTTTATCCTCTGCGATGGACACAGTTACTGAAAGCAATATGGCTATAGCTATGGCCCAAGAAGGCGGGATAGGAGTAATACATCGAAATTTAAATATACAAAAACAGTCATCAGAAGTAAAAAAAGTTAAAAATAAAAAATTATTAGTTGGAGCAGCAGTAGGTACAAATAAAGAAGATTTTGAAAGAGCCAAAGCATTAATAGATAGCGGAGCAGATCTAATCGTGATTGATACTGCTCATGGCCACAGTAAAAAAGTTTTAAAAACTTTGTCAAATTTAAAAAAAATTAAAAGTAAAATCCCTTTCTGTGTAGGAAATATAGCAACAGGAGAGGCTGCAAAAAAATTATATAATTCAGGAGCTGACATTATTAAGGTTGGTATAGGACCAGGATCAATTTGTACTACAAGAATGGTAGCTGGTATAGGAGTCCCTCAAATTTCAGCTATAATGGATGTAAAAAAAGCATTAAATAAAAAAAATATTAAAATAATTTCTGATGGGGGTGTAAAATTTTCCGGCGATATTGCTAAAGCTTTGGCTGCAGGAGCAGATGCAATAATGATGGGGTCTATATTTGCAGGCACAGATGAAAGTCCAGGTAAAAAATTTAAAAGTAGGGGAAAGACATTTAAACAATACAGAGGAATGGGATCTATAGGTGCTATGTCTGCTGGCTCAGCAAATAGGTATTTCCAAAGTAATATCAAAGATAAATCAAAGTTTGTTCCAGAGGGTGTTGAAGGAAGAGTAGAATATAAAGGAAAGGTATCCAAAATAATTTATCAACTACAGGGTGGACTAAGATCATCTATGGGCTACATTGGAGCTAAGTCCTTAAAAGAGATTAATAAAAAAGCAAAATTTGTTAAAATTACCAAAGCAGGTTTTTATGAAAGTATGGTACATAGTGTAGAGGTAACTCAAAAATCAAATAATTATAAATTATGAAAACAATAATTTTTAAATCTATATTAATTTTTTTTCTTTTAATAAATTTCTTAAATGCCAAGTCTGATTATTTTAGTGAGGGGGTAAACTTATACAAAAAAGAAAAATTCAAAGAAGCTCAATTTAAGTTTGAACAAGAAATTGTTTTTAATCCCAAAAGTGAGTTGTCATATTTATATTTATCAAAAATTTTTAATAAATTAGATAATAAAGACTTAGAAGAACAAAATTTAAACACAGTGATGTTACTTAACCCTAAAAATGAGGAAGCTATATACAATTTAGCTAAACTTAAACTTGCCTCTTCTGACTATAAAAAAAGCAAAGAGCTAAATAATAGACTTAGTTCAATTTGTAATAAATTTTGTATCAAAAATAGTGAATTAAAAGTTGAAATTGAGAATTTATCTAAGAAATAAATGCAATTTCATAAAGAGAGAGAAAAAATATTAATTATTGATTTTGGTTCTCAAGTTACAAAACTAATTGGAAGAAATATTAGAGAGCTTGGAGTTTATTCGGAAATTATAAATATTAAAGACTTTCTAAAAATCAAAGAATTTCATTTAATAAAGGGAATAATATTTTCAGGTGGTCCATCATCTGTCACTTCAAAGAACCACCAAACAGTATCAAAAAAAATATTTGAGAAAAATATACCAATTTTAGGTATATGCTATGGATTGCAACTTATAGCTAAATTGTTTGGAGGTAAAATTAAACCCTCAAGAAGCACAAGGGAGTTTGGTAGAGCCTTTTTAATAAAAAAAAAGAGTTCACAACTAACAAAAGACTTTTTTAAAAGAAAAACAACTGTTTGGATGAGTCATGAAGATGCAGTTATTAAATTACCGAAATCTTTTAAAACTATTGCCTCTACTAGTAACTCAAAATTAACAATAATAGAAAACACTAAAAAAAAAATTTATGGCGTTCAATTCCATCCCGAAGTGACACACACAAAAAATGGTAAACAAATATTTAAAAATTTTATTTTTTCAATTTGTAAAATTAAAAAAAATTGGAATGTAAGTTCACAAAAATTAAGACTTATTAATGAGATAAGACAAGAGATTAAGAATGATAAAGTTATATGTGCATTGTCTGGCGGTGTTGATAGTAGTGTTGCTGCCTTATTAATCAATAAGGCAATTAAAAAAAATCTGATTTGTATTATGGTTGATACAGGGTTAATGCGAAAAAATGAATTTAAGAGCTCTTTTGATATTTTCAAAAAAAAATATAAATTAAATGTTAAACTAATTGATGCCTCCAAAATTTTCCTAAAAAAATTAAAAGGAGTCGCAAATCCAGAAAAAAAGAGAAAAATTATTGGAAAGTTATTTATTAAGGTTTTTGAAAAAGAGGCAAAAAAATATAAGAATATAAAGTATTTAGCTCAAGGAACACTTTATCCAGATATTATTGAAAGCAAATCTTCTACTGGTAGTAAAACTTCGAAAATAAAGTCACATCATAATGTAGGTGGCCTTCCGAAATTAATGAAATTGAAACTTATCGAACCATTAAAAGAATTTTTTAAAGATGAAGTGAGAATTTTAGGCAAATCTTTGAATTTAGTAAATGAAATAAACTATAAGCATCCCTTTCCTGGTCCAGGACTAGGCATAAGAATTATAGGAGAAATAACTTTAGAAAAAATAAAAATTCTTCAAGAGGCAGATAATATTTATATTAAAGAATTATTAAAAAATAAACTTTATTATAAGATTTGGCAGGCATACGCAGCATTACTTCCAATTAAAACAGTAGGAGTTATGGGTGATGCTAGAACTTATGAGAATATTTGTCTTCTTAGAGCAGTAACTTCAAATGATGGAATGACAGCTGATTATTACAATCTTCCTAAAAAATTTTTAGATAGAATATCTAATAAAATTGTGAATAATGTAAAAGGTATTAATAGAGTAGTGTATGACATTACATCTAAGCCACCAAGCACAATTGAATTAGAATAATGAATTTAAAAATTAAGAAAATAATTTCAAAAAAAAATAAATCTAAAGTTGTCTGCTTAACTGCATACTCTAAAAATATTGCAAAAATATTAGATAAATATTGTGATATAATTTTAGTAGGAGACTCTATGGCAAATGTGCTTTATGGTCATAAAAACACTCATGAGATAAGTCTTGTAAATATAATTCAACACACTTTAAGTGTTAAAAAAGGCGTAAAAAATTCACTTTTAGTTGTTGATATGCCTAAAAATACCTACAACGATAATTCAAAAGCATTCAAAAATGCAAAAATGGTTTTAAAAAAAACAGGCTGTGATGCAATTAAATTGGAAAGCCATAAAGATAACTATAAAATAATTAAATATTTAGTAAGCAAAAAAATTCCTGTAATGGGACATATTGGATATACACCTCAATTTAAAAGAAAATTTAAACTGGAAGGAAAAACTAGAGCCGCATGTAATTCTTTACTAAAAGAAGCTAAATTAATTGAAGGAGCAGGAGCCTTTTCAATTGTTTTAGAATGTTTAACACCTGCGGCCGCAAAAAATATTACTAATAATTTAAAGATACCAACTATTGGAATAGGCTCATCATTATTTTGCGATGGGCAAGTATTAGTGACAGATGATATGCTTGGATTAAGTGGTTTTTACCCAAAATTTGTCAAAAAATTCGTAAACTTGAATAGAATAATTGAAAAAGCTATAAAAAAATATACTAGAGATGTAAAATTAAAAAAATTTCCGTCAAACAAACACAATCTAAATGGACACAAGCATAGATAAAAAAATAGAATTTAAAGAAAGAACAATATCTTTTTTAAAAAATAACAAATCTAAAATATTGCTCTTTGGTTTTGCATTAATATTTGTTTTGATTATTTTAATTTTTCTAAATGAAAAAAATAAAAATAAAAATATTATTATATCAGAAAATTATATTAAAGCTAATCTCCTTTTATCAGATAGCCAAAGTGAAGAAGCAAAAATATATTTTGATAAAATTATACTGAGTGAAAATAAATTCTATGCATTATTAGCTTTAAATAAAGTTTTAGAAAAAAATTTAATTACAGATAAAGAGAAAATACTTACATATTTTAAAACATTAGAAAAAAAAAATTATTCGACTGAATATAAAGACCTTATTCTTTTTAAAAAAAGTTTATATCTGGCAAAGATTAAAGAAAGTGAGTTAAGCCAAAAAATACTAAATAATCTTATAAACAAAAACTCAAAACTTAAATCAGCAGCTCAAGAATTAATTAAATAATGAAATTATTCTTCATTTTTTTTTTTTTATTTTTTTTAAACAGCTGTTCGTTTGATAACAAAACTGGAATTTGGAACAACGATAAGGTTACTAAGCAGAAAGATAAGATAATTTTTAAAGATTTTAAAAAAATTGCAATTTCTCAAAGTGAATTTAACAAAGAAATAAATTTTAATGAAAATTTTATTTTGAAAATTTCAGACCCCATTGTGAACAAAGAATGGAGTGATATCTTCTACGATTATAATAACAATACAAAAAATTTTAAGTATAATGACCTTAATCAAATAATTTTTAAAAGCAATAAACTTTCAAAATATTCATCAAGTAAATATAAATTATATGAAGATGGAAATATTATTATTTCAGACGAAAAAGGAAATATTATAGTATTTTCTACATACGAAAATAAGATTATTTCGAAATTTAACTTTTATAAAAAAATGTTCAAAGGGGTTAAAAAAAATTTAAATTTTATTGTTGAAGACAATATAATTTTCGTGACAGATAACTTAGGTTATTTTTATGCATATAATTATAATTTAAATAAAATTTTATGGGCAAAAAACTTTAAAGTTCCATTTAGATCAAATTTAAAAATTTATAAAGAAAAAGTGGTTGCTTCAAATCAGAATAATAATTTGTTAATTATAAATAAAAATGAAGGAGAGTTATTAAAATTAATACCTACCGAAGAAATTTCTTTGAAGAATGAATTTATCAACAATTTATCAATTTATAGCAACAACTTGTTATTTCTAAACACTTTTGGATCTTTGTATTCAATTAATCTAGATAGTTTATCGATAAATTGGTTTAATAATTTTAATCAGTCTTTTGACTTATCACCAACAAACTTATTTTTAGGAAACAAAATTATTGTTACTGACGAAATAGTTATAATTTCGTCAAATTTGAATACTTTTTTTATTAATTTAAACACAGGCTCAGTTCTTAAAAAATATAATTTTTCAACAAAAAAAAAACCAGTAGCATTAGGTA
>CACBVP010000024.1 GCA_902542795.1 uncultured Pelagibacteraceae bacterium
TCGCTTCGTTAATGCTAGCAACTGTATCAGCTAAAGCTGAAGTAGTTGTTGCTTCTGCTGGACCTATGTCTGGTCAGTACGCTTCATTTGGTGCTCAGTTAAAAGCTGGTGCTGAAATGTGGTTAAAGCACGTTAACAAAAAAGGTGGAATTAATGGTGAGAAAGTAAAATTAGAAATCGGAGATGATGCTTGCGATCCTAAACAAGCTGTTGCTGTTGCCAACAAATTTGCTGGTCAAGGTGTAGCTTACGTTGCAGGTCACTTCTGCTCTGGTTCTTCAATTCCAGCTTCAGCGGTATACAATGAAGAAGGAATTATCCAAGTTTCACCAGCTTCTACAAACCCAGCTTTAACGGATAAAGGTGGAAAATATACTTTTAGAGTTTGTGGTAGAGATGATCAGCAAGGTGAAGTTGCTGGTAAATTCTTAGCTGACAACTACAAAGGTAAAAAAGTAGCTATCCTTCATGACAAAACTGCTTACGGAAAAGGTTTAGCAGACGCTACAAGAAAGAACATGAAGAAAGCTGGCTTAAAAGAAGCTATGTATGAAGCTTACACAGCAGGTGAAAAAGATTACTCTGCTTTAGTTTCAAAACTAAAATCAAATAACATCGATGCAGTATATCTTGGTGGTTACCACACTGAAGGTGGTTTGATCGTAAGACAAATGAGAGACCAAGGTATGTCTACTAAGTTAATTAGTGGAGATGCATTAGTAACAGCTGAATATTGGGATATTACAGGTGATGCAGGTGAAGGTACTTTAATGACTTTCTCTCCAGACCCAAGAAATAACCCTGCTGCTGCAGATGTTGTAAAAGAATTTAAAGCTGCTGGTATTGAGCCAGAAGGTTATGTTCTTTACTCATACGCTGCTTTGCAAGTTTTCGAACAAGCTGCAGTTCAAGCTGGATCAAACGACCCTGCAAAAGTTCTTAAAGTAATGAGAAAAGGTAAGTTTGATACTGTAATCGGTTCACTAAGCTTTGATAAAAAAGGTGACGTGAGCTTACCAGGTTACGTATTCTATGAGTGGAGCAAAGGTAAATACAGCGAGCTGTAATTTAATTGCTTAACTAATTTAAAAGGGGGCTTAGGCCCCCTTTTTTATTTACAGAAAGGAATTTATGGAAATTACATATGATGATTTTAAAAAGGTTCAAATTAAAGTTGGAACTATTTTAGAGGTTAAAAAGAATGAAAAAGCTAGAAAGCCTTCATTAGTTGTTAAAGTTGATTTTGGTGGTGAGATAGGCATTAAACAATCTTCTGCACAGATAACTCATTACTACAACGCAGAAAATTTAGTTGGTAAACAAGTTATAGGCGTTTGTAACTTTCCAACAAAAAATATTGCTGGAGTAGTTTCAGAAGTATTAGTGCTTGGAGCAATTGAAAAAGACGGAAAAGTTGTCCTAGTGCATCCATCTCAAAAGACTGATAATGGTTTAGATATTGCTTAAATGATATTTGCACTTAAAGCTATACTCGCTGGATTAATTATTGCCTTTTCTTCTTGGCTTGCTGGTCAAAACCCTAGGATGGCAGGTTTTATAATTGCTTTGCCGATGGCTTCATTAATCGCGATTGCGTTTGTTTACTTTGAACATAATAGTGTGGAAAAAACAGTTTTATATGCAAAAAGTATTTTAGTTGCTGTACCTGTGAGTTATTTATTTTTTCTTCCATTTTTCTTCGCAAAACAATTCAATATGAATTTTTGGATGATTTATGGATCTGGAATACTTCTATTAGCTTTAGGATTTTTTATTCATAAGTATTTTGCAAATTTTTTATAATGAGTTCTGAAACATTTCATTGGAGCTGTAAACACACCTGGTCTAGAAGTGCAAAAAATACGTCATGGTGTTTATTAGGATGTTCCATTGGTGATTTTGGGACAATTTTATTTTTTCAATTAACGCAAATTTCTTTTCCTGTTTTAGCAATAATGACTTTAGCAATAATAAATGGAATTATTACGAGCATTATTCTGGAAACAATTATCCTAATTAAGCAAAACTTTACTTTTAAAAATGCATTTAAAACTGCAGTAGGAATGAGTTTAATTTCAATGATAAGCATGGAAGCTGCGATGAATTTAACCGATTATCTTTTAACTGGAGGTGCGATGCTAACCTGGTGGGTTGTGCCGATAATGTTAGCTGTTGGTTTTGTTACGCCTTGGCCATATAATTATTGGAGACTTAAAAAATTCAACGAAGCTTGCCACTAATTATTAAGCATTATGTAATTTTATTTAAAATTTTATCTTTAAAAATGAAATGATGAACAATTACCGCTAGAATATGTAGTGCCACTAAAGCAATAAGGAAATAATTAGCGTAGATATGAACTTCATAATATAAATCAGCTAATTGAAAATTATCTTTATCAAAACCATACCTAAAAAATAAAAAATTAAGTTTTTCACCCATATAAAGTTTTTTTAGTATCCCAGAAATAGTGATAGTAAAAATACTTAAGTAGAGAAAAAAATGATTTGCTTTAGCTATGAAAATTTGACCTTTAAAAAAACTATTACCTACTGTGGGGCTTGAATTGAAAAATTTCCAAATTAATCTAAACAAAGTAATATAAAAAACTGTTATCCCTATTAGTATATGAATATTCTCAAGGTCTATTCTTCGGTCAGAAAACTCTAAACCTACTAAATAAAAACCAAACGGAATTTGAGCAATTAAGATAACAAATGTAATCCAATGGAACAATTTGGCCAATAGACCATACTCTTTTTGACTATTAAAAATGCTCATATTTAATTACAATACTTTATGCTTAAATTAAAAAATTACACAAAGTTTATTATAGTTTTAATATTTTCAATATCATTATTTTTTACTTTTAACATTGTCACAGATAAAAAAAATGCTTTGGCTAGCATTAAAACTGGTAATTTAAATGTTGAGGTTTTTAAAACTCCTTCATGTGGTTGTTGTTATGGTTATGTTGTATTTCTTGAGAAAGAAAAATTCAAAGTCAAACAAACAGACATGAGAAGTCTGCATTCAATTAAACAAAAATATAATATCCCTGTTGAAATGCAGTCTTGCCATACTACGGTTATGGGAAAATATTTTATAGAAGGCCATGTTCCTCTTGAGGCGATAAATAAACTTTTAAAAGAACAACCTGATATCGATGGTATAGCCTTGCCTGGAATGCCTATTGGAACACCCGGTATGCCAGGAGATAAAGATGAGCCATATGTTATTTACCAACTTGTTGATGGGAAATACTCTGTGTTCATGACAATATAAAATATGAAAATTTTAAAAACATTTATCTTTGCTTTAATTCTTTCATCAAGTTTATCCTTCTCATCTTTAGCCAATCAAAGCGTTGAAGAAATTATTAAAGGAAGAAAAGCTATGTTTAGTGAAAATTATCAAAATGCAAAAAAAATTTCTATCTTATTAAGATCAGGTAAAAAAGAAGAGGCTAAGCCTTTAATGAAAAAAATTTCAGATAACTATAAAAAATTATTAGATTATTTTCCTGAAAATACAAAAGAAGGTTTCAAAACAGAAGCACTACCTAGTATTTGGGAAAATAAAGATGAGTTTAATGCATTAATGCAAAAAGCATCTGATGATATGCTCAAACTTGCAAAAGCTATTGATACAGCTGACGATCTTGGTGCAATTCAAAAAAAATTGATGTGGAGCAACTGTTCAGCTTGTCATGATAGGTTTAGAGCTCCACATTAAATGACATCTCAATTATTTCCCATGATCCTGTTTGGGGTCGCGACAGCCTTTTCACCTGGGCCAAATAATATCATGACGTCTTATACAGCTTTTAATTTTGGAGTTAAAAAAGCTATTCCAACTATGTTAGGTGTCATTATCGGATGGACACTTCTAATTATATTTTTGCAGCTAGGATCTGTTTCAATTTTTCAAAAATATCAGTTTATCCAAACTATTATTAAAGTTTTAGGATCAATTTATCTTTTATATATGGCATATAAATTATCTTTTGGAGGTCAAACTGAAGGCAAGAAACTCGATCCAAAGCCAGTAACTTTTTTAAATACTTTCTTTTTCCAATTCGTAAATCCTAAAAGTATAATTGTAGGTTTAACCTCAATTTCCTTATTTATTGATACCGAAAATAATTATTTAAGAGACTCAATTATCTTAACCGTTTTATGGTTTATCATGGCTGTTGGAAGTCAAACGGGTTGGTGTTTGATGGGAAAATACATGAGAAAATTCGCCACAAGTGATAAATTTATAAAGAATTTTAATTATACAATGTCTTTTTTACTTATCGTTTGTGTAATTTTGTTCTATGTATAGCGCATGAAATTTAATAGTAAAAATTCATTTCAATCATTAGATACATTAAATTCATCAGGAAAAGATTATAAATATTTCAATCTAAAAACTGCAGAAAAAAATGGTTTGGACGGTATATCTAAATTACCTAAATCACTTAAAGTTTTATTAGAAAACCTTTTAAGATATGAAGATGATGTAACTGTAGATAAGAAACAAATTTTAGCTTTAAAAGATTGGCTCAAAGATAAAAAATCAAACACAGAAATAGCTTATAGACCTGCAAGAGTTTTAATGCAGGATTATACAGGAATTCCGGCAGTAGCTGATTTAGCTGCCATGAGAGATGCTGTAAAAAATAAGAATAAAGATCCTGAAAAAATTAATCCATTATCAACAGTTGATCTAGTTATAGACCATTCAGTGATGGTAGACGAATACGCATCAGGTAAATCTTTTAATCAAAATGTTGAGAGAGAATTTTCAAGAAATGGTGAACGTTACTCATTTTTAAAATGGGGACAGAAGGCATTCGATAATTTTAGAGTTGTTCCTCCCGGAACAGGAATTTGTCACCAAGTAAATTTAGAATATTTATCTAAAGTAGTTTGGTCATCGAAAAGTGGAAATGATTTATATGCTTATCCAGATACTTTAGTAGGAACTGATAGCCATACTACAATGGTTAACGGCTTATCAGTTTTAGGTTGGGGAGTAGGCGGTATTGAAGCAGAAGCTGCAATGTTAGGTCAGCCTATCTCAATGTTAATACCAGAAGTAGTTGGAGTAGAGCTTAAAGGAAAATTAAAAGAGGGAACAACGGCAACAGATTTAGTTTTAATCATTGTTGAGATGTTAAGAAAAAAAGGTGTTGTTGGAAAATTTGTAGAATTTTACGGTGAGGGTTTAAAAAATTTAACTTTAGCCGATAGAGCAACTATCGCCAATATGGCTCCAGAATATGGCGCAACATGTGGTTTCTTTCCAGTTGATGACGAGACTTTAAAGTATTTAGAATTGTCTGGAAGAGATAAAGAAACAATAGAGTTAGTAGAAAAATATTCAAAAGAACAAGGTTTTTGGGCAAGTAATGATGTGGTGTTTACAGATACTTTATCATTAGATGTAAGCACAGTTGTTACAAGCATTTCTGGTCCTAAGAGACCACAGGATAAAGTTCTATTAACAGAAGCTTCAAATTCTTTTGCAAAAGTTTACAGAGAAAATACAAAGAGAGATAAAGCTATCGAAGCCAAAGTTGAAGGCACAGACTTTAGTATAAAAGATGGTGATATTGTAATAGCAGCAATAACATCTTGCACAAATACTTCCAATCCGAGCGTAATGATTGGTGCGGGTCTTTTAGCAAAGAAAGCTCATGAAAAAGGATTGAAAGTAAAACCTTGGGTTAAAACTTCACTAGCACCAGGCTCACAAGTTGTGACAGATTATTTAGAGAAAGCTGGTTTAAATAAATATTTAGACGAACTTGGTTTTAATTTAGTTGGTTATGGTTGTACGACATGTATCGGTAACTCTGGGCCTCTAAATCAAAATATTTCTGATGCAATAAATAAAAACGATCTTTATGCAGTATCTGTTTTATCTGGAAACAGAAACTTTGAAGGAAGAATAAATCCAGATGTTAAAGCAAATTATTTAGCATCACCACCGCTTGTTGTTGCGTACGCATTAGCGGGTAATATGAATTTTGATATGTACAAGTCTGCACTTGGCAAAGATAAAAATGGTAAAGATATTTTCTTAAAAGATATTTGGCCAAGTAACAAAGAAATAGAAGATTTAATGTTGAGTTCTTTGAATGCAGATATGTTCAAACAAAGATATTCAAATGTTTCAGAGGGCCCTAAAGAATGGCAAGCTATCAATACAACAGATAGTGATATTTATAATTGGGAAGCTAATTCAACATATGTAAAGAGACCTCCATTTTTTGATGATCTACCAGATCAACCAGAAGGATTTAAACCAATTAACGATGCTAGAATATTATTGTTGTTAGCTGACTCAGTTACAACAGATCACATTTCACCAGCAGGAAGTATTAAAAAAGAAAGTCCTACAGGTGATTATTTTATGAAGCATCAAATTCAACAAAAAGACTTTAACTCTTACGGTGCTAGACGTGGAAATCATGAAGTGATGATGAGAGGAACGTTTGGAAATATTAAAATAAGAAATGAAATGGCCCCAGGCACTGAAGGTGGATTTACAACACTACAGCCAGATGGAAAAGTAATGAGTGTTTATGAAGCTGCAATGGAATACAAAAAAAGAAATAATGATTTAGTAGTTGTGGCTGGCAAAGAATACGGAACTGGTTCATCAAGAGACTGGGCAGCTAAAGGAACAAAGCTTCTTGGAATTAAAGCTGTATTAGCTGAGAGCTTTGAGAGAATTCATAGATCAAATTTAATTGGAATGGGTGTTTTGCCTCTCCAATTCAAAGAAGGTTTTGATAGAAAGAAATTAAATATAACTGGTGCAGAATTAGTATCAGTTGTTGATATTGATAAGGGAGTAAAACCAAGACAAGAAGTTACTTGTGAGATTAAATATAAAGACGGAACAAGTAAAAAAATTCAAATGCTTTGCAGAATTGATACAGCAAATGAGGTTGAATATTACAAAAATGGCGGAATTCTTCAGTATGTTTTAAGAAACATGCTAGCTAATTAAATGCAAGATATAAAAGTAAAAGTTCACCCATCAAAATCAAATTTAAAAAAAGAAGATCAATTAGCTTGGAAGATTGCAGAAATAGCATCTGATAAAGCCAAAATAGACAACAAAGCAGTTGATATGGTTATTAATAGAATTATTGATAACGCGTCGGTTGCTATTGCTTCATTTAATAGAAGACCAGTTGCTTCAGCAAGAGCTATGGCTTTAGCGCATTCAAGAAAAAAAGGTGCAACAGTATTTGGTTTAAACCCCAAAGTTAAAGTAGACTGTGAATGGGCAGCATGGGCAAATGGTACAGCAGTTAGAGAATTAGATTATCATGATACTTTTTTAGCAGCAGATTACAGCCACCCGGGAGATAATATCCCTGCAATATTGGCTGTAGCTCAACAAAAGGGTTGTAGCGGAAAAGATTTGATAAAAGGAATTTTAACGGGTTACGAAGTTCAGGTGAATTTAGTTAAAGGAATTTGTTTGCATGAACATAAAGTAGACCACATAGCTCACTTAGGACCAAGTGTTGCTGCTGGGCTTGGAAGCTTATTAAATTTAAAAACAGATGTTATTTACCAATCTGTTCAACAAGCATTACATATTACAGTTTCAACTAGACAATCTAGAAAAGGAGAGATTTCAAGCTGGAAAGCTTTTGCTCCTGCTCATGCTGGAAAACTTGCTATTGAAGCAGTTGATAGATGTATGAGAGGTGAGGGTGCACCATCACCAATTTACGAAGGTGAAGATAGTGTGATCGCTTATATTTTATCTGGCCCAGATAAAGAATATACAGTTCCACTTCCAAACGTTAACGAACCTAAAAGAGCAATATTAGAAACTTATACCAAAGAACACTCTGCTGAATATCAATCTCAAGCTTTGATTGATTTAGCTAGAAGTTTAAATAAAAAAATATCAAACATAAGTGATATCGATAACATTGTAATAGAAACAAGCCATCATACACATTATGTAATTGGAACAGGTGCAAACGATCCTCAGAAAATGGATCCAAAAGCTAGCAGAGAAACTTTAGATCATTCTATAATGTATATATTTGCTGTAGCACTAGAGGATGGTGCTTGGCATCATGTAAAATCTTACACTCCTCGAAGAGCTCAAAGAAAAAGCACAGTTGAACTTTGGCATAAGATTTCTACTAAAGAAGATCCTAAATGGACTGAAAAATATCACGATCCAAATCCAAATAATAAATGTTTTGGAGGAAAAGTAATTATCACAATGAAAGATGGTTCAGTGATCTCAGAAGAAATTAATGTTGCTGATGCACATCCAGCTGGAAAAAGACCTTTTACTCGTAAAGAATATATTAATAAATTTAAAACTTTGACGGATGGAATTATTTCTAAAAAAGAGTCTGATAGATTTTTAAAGTGTGTTCAAAATCTTCCAAAACTAAAAGCAAAAGATTTAGTAGGTTTAAATGTAGAAGTTAATCCAGCTACAAAGAAGAAATCTAAAAGCAGTAAGGGAATTTTTTAATTATTTAATTTTCTTAGCAAGATCGTTTGCACTAAGCCAAGCATTCTCAACTTTAGGCCCATTAAGCCAATCTCCACAAACACCTAAATTATACTTTTTACTCCATATACTTAGATAGGGAGTTTTCTCATAGTTATAAGAATACTTCCAGCCATGTGTTTTTTTAAAAACAATCTTCTTTTTT
>CACBVP010000025.1 GCA_902542795.1 uncultured Pelagibacteraceae bacterium
AAAAAAAAATGAAAATAATTTTATAATGAAAACTGAAATAAAGCATTCTAGATGGGCTAAAGAATTATGGGAAAAACGGTTGCAGAAACTATAAAAAAAATTTCTCACATTCATACAAATAAAAATAATGGTGTGATTATGGGACAATGTTTATCAGCAGTTGGCTGGGTTCAAAACACTGTGCCTGCGCAAAAAAAAGGTATTATAGAATTTCCAATGACAGATGTTGCTGGCGCTGGATTTGCAGTAGGCGCTGCAATAGCTGGTGCAAGACCAATTTTTATACTGAGATTTCAAAGTTTTCTTTGGCTAAATGCAAGTCCGTTAATTAATCATGCTGCAAAAGCAAAAGAAATTTTTGGATATTCCGCTCCTGTATTTATTAGAGCTATAGCTTCAGAAGGTATTAGTTCAGGGCCTCTTCATACTAATTGTTATCACTCACCTTTTGCACACATGCCAGGATTGCCAATTTGCGCTCCAATGACTCCAAATGAATATATTTCAATATGGAAAAATTTTAAGAAAAATTCTGATCCCTTATTAGTGAGTGAACACAGGAGGTCGTACAAAGAAAAAAAAGAATTTAAAAACTTTGTTAGCAGCAAATCTAAAATTAGTATATTCGTAATTTCTGCAGCTAGATTTGAAATTGATAAGGTAAGAGCAGTGTTAAATGAAAAAAATATTGAAATAGATATTTTTCACCTATTATGGTTAAAACCATTTAAAATTAATAAAGAGTATATAAAATCTTTAAAGAAAACAAAAAAAGGGTTAGTTATTGACTCAACTTATGAAATTTGTAGCTTATCAGAGCATATTGCTTATACTTTGATGAAAGAAGTAAAATCAACAAAAATAGTTAATTTTGGTATGAAAGACCAATCACCCGGATGTTCAGAAAAATTACTTAACGGAACTCCAAACGCTAAACAAATAGTTGAAAAAATACTTAATTTAATTAAGGAAAAAGTATGAAAACCATAGATGCTGTTTTTGTAACTCCACCCTCACGATTGGCCGTATATCAAGGGTTATCGAATAATTTAGCGGCAATAGAACCACCAGTATGGTCTTCATTGATAGCAAACTATTTGATAAAAAAAAATTATACTGTTCGTATTTTAGATGCTGAGGCAGAAAATTTAACACACGAGCAAACTGCAGAAAAAATTGCTAAACTAGACCCCCATCTAGCAGTGTTTATGATTTATGGGCAGCAACCATCTGCTTCAACTCAGTGTATGCCTGGTGGCAATAAAACATGTACCAAATTGAACGAGTTATCTGAAAATTCTATTAATACTTTAGTGGTAGGAACTCATGCATCGGCACTTCCAGAAAAAACAATCTTAGAAGAGCCATATAATTACGTGTGTCAAGGTGAAGGTCCTCTGACAATTATTAATTTAATAGATTTCATTAAAGGAAAAATAAATGATATAAAAAAAATCCCAGGTCTTTGGTATAAAGACAAAGATAAAAATATTTCTTTTAATAAGAGCGCAAAGATGTTTGAACAATTGGATAAAGATCTCCCTGGTCAAGCCTGGAGCTTATTAGACATGACGAAATATAAAGCTCATAACTGGCACACATTTGGAAGACTTACCTCTAGAGAAAATTATGCCTCTCTTCAAACTAGCTTGGGCTGTCCTTTTAAATGTACATTTTGTTGCATTAATGCCCCTTTTGATAGAAATACAATAAGATATTGGTCGCCAAAACATATTGGCAGTCAAGTAAAGTTACTTGTTGAAAAGTATAAAATATTTAATATTAAAATTCCTGATGAGATGTTTGTATTAAACCCAAAGCAAGTTAGTGAAACATGTGATGAAATAATTAATACTGGTTACGGCAACAAACTTAATTTTTGGGCGTATGCTAGAATTGATACACTTGAAGACGACCAAATGTTAAAAAAAATGTTAAAGGCTGGTATTAGATGGCTTGGTTTGGGCATTGAGTCTAGTTCTAAACATGTAAGGAGTGGAGTAATCAAAGGCAGATTTGATAATTTCAACATAGAAGCAATTGTTAAAAAAGTAAGAGATATGGGTTTTTATGTAGGTGCCAATTATATATTTGGTTTACCTGATGATAACATAGACTCAATGAAAGAGACACTAGATCTTTCTTTAAGAATTAATAGTGAATGGTCAAATTTTTATTCTGCCATGGCTTATCCAGGATCTCAACTTCACTTAATGGCTAAAAAGAACAAATGGTTATTACCAGAAGATAAAAACGGTCCAGGTTGGATTGGATACTCCCAACATGCTTATGAAACACTACCACTGAGAACAGAACACGTAAAGGCATCAGAAGTTTTAGATTTTAGAGACAAAGCTTTTGATGTTTATTTTAAAAATACAAACTATCTATCAATGATGAAGAAAACATTTGATGCAAAAACAGTTGATCATTTAAATGAAATGTCTTCTTATAAATTAAAAAGAAAGCATCATAAAGAAGATGTAAGTTATTAATTATTTATATTTGATATAAATTTTTATCTTTCTTTTTTGACCATGTCTTAGGAAAAAACTCATCTAACATCTTGGTACTGTTATGGAGTTTGTATCTACTATAGTAAGGACTTTTTATGCTTTTATGAAATTGTGAACTTCCACTCATAAAGTGGATTGAAATGGATATTCTTTCTTTTTTAGATTTATTTACTCCAGCGCCATGAAATAAATCTCCATGATGAAATACTACAGATCCTTTTTTTTAAATTAACAAAATGTTTTTTATATTTTTTTAATTGTTGTTTATTTTTAATTTTACCTTTATGAGATCCAATAAAATATTCAAGCGTTTTCTCAAGAGTATCTGGTTCACTTTTGGGGGCGAGTATATTTTTTTTAATTACAAACTTTGGAGTGTGGTCAATGGGATCTTACGGATATACAGTAGAAGGTTTTATTTTATCCTATACTTTGGCATTACCATTTTTTGCTTATAGTTTAATCTCAACTTTTATATTTGCAGGTGTTATTGAAGGTATAATCAAATTAAATTTTTTAAAAATTGAAACTTAATCAAAAAACCTTCTCCAAATAATATATAAGGGTTAGATGCTATATTAATAAAAAATCTAAAAAAATTTTTTTCAGTGCATAAATCAAGCCAATTGAGCTATTAGTACTGGTCAGCTGCACGCGTTACCGCGCTTCCACACCCAGCCTATCAACGTAGTGGTCTACTACGGCTCTATAGGAAGAACTAGTTTTGAGGTGGGTTTCCCACTTAGATGCTTTCAGCGGTTATCCCTTCCATACTTAGCTACCCGGCACTGCAGCTGGCGCTACAACCGGTCCACCAGTGGTATGTTCATCCCGGTCCTCTCGTACTAGGGACAAATCCTCTCAATTCTTCTACACCCATGGCAGATAGGGACCGAACTGTCTCACGACGTTCTGAACCCAGCTCACGTACCACTTTAATTGGCGAACAGCCAAACCCTTGGGACCTGCTCCAGCCCCAGGATGTGATGAGCCGACATCGAGGTGCCAAACACCCTCGTCGATATGGACTCTTGGAGGGTATCAGCCTGTTATCCCCGGCGTACCTTTTATCCGTTGAGCGATGGCCCTTCCACTCAGAACCACCGGATCACTATGACCGTCTTTCGACTCTGCTCGACTTGTCAGTCTCGCAGTCAGGCAGGCTTATGCCATTGCACTCTACGAACGATTTCTGACCGTTCTGAGCCTACCTTCGCACGCCTCCGTTACTTTTTGGGAGGCGACCGCCCCAGTCAAACTACCCACCATACAATGTCTTGCAGCCGGATTACGGCATGCAGTTAGATGTCAAGAATAATAAGAGAGGTATTTCACTGGTGACTCCGCTTTAGCTGACGCCAAAACATCAAAGTCTCCCTCCTATGCTAAACATATCATTCCTAACACCAATATAAAGTTGTAGTAAAGGTGCACGGGGTCTTTCCGTCTAACCACGGGAACTCCGCATCTTCACGGAGAATTCAATTTCACTGAGTTGATGTTGGAGACAGCGGAGATATCGTTACGCCATTCATGCAGGTCGGAACTTACCCGACAAGGAATTTCGCTACCTTAGGACCGTTATAGTTACGGCCGCCGTTCACTGGGGCTTCAGAAATCAGCTTGCACTGATCGCATTAACCTTCCAGCACCGGGCAGGCGTCAGACCCTATACATCCACTTACGTGTTAGCAGAGCCCTGTGTTTTTGATAAACAGTCGCATCTCCCTGGCTTGTGCCACCCATTTATAGTTGCCTAAAAATAGGTCCTCTTTCTTCCGAAGTTACAGAGGCATTTTGCCGAGTTCCTTCAACATCATTCTCTCAAGCGCCTAATTATACTCTAATAATCCACCTGTGTCGGTTTCGGGTACGGTCTAATGATGGAGCTATTTCCTGGGACTTTTTCGCGGCTAACTCAATCCATTAAGAGTTAACAACTTACAAAATCCGTCACTTCCATCTGGTCAAGGAATATTAACCTTGTTTCCATCGTCTACGGCTCTCGCCCTCGACTTAGGGACCGACTAACCCTGCGCGGATTAACCTTGCGCAGGAACCCTTGGATTTTCGGCGACAGAGTTTTTCACTCTGTTAATCGTTACTTATGTCAGCATTCGCACTTCTGATACCTCCAGGATCCCTCACGGGTATCCCTTTGCAGGCTTACAGAACGTTCCGCTACCAGATATAATTTCCGAAGAAATTATAAATCCACAGATTCGGTACATGATTTGAGCCCCGTTACATCTTTGGCGCAGAAACTCTATTAGACCGGTGAGCTGTTACGCTATCTTTAAAGGATGGCTGCTTCTAAGCCAACCTCCCGGCTGTTTAGGAATCTCCACATCCTTTCACACTTAATCATGATTTAGGGACCTTATCTGGTGATCTGGGCTTTTTCCCTTTCGACCATGGACCTTAGCACCCACAGTCTGTCTGCTGAGGTAAAATGTTTGGCATTCGGAGTTTTATGAGGGTTGGTAAAGATTTCTCTCCCCTAGCCCCTTTAGTGCTCTACCTCCAAACATCAATTTACTCAACGCACTACCTAAATAGTTTTCGCGGAAAACCAGCTATCTACGAATTTGGTTGGCCTTTCACCCCTTACCACAAGTCATCCAAAGACTTTTCAACGTCAACTGGTTCGGTCCTCCGGCAAGTGTTACCCTGCTTTCAACCTGCTCATGGTAAGCTCATTCGTTTTCGGGTCTAATTCATACAACTTGCGCCCATTTAAGACTCGCTTTCGCTGCGCCTACACCTTACGGCTTAAGCTTGCTGGATAAATTAAGTCACTGACCCATTATACAAAAGGTACGCCGTCACTCTAAAAAGAGCTTCGACTGTTTGTAGGCATACGGTTTCAGGTTCTATTTCACTCCCCTAATAGGGGTTCTTTTCACCTTTCCCTCACGGTACTAGTTCACTATCGGTCACTGAAGAGTATTTAGGCTTAGAGGGTGGTCCCCCTATATTCAAACAAGATTACACGTGTCCCGCTCTACTCAAGAACATTATTAAGCATTACTTCTACGGGACTATCACCCTCTATGGTTAGCTTTTCCAAACTATTTAAATTATCTTAACAATATTGCTGGCCTGTTCCGCGTTCGCTCGCCACTACTAACGGAATCTCAATTGATTTCTTTTCCTCCGGTTACTTAGATGTTTCAGTTCTCCGGGTTAGCTCTACAAACCTATGAATTCAGTTTGCAGTACCACATAAAGTGGTGGGTTGTCCCATTCGGAAATTTTCGGATCAAAGCCTGCATACAACTCCCCGAAACTTATCGCAGTATACCACGTCCTTCATCGCCTTTCAGTGCCTAGGCATCCGCCATACGCCCTTAAACGCTTGATTTATGCACAGAAAAAAATTTTTTCTGTATAAATTAAATTTTTTAAAAAATATTCATCTATTCGAACATTTTTGATTGTTCATCTATTCGAACAATCGGATATAGATATTGTTTGATTGTTACTACTTCTGAACAATCAAAATTGATATTCATTATTTACAATTTAAAAAAACTAAAAGTGTTAATGGTGGAGGATAGCGGGATCGAACCGCTGACCTCCTGAATGCAAATCAGGCGCTCTCCCAGCTGAGCTAATCCCCCGTGAAAAATGGTGGGCCGAGGACGACTCGAACGTCCGACCTCACCCTTATCAGGGGTGCGCTCTAACCACCTGAGCTACCGGCCCCTAAGCATTTATGAGACACTTTAATTAAAAGAAGAGAAATGAGGACGGCCACATTAACTTAATTTTTTGAGACCAAAAGAAATGTTTTGGTCTTCCTTAGAAAGGAGGTAATCCAGCCGCAGGTTCCCCTACGGCTACCTTGTTACGACTTCACCCCAGTTGCTGATCGTACCGTAGTCAGAGGTATAAGCTCTGCCTTAAGGTGTAACCAACTTCCATGGTGTGACGGGCGGTGTGTACAAGACCCGGGAACGTATTCACCGCGGCGCGCTGATCCGCGATTACTAGCAATTCCAGCTTCATGCACTCGAGTTACAGAGTACAATCCGAACTGAGGTACATTTTAGGGATTAGCTAAGAGTCGCCTCTTTGCATCCCATTGTAAGTACCATTGTAGCACGTGTGTAGCCCAACACATAAGGGCCATGAGGACTTGACGTCATCCCCACCTTCCTCCAGCTTATCACTGGCAGTTCTTTTAAAGTGCCCAACTAAATGGTGGCAACTAAAAGTAGGGGTTGCGCTCGTTGCGGGACTTAACCCAACATCTCACGACACGAGCTGACGACAGCCATGCAGCACCTGTGTTTCGTCCAGCCGAACTGAAGAAACTAATCTCTTAGTCTCGCGACGAACATGTCAAGTGTTGGTAAGGTTCTGCGCGTATCTTCGAATTAAACCACATGCTCCACTGCTTGTGCGGGTCCCCGTCAATTCATTTGAGTTTTAACCTTGCGGTCGTACTCCCCAGGCGGTGTGCTTAATGCTTTCGCTGCGACACTGAAAAATATATTTCCAACGTCTAGCACACATCGTTTACGGCATGGACTACGAGGGTATCTAATCCTCTTCGCTACCCATGCTTTCGCTCCTCAGTGTCAGTAGTGACCCAGTAAGTTGCCTTCGCATTTGGTGTTCTTTCTAATATCTACGAATTTCACCTCTACACTAGAAATTCCACTTACCTCTATCACACTCTAGCTAAAAAGTTTTGATGGCAGTTCCAAGGTTGAGCCTTGGGATTTCACCATCAACTTTTTTAACCACCTACGAGCTCTTTAAGCCCAGTAATTCCGAACTACGCTAGGTCCCTTCGTATTACCGCGGCTGCTGGCACGAAGTTAGCCGGACCTTCTTATTCGGGTACAGTCATTTTCTTCCCCGACGAAAGAGTTTTACAACCCAAAGGCCTTCTTCACTCACGCGGCATCGCTGCATCAGGGTTTCCCCCATTGTGCAAGATTCCCCACTGCTGCCTCCCGTAGGAGTCTGGGCCGTGTCTCAGTCCCAATGTGGCTGGTCTTCCTCTAAGAACAGCTATTGATCATTGCCTTGGTAAGCTTTTACCTTACCAACTAGCTAATCAAGTGCAGGCTCATCTTTCGGCATTAAAACTTTCCCCGTAAGGGCTTATTCGGTATTAGCACAAGTTTCCCCGTGTTATTCCGAACCAAAAGGCAGATTCCCACATTATACTCACCCGTTTGCCACTCAGTATTGCTACTGCGTTCGACTTGCATGTGTTAGGCGTGCCGCCAGCGTACGTTCTGAGCCATGATCAAACTCTCAAGTTTAATAACGGCGCACACTAGCTTTAATAACTTTAAGGTAAATTAAAGTTATTTTTCGTTAAAGCGTGTACGACAATTTCTTTATTAACCTAGCCGTCCACACTTCTCTTCTTAAAATTTACAATTTAAAAAAGCTAAGATTTTAAAGATTAAAATCTACACACCTCTAGCTACGTTAAATTATTAATTTCGTAGAGGTGAGCGCTGGTTTTATTACAAATTTGCTATAAGTCAAGGCGTATATTGCCTTAAATAGCTAGTAAAATCAGGCCTTTTAGGCCAACTAGCGTTGCAAATAGTATTTTATTTTTATAAAAAACAACTATGACGTTAATCCAAAAATTAAGAAATCTCGTAAAGAAAAGATATAATTTATTTTCGACAATTAATCTAAAATCTATTCAAATTAAAAACTTTAATCTTATTACTTTAATTTCAATAATATTTATTTTTTCAGGACTTTTTTTTATTTCATCCAATTTAATTGATAAAAAAAATAAAGAAAA
>CACBVP010000026.1 GCA_902542795.1 uncultured Pelagibacteraceae bacterium
CTACTGTACAGAAAAAGAATTAGATGAACAAAAAGCTTTAGCAAAAAGAAAAAATCTTCCTTTTATCTACAATAGGAAATGTAGGGACTTAAAAGAAAAAAAAGATGGTCCTGCAGTTATAAGATTTAAGAGTAAAATGTCGGGAACAACTTTAATTAAAGATTTGGTCCAAGGAGAAAGAAATATCTCAAATTCTACAATTGAAGATTTCGTAATTTTAAGAAAAGATAAATCACCAACATATCAATTATCAGCAACAGTTGATGACCATGAGATGGAAATAACTCACGTAATTAGAGGTGATGATCATATGATTAATTCTTTTAAACAAAAGCAAATTTATGATGCCATGGGTTGGGAAGTTCCAAATTTCGCACACATACCTTTAATTCATAGCGAACAAGGAAAAAAATTATCTAAAAGAGATAATGCCTCTACACTTGAAGATTATGTAAAAATTGGAATTATTTCAGATGCTTTAAGAAATTATTTATTAAGATTAGGGTGGTCTTATAAAGATAAAGAGATTTTTACTAAACAAGAAAGCATTGATTTATTTGATTTAAGTGGTGTTGGTAAATCACCTTCAAAGCTAGATATGAATAGAATTTATTCAATAAATGAAACTTATATAAAAACAATAGATGAAAAAGATCTTTTCAATTTCTTCAAAGAATACGTCTCGAAATACAAAAAACCTATAGATCAATCAAAAGAGAATGTACTTTTAAAATCAATGGGCTTCTTAAAAAATAAAGCAAAAACTTTAGAGGATATTTGGAATAATGCTCAATATATAATTAATGATAAAATTGAAATTGGTGCAGATGATAAAAAATTAATTGATGATTTATCTAAAAAAGTAATTAGTGATTTTACCTCTGACTATGAAAAACTTCCCTCTTTATCGAGAGAAACATTAGAACCTGTAATTAAATCTCTAATTGATAAACACAAGACTAATTTTAAGGGAGTAGGACAACCTTTAAGAATAGCCCTAGTAGGTTCAAGATTTGGACCAGGTCTATATGATGTAATTTTATCATTAGACAAAACCGAAGTTATTAAAAGACTTAAACAAATTTAGATGAAAGACGCTGTATCTTTCAGAACACGAAAAACATCTATTTACGATAAAAAATCAAACACACCTTTTAAAATAAGTAGATCCAAATTTTTCAATTTTCTAAGTTGCAAAAGATGCTTCTATTTGGATCGAGTCAAAGGACTAAAAGAGCCATCAATGCCTGGTTGGGCTCTAAACGTTGCCGTAGATGAACTTTTAAAAAAGGAATTTGATCTTTATAGAAAAGAACAAAAACCTCATCCAATTATGGTTAAGCATAATTTAAATTTTGTTCCTTATCAGCACAAAGATTTGGATACCTGGAGAAATTCTTTAAAAGGTGGAATTTCATATATAGATGAAAAAACTAATCTTATAATTCACGGAGGTATTGATGATCTCTGGTTTGATTTAAATGAGAAAAAAATAGTTGTAGTAGATTATAAAGCTCAATCATCAACTTATCCTGTAACAGTATCATCCTATCTCGATGCTGAATGGCATCTTAGCTATAAATTACAAATGGATATTTACGTACATATTTTAAGAAAAATGAATTTTGATGTCTCTGACCGAACATTTTTTTATGTTTGTAATGGAGAAAAAACAAATGATAAATTTGATAACAAAATAGACTTCAAAACTACACTAATACCTTACAGAGTGGACACGTCTTGGATTGAAGAAAAATTAATTGAAATGAAAGATGTTTTAAATCTTGATCAGCCACCTGAAATTGAAAAAACTTGTGAGAAGTGTGCTTACTTAGAAGGTGGAAAAAAATTTTAAACTATCTGTTATTATTCTCATCATCATTATTAGATGATTGATCGTTATTGTCTGGTTGAGGTTGTTCCTCAGTAGTTTCGGATGGTGTTTCTTCTTGAACTGGCTGTTCTGGTTCAGATGGTGCTTCTTCCTGTACAGGTTCTTCCTGAGGTTCAGGAGTTGGTTCTTGAGATTGAGCCCTAGCAATATCAGCTGCGCTTTGCGGCGTAGGTTCTCTTCTCATAAAGAAATATATTCCAGCAGCAATTACAGCAATTGCTCCTAATATATAAAGGATGATATTTAATGCGCTAATTCCTTTTTCTTCTGTTGCTTCCTCAGTTTCTTCAACAACTGGCTGAGCTTCTTCTTCCTCTGGTTTTGCGTCTTGTTCTTGAACTGGTTCAGCATTAACTTCTTCTTCAGGTTTTGCATCTTGCTCTTGAGCTGGTTGAGCAGTTACTTCTTCTTTAGGTTCTTCCTGTTGAGGTTCAGGTTCCTTTGCTGGTTCTGGCTCTGGTTCTGGCTCAGGTTCCTTTGCTGGTTCTGGCGTAGGTTCTGGCTCAGGTTCTGGTTCTGGTTTACTTTCTTGAACAACTGGAGTTGTTACTTGAGGTTCAGGGGCTTTAGCTACCTCTTCCTCTTTAGGTTTTGGGTTAATTATACCTGTGGCTACAACAACTGCACCTATAAACAAAACCGTAATTAAATCCATAAAGAGAATGTAATGCTTTGGAATTAAAATTCACTCTCAAATATGAACACTTTGAGCTTAGTATGTGTACAAAAAACGCTTAAATTAATCAGTTTTTAATGAGTTAGTTTATTTTTTACTCAGGTTTAAAGATTAAACAAAGACCATTATTACAGAATCTTTTGCCTGATTCCCTAGGACCATCATTAAATACGTGACCATGGTGTGCTCCGCATTTAGCACAATGATATTCTACTCTCTCCATCCCAAATGAGTAATCTATTTTTGTTTTAAAAGCTCCTGGTAAAGCTTCGGAAAATGATGGCCAACCTGTACCACTGTCATATTTTGCAGTTGAAGCAAAGAGTTTGTTTCCACAATTAGCGCAGTGATAAAAACCTTTTCTTTTTTCTTTTAATAAATCACTTGTAAATGGTCTTTCTGTACCCTCATTAAACATGATATTTTTTTGTTCTTTAGATAAATTAGGATTAATGATTTTTTTAGTAGCTGCTAAAAGAGCTTTAATTGGAAATAACATTATTAAAGCCGAAAAACCTAAAATTTTAACGAATTTTCTTTTCTTAAATTGCATAAAACTAGTTTAATATATCAAGTATATGAAAACAATTTTTTTGTTTTTTTTAACGATATATATTGCTTACTATCTTTTTAGACCTGTAACAAAAAAAGAAATAAAAAAGTTTAATGACCCTGATAACTGGTCAAATATGGGGTTTTAAAGCATTAAGGTGTTCTATAATGCTTTCAGATAGGGCTTGTAGATCGTATCCACCCTCAAGAAAAGAAATTACTCTGCCTTCAGAATGAATATTAGCAATATCGACTATATTTTTTGTAATTTTAAAAAAATCTTCAGACTCTAAATTAATATTAGCTAATGGATCTCTTATGTGAGCATCAAAACCTGCAGAAATTAAAATAACTTCAGGTTTAAATTTATCTATTGGCTTCAATACCTTTTGATCAAATATTCCAAAAAAATCTTTACTTGCAGTGCCAGCTTTTAAAGTTGCATTAAAAATATTTCCAACTCCTGTCTCATTTTCTGCTCCAGTTCCTGGAAATAAAGGAAATTCATGAGAGGAACCGTATGCTACAGTTGGATCTTTATAAAATATTTCTTGAGTTCCATTGCCGTGATGAACATCAAAATCAATTATTGCAACTTTATTTATCTTGTATTGTTTTTGTAAATATCTTGCTGCAACTGCAACATTATTAATAAAACAAAATCCGTTAGCTCTTACAGTTTCTGCATGATGTCCTGGAGGTCTAACTGCACAAAATACTCTCTCATTTTTCTTCATAAGATCGTTTGCAGCAGCAATACCAGCTCCACATGATCTTAGAATTGCATTTTTACTGTAAGGACAAAGCATAGTATCAGCGTAAGGTTCTTTCTCAACACCTACAATTCCTTCCTTAGGAATATTTGAGAAAATTTGTTCTATGTGCTTTTTTGGATGCACAAGTGATACTGTTTCTAGATCAACTAAAGGAGCTTCTTTAAAATCTATTTTTAAATCAGATAATTTTATTGAGCCTAGAATGCTGTCTAATCTTTCTTTTCTTTCAGGGTGCCCATTGCCATTAAATTTTTTTAAACAATCTTCATGAGTATAAATAATCATATAAATTTATTTAGGTACTCTGCTGCTAATTGAGATGGAGAGTTGTTTGTTTTAAATTCATTTAAAATTAATTGAGTGTTTTTTACTTGCTCTACTATTTTTTCAGGATTTTCTAAATAATTAGAGACATGCTCAAATATTTTTTTTGGATTACAGTCAGATTGAAGTAGCTCAGGTATGATCTCTTTTTTTGCGGCTATATTTATTATATTTGCAAACTTTGTATTTACTAACATTTTAACTATTAAGAAATTTATTAACCCCATTTTATATAAAATTATAGAGGGTATCTTTGCATTACATATCTCTAAAGATACTGTTCCAGATTTGGTAACTGCAAAAATAGATTTATTTAAAATATGATATTTTATTTTATCATCACTTATAACTTTACAATTATCTAAATCACTATTCTTTAAATATGATTGAATTAAATCTGAGTATTCTTTTGTTGAATGAAAAACAAAAGTAAAATCACTGTACTTATCATTCATTAGTTTGATAAAATTTATTAGTATAGGAGCTAAAACAGCAATTTCTGACTTACGGCTTCCTGTGAAAATGGATATTATAGATTTATTTTTTTCCAAAATTTCATTGATGTCTATGGCATTTTCAATTTTTTTATCTAATAAGGGGTGTCCTACAAATTGATTACTCATATTCTCTTTATCGAAATAAGGTTTTTCAAAATTGAATAATAATAAAATGTGATCTATAAATTTTTTAATTTTTTTAACTCTACCTTCTCTCCAAACCCAAACTTGGGGAGCCACATAATGAATTGTTTTTATATTAGGATTATCTTTTTTTACCTTTTCAGCTACCCTTAATGTAAAATCAGGACTATCTACTGTAAAAAGTATATCTGGTCGAAATTCATTAATAGCTTTTACAGTTTCATCAATTTTTTTTTTAATCTTAAAAATATTTAAAATTACTTTTGTAAAACCAAGGTAGGTAATTTCCTTTAGATCATAAATTGAATTTATCCCTAATTTTTTAAGATTTTCCCCACCAACAGAAAGATAGTCAATTTCAGGATTAATTTTTTTAAGTTTTGAAATTACTTCTGAAGCTAATTTATCTCCTGAAGCTTCACCTGTTAGAATAAATATCTTTTTCATTTTGAGAGCTTCCAGATAGAACCTTGATCGGTAATTAAAAATATTTCGCCAGTTTTTTCTTGAATCTCAATATCCCTTATTCTTCCAATTTTATCTTTAAAGATTATTTGCTCATTTATGAATTTATCATCTTTAAATTTAATCTTTCTTAGAGATTGATCGCGTAAAGAAGTAATTAAGGCATCTCCATTCCATTCTTTAAATTCTTCACCTTTATATATAACCATCGAACTAGCTGCTATTGAAGGAACCCAGTATTTTATTGCTTTTGAAAAACCTGGTTTCCACTTTGGACCAATTTTAGTTCCTGTGTAGTTTGTTCCACCCCAACCAAGAATTTTCCAGCCATAATTTTCTCCATACTTTGCTTCACCAAACCAATCGCCACCTCTTGCTCCATGATTTGTTAAATAGATTTTATTATTATACGGAGACACATCCATTCCTTGGGGATTTCTTACACCGATTTGATAAATTTCAGGTAACCAATTATCTTTACCTTTGAACTTTGGATTATCTTTTGGGATCTTACCATCCAAATGTATTCTGATAATACTACCAGGGTGTTTTGTAGGATCTTGTGCAATCATACCCTCTCCTCTCTCTCCTGCGGTGATGAATAGAAAATTATCTTTTATTACAAGTCTAGATCCAAAATGATAACCAGAGTTAATTGGTGGTTCGGCTCTAAAAATATTTTTAAAATTTAAATTTTCATAGTTAAATTTGGCAGATGCCACAGAAGTACTAGATTTACCATTTC
>CACBVP010000027.1 GCA_902542795.1 uncultured Pelagibacteraceae bacterium
ACACTTAAATTATTTAAAAAAGCCGGTTAATTATATTAGCCGGCTTTTTTTTTATTTCAGACATTATAGCCAAACCATTAGACCCAATCATATTTAAGTTGTTAAGATTATTAAGACTTATGCCGCCTAAAGGTACCAAGTTTTTATTTTTTTTTAAGTAGTTGTTAAATTTAATTACTCCAAGAAATGGAGCTTTTTTATCATAATTGACTAAAAACAATTTTGAGAGCAAAATTACCTCACACCCTTGTCTAATTTTCATAAAAATCTCTTTACTAGTATGTGCGGATCCAATTATTTTAAATTTCTTTTTTTGCGACAGTGGTTTTAACGAACTATTATATGAAGATAAATAAATACCATCTGAACATAACTTATTTGCTAGTTTTAAGTCATTAGCTACAAAGAAATCTATTGATTTTAATTTACAATTCTTTCTAAACCTTTGTAGATCAATTATTTTCTCTAAATTTGTTAGATTTCTGTAAATAATTACAAATTTATTCCTTTTTTTTATTTTTTTTAAATTAATATCTTTGATACTTTCTACTATTAAATAATATTTTTTCTTTAACACAAACATATGAACATAATAATAGAAAGATTTAACAAAATAAAATTGAATATTTTTTCATGTAAGCCAGCCCATAATGTGAATATAATAGCTGTAAGTAAAACATTCCCGATAGAGCACATAAACCCACTTATTGAACATGGGCACCAACATTTTGGTGAGAATAAAGTTCAAGAAGCTGTTGCAAAATGGTCAGACATAAATAGAGAAAAAAAGAACATAAAATTACATATGATTGGTAAACTTCAAAGCAATAAAGCTAAGGACGCGGTGAAACTTTTTAATTATATACACTCTTTAGATAATCAAAAATTAGCAGATACTTTAGCTAAGTACCAAGTAAGTTTAAAAAAAAATCTAAAATATTTTATTCAAGTAAATATAGGAAATGAAATGCAAAAATCTGGAATACCAGTAAATGAGTTAGACCCGTTTTATAATTATTGTAAAAATCAAATTAATTTAAATATCATAGGATTGATGATTATTCCACCAAACGACAATAATCCCGAAAAATATTTTAAATCTCTAAATGAATTAAATAAGTCACTAGCTCTAAAAGATCTCAGCATGGGTATGTCTGCTGATTATTTAAAAGCAGTTAAACATGGTTCTACGTTTGTAAGAATTGGAAGTTCTATTTTTGGGTTGAGATCTTAACTTTTGTGTTTTGATTTATTTCTTTTATAAGTTTTATTAAATTTCTTTTTTTTATTGCAATACATCCCTCAGTTTTTTTAAAATTATTCTTTGCAACGTGAATAAAAATAGCACTTCCTTTATTTTTGATAACAGGTTTCATATTATAATTCAGAACTAAAATAATATCGTATATGTTGTCTTTCCTAAAAAGCTTTTCATGTTTGTAATCAAAAGGTAATTTAACAAGTTTATTATAATGACTTGATTTAGGATCGTCACACCACCCCATATTTTTTTTAATAATCTTTTTTTTCAATTTTGTGAAAATTTTAACCCTATCTCTTCTGAATAAAATATACTTAAATTTGAATTGTCCTTTTGGCGTTATTAAGTCCCCTTCTCTTCTTTTATAACCTATTCCTTTTTTACCTATCGCACATTTTACTTTTAATTTATTATATGTAAGGTAATTTTTATTTATTAATATATGCATCAGTTAAAAGTCTTAATTTTAGGTCCTGCCTCATTCTCAAATACTTTAAATGAACTAAAACCTTTTTTAAAGTTCAATTGTGTTAAAGAAAAAAGTTCCTTGGATTTCGATGTTATTTTATTTCATGAAGAAGCTTTGAATGATATAAAAGACAAAAAAATTATTAATAATAGTAGCTGTTTAAAAATTTACGCATCAAAAAATAAAAATTTATCTAATAATTTTGATGCTTTTATAGAATTACCTTCTACTTTGAAGGAAATTAATTTTTCTGTTGAAAACGTTGCAGCAAAAAAAGCATTTAGTAAAAACTCCTCAATAGAGATAAAAAAATACTTCTTAAACAAAAATGAAAAAAAATTAAGAAAAAATAACAGTGAAATTATTCTTACAGAGAAAGAAATACAGTTACTAGAATTATTTTTAAATAATAAAAAACCTATCTCAAAAGATGAAATACTTTCTTCTGTTTGGAATTATTCATCTGATGCTGATACCCATACTGTTGAAACACACATCTATAGATTAAGAAAAAAAATAAATGATAAATTTTCGGATGAGAATTTTATAGTTAATACTAAAGATGGATATTCTTTGTGAAAAAAAGAAATAAGATTGCGAAAGATTTATTTACAAATAAGTATAGAAAAAGAATTGTTAGACCAAAAAAAGGAAAGGGTAGCTTTAAAAGGAAAAAAAAATAAATTATCTATTTAATCTAGCGCCAATAATTTGAATAACTTTTGAGGACATATCGGTTCCAATTTCTAAACTTTCTTTAATTGATTTATTATTAATTACACCATGTAAAAAACCGCTGGCAAATAAGTCTCCTGCACCTGTTAAATCTTTGATTTTAAGATTTTTTTTGGCTGAACACTCTGTAACCTCATTATCATTAATCGCCACTGCTCCTTTATCTCCTCTGGTAATAATAACCAATCTCTTTATTTTTTTTGCAAAACCAATCACATCTTCAAACTTTTTTACGTCAATTAATGACATGATTTCTTGTTCATTTGCAAAAGTAATATCTAATTTATTTTTTACTAAATCCAAGAAATGAGGTTTATGTCGTTCAACACAAAATAGATCTGATAATGACATAGCAACTTTATTTGAATTACTAATTGCCTTTTCAAAAGCTTTTTTAGGGTCACCTTCATCCCAAAGATATCCCTCTAAAAATAAAATTTCACTATTCTTGATTGCGTTTGCATCAATATCATTTTGATTAATTTTTCCTGCAGTTCCAAGGAAAGTTACCATTGTTCTCTCAGAGTCAGGTGTTATCAATATTAAACATGTTCCGGTTGGAATAATTTCATTTTTTTTTGAATAAAAGTAATCTACATTTTCTTTTTTTAAACCTTTCTCGTATTTTTTTCCTAAATCATCATCACTTATTTTCCCTATAAAGCCGACTTTGTTTCCCAGTTGAGAGAGACCAACTATTGAGTTTGCCACAGAGCCACCAGAGACAGTTTCTTCAATTTTAAGTGAAGATAAAAGCTTTTTAACTTCAGATTCGTCTACGAGTTTCATTGTGCTTTTTGTTAAATTATTTTGAACTAAAAAATTATCTTCAACTTTACAAAGCACATCAACAATCGCGTTACCTATTCCTAAAATTTTCATCTATTAAGCTTTTATTGTTTTAAAGGTTTTTTTCCTGTTTGGATAACAGCTTTTACAAATTTTACAAGTTATTCCGTAACAATCTCGAGCTTTACAGTATTCTCTACCGTACCAAATTATCTGTAAATGAAGTTTGTTCCAATTTTTTTTAGGAAAAATTTCTTTTAAATCTCTTTCTGTTTGAATAACATTTTTTCCATTAGTTAGCCCCCATCTTTGGGCCAACCTATGAATATGGGTATCAACAGGAAATGCAGGATACCCAAAACCTTGAGACATTACTACACTAGCTGTTTTATGGCCTACGCCAGGAAGTTCTTCTAATTCTTTGTAGGTTTTTGGGACTCTGCCTTTAAATTTTTCAACTAATATCTTTGATAAATAAAAAATATTTTTTGCTTTAACCCTAAAAATTCCAATTCGTTTTATTAATTTTTCAATCTTCTTTCTTCCAAGTTTAACAAAGTGTTCAGGTTTATAATATTTTGGATAAATATCTTTTGTAACATTATTTACATTCACATCTGTGCATTGTGCAGAAAGCAAAACAGAAACAAGCAATGTAAATGTATTTTTATAATTTAAAGGTATTGGTATTTTAGGATAAGTTTTATTCAATATTTTTTGAATTACTTTAGCCTTTTCCTTATTGTTCACTTGAAGTTAAGCAAATCTCTCATTGAATAAAGCCCGGCCTTTTTTTTCATTAACCATTTTGCAGCTGTTAACGCACCTTCAGAATAAAGAGCCCTATCAAAAGATTCATGATTTAATTTAATGATTTCTTTTCCACTAGAAAAACTAACTTCATGCTCTCCTATTACTTCACCTTTTCTAATCGAATTAAAGTTTATTTTTTTTGAATATGGAAATTGCTTCTTATTAAGGAATCTTTTTCCAATCATGTTAAATAGATTTTTATTTTTGCCATCAGCAATCCCTTTTCCAAGCATTAGCGCTGTTCCTGACGGATAATCAATTTTATGTTTATGGTGAACTTCGTAAACTTTACTTAAAAAATTATTACCTAAAGATTTGGAGGTAATTTCAGTTAAGTACATTAACAAATTCACACCTAAACTCATATTTCCTGCCTTAAGAATTGGAATTGTTTTTGAAAATTTTTTTATTAAAAGCTCTTCTTTTTTATTAAAACCTGTTGTTCCTATCACTACTCTTTTCTTTAACTTTGTAGCTAATTTTAGAACTTCTAAAGTACACTTTGGAACTGTGAAGTCTATTATAACGTCAGTTTTTTTAAATGAACCAATATCATTTAAGCTCAGTTTAATTCCTGAAATTTTTTTATTAATAACTTTACTTTCTGTAAGAGAAACTAATTTAAATTCTTTTTTTTTATTAGAAGATTTAATTATTTGTTGGCCCATTCTTCCCATGCAGCCAGTAACTGATAAATTAATTTTTTTCATCCGCCTATAATGTAAATGATTACAATAATAACCAAAGTAATTATAGTCCAAATAGATAAATTCTTTAAAAAATCCTTTATTTTATTATTTGTAGATAAAAAGCCCGGTAAGATTAAAACCAATACTGCAATTAAAAAAATTACAGACATTATCTGCTCAGTACTCATTTAATTATGAATTTTTCCAAAATTTCTTTGCTTTTTCAAAAAAGGTTTTAATTACAGGATCTGGTTTGTTACCCTCAATTTCATTAAACTCTTCAAGTATTTCTTTTTGTCTCTTAGAAAGTGAAGTAGGAACTTGTGTATTAATTCTTATATAAAGATCACCGAAAAGACTTCTTCTCAAAACTGGCATACCTTTCCCTCTTAGTCTAAATTGTTTACCATGTTGAGTCCCTGCAGGTATTTTTATTTTTGATTTACCACCATCAATTGATGGAACTTCTACAGAAGTTCCTAAAGCTGCATCAGCAAATGATATTGGTAATTCGTAGTATAAATTTTCTTCGGCTCTTTTAAAAATTTCATGATTATCGATTGAAACAAAAAGATATAAATCCCCACTAGCACCTCCTTTAGAACCAGCTTCACCTTTTCCTGATACTCTGATTCTAGTTCCATCATCTACACCTTTAGGAATTTTTACGGTAACATTCTCATTCGCTTGGACTTTTCCATTTCCGCTACATTTGTTACATGGATCACCAATCATCTCACCATAACCACTACATTGAGGGCATGTTTGTTGAACAGTGAAAAAACCTTGATTAGTTCTTACTTTTCCTCTTCCAGAGCAGTAATCACATCTTATTGGTTTTGAACCTTTAGCCGCTCCACTTCCTGAACA
>CACBVP010000028.1 GCA_902542795.1 uncultured Pelagibacteraceae bacterium
CAAGAAATGTTAGAAAATTAATATGTCTATAAATCCCTCAGAAGTTACTAAACTACTTAAAGATCAAATTAAAAATTTTGGTGAAAAAGCTGAAGTTTCAGAAATTGGAAAAGTTTTATCAGTTGGTGATGGAATTGCACGAGTTTACGGTTTGGATAATGTTCAGGCTGGAGAAATGGTTGAATTTGAAGATGGCTCTAAAGGTATGGCATTAAATCTAGAAAATGACAATGTTGGAGTTGTAATTTTTGGAGATGATAGAAAAATTAAAGAAGGTGATACGATAAAAAGAACTAACGCAATTGTGGATGTCCCAGTTGGAAAAGAATTATTAGGAAGAGTTGTTGATGGTTTAGGAAATCCAATAGATGGAAAAGGAGCTATCTCCTCTAAAGATAGAAAAAGAGTTGAAGTAAAAGCACCGGGAATAATTCCTAGACAATCTGTAAGTGAACCAATGCAGACAGGTTTAAAATCTATCGACTCACTTATACCTGTAGGAAGAGGCCAAAGAGAATTAATTATTGGTGACAGACAAACAGGTAAAACAGCAGTTGCAATTGATGCAATTATAAATCAAAAAAAGATTAATGAATCATCTGATGAAAAGAAAAAACTTTATTGTGTTTATGTAGCAATTGGACAAAAACGTTCTACTGTAGCTCAAATAACAAAAACCTTGGAAGAAGCAGGTGCACTTAAATACACAACAATAGTTGCAGCAACAGCATCAGACTCAGCTCCACTACAGTTTTTAGCTCCTTATACTGGTTGCACAATAGGTGAATATTTTAGAGATAATGGAATGCACGCTTTAATAGTTTACGATGACTTATCAAAACAAGCAGTGGCATACAGACAAATGTCGCTTTTACTTAGACGACCTCCAGGAAGGGAAGCTTACCCTGGTGATGTTTTCTATCTTCACAGTAGACTTTTAGAAAGATCTGCAAAATTAAGTGACGCTAATGGAGGCGGATCATTAACTGCACTTCCAATTATTGAGACACAAGCAGGCGATGTTTCTGCTTATATCCCTACAAATGTAATTTCTATTACAGATGGACAAATATTTTTAGAAACTGAATTATTTAACCAAGGAATAAGACCTGCTGTGAACGTTGGTTTATCAGTATCAAGAGTAGGTTCTGCAGCTCAAACTAAAGCCATGAAAAAAGTAGCTGGTTCAATTAAATTAGAACTTGCTCAATATAGAGAAATGGCAGCTTTCGCACAATTTGGATCAGACTTAGATGCATCTACTCAACAACTATTAAATCGAGGAGCAAAATTAACAGAATTATTAAAACAAGACCAATACTCTCCAATGACTGTCGCAGAACAAGTAATTTCAGTTTTTGCTGGAGTAAAAGGATATTTGGATGACGTTGATTTGGGAAAAATTAGAGGATTTGAGAAAGATATAATCGAAAAAATTAAAAATGATAAACCAGAAATTATCGAAGCTATTCAATCATCAGGAAAACTAGATGAAGATATAGAAAATCAATTAAAACAAGTTATAGAGGAATATAAGAAAAAATAATGCCTAGTTTAGACGATCTAAAAAAAAGAATTAAAAGTGTTAAGTCTACGCAAAAAATCACTAAAGCTATGAAGATGGTTGCTGCAGCAAAATTAAGGAAGGCCCAAGAAAGTGCAGAGAAAGGCAGACCTTACAGTCAAAAAATGCAAAACATAATATTGAATTTAACCAAATCTATTAATGATCCTCAAAATGCACCAAAACTTCTAGTTGGAACTGGAGAAGATAGAAAATATTTGTGTGTCGTTTTAACCGCTGACAGAGGTCTTTGTGGAGGATTTAATTCAAATATTTGTAAATTAGCTAAGACTAATTTTAAAAAAATTCTAGGTGAAGGAAAAGAACTTAATATTATTACTGTTGGTTCTAAAGGACATGATCAAATTAAAAGAGAATACGGAAAATATGTTCTTAAAAAATTTAGTTTTAAAGATAAAAAAAATATAAGCTTTAACGAAGCGGATGAGGTTGGGAAAGAAATAATATCTTTATTCAATCAAAATAAATTTGATAAATGCATTATATTTTACAATAATTTTAAAAATGTGATTACGCAGATACCACAAGCTCAACAAATAATTCCAGCAGAGACAAAAAATTTAAAAGAAAGCAGTGATGAAAATTTTTCATATGAATTTGAACCAGAGGAAGACGAAATTTTAGAAGACTTGTTACCAAAAAATATTTCAACTCAAGTTTTCAAAGCTCTGCTTGAAAATGCAGCAAGCGAACAAGGATCAAGAATGACGGCTATGGATAACGCAACAAGAAATGCTGGAGATTTAGTCGACAAACTTACAATTGATTATAATAGAAGCAGACAAGCTTCTATTACAAAAGAATTAATAGAAATTATATCAGGAGCAGAAAGTTTATAATTATGAGTAAAAAAGGAAAAATTACACAAATCATTGGTGCAGTAGTTGACGTAAATTTTGAGTCTGACTTACCAGAAATTTATACAGCACTGGAAGTAAACAATTCAGGAAATAAATTGATCTTAGAAGTTGCTCAACATTTAGGAGAAAATGATGTTAGAACTATTGCGATGGACGCAACAGAAGGCCTTAAAAGAGGTGATGAAGTTATAAATACTGGAGCACCAATAAGCGTGCCAGTTGGCCCTGAAACATTAGGAAGAATCATAAATGTTGTTGGTGAGTCTATTGATGAAAAAGGTGAAGTTAAGACAAAAGAAAAATGGCCAATACACAGAGCGGCTCCAAAATTTACAGATCAAGCAACTGAAACTGAACAATTGGTTACAGGTATAAAAGTTATTGATCTTTTAGCACCATATGCGAAAGGTGGAAAAATTGGATTATTTGGTGGAGCTGGAGTTGGAAAAACAGTAACGATCATGGAATTAATTAATAACATTGCAAAAGCTCACGGAGGTTTTTCAGTTTTTGCTGGGGTCGGTGAAAGAACTAGAGAAGGAAATGACTTGTATCATGAAATGATTGAGTCAGGAGTAATTAAAACTGATGGTAAAGGATCAAAAGCAGCACTTGTTTATGGACAAATGAATGAACCTCCAGGAGCAAGAGCGAGAGTTGCCTTAACTGGTTTGACAGTAGCCGAATATTTTAGAGATAAAGAAGGTCAGGACGTACTATTCTTCGTCGACAATATTTTTAGATTCACGCAAGCCGGTTCAGAAGTATCAGCTCTATTAGGAAGAATTCCTTCAGCCGTTGGATATCAACCAACGCTTGCTACAGACATGGGTAATTTACAGGAAAGAATTACTTCTACGGACAAAGGCTCTATTACCTCTGTTCAAGCCATTTATGTTCCTGCTGATGACTTAACTGATCCAGCACCCGCTACATCTTTCTCTCACTTAGACGCAACAACAGTTTTATCAAGACAAATTGCAGAAATAGGAATTTATCCTGCTGTAGATCCCTTGGATTCAACTTCAAGAATTTTAGATCCAAGAGTAGTAGGAGAAGAGCATTATAGAGTAGCTAGAGATGTGCAAAAAATTTTACAAGCGTACAAATCTCTTCAAGATATCATTGCCATCCTAGGAATGGACGAGCTCTCTGAGGAAGATAAATTAACTGTTGCTAGAGCGAGAAAAATACAAAGATTTCTTTCTCAACCATTTTTTGTTGCTGAAGTGTTTACAGGTTCTCCTGGAAAATTAGTAGACTTAAACGATACGATAAAAGGTTTTGATGCTATTTGTAAAGGAGAATACGATCACTTGCCAGAGGCAGCATTTTATATGGTTGGTGGTATAGAGGAAGTAATCGAGAAAGCAGAAAAGTTATCTAAAGACAGTAAATAATGTCAGATAAGTTTACAGTTGAAATAATTAGTCCAGATCAAACAATTTTAAAACAAGAAACGAGCGAGGTAGTAATTCCTTCTTTTGAAGGCCAAATGGGAATTTTAAATAACCATATCCCCCTAATTACCTTTTTGAGGCCCGGGATCATTACAATTAAGTCTGAAGGTGAAAAAAAATATTACGTCGAAGAGGGAACAGTTGAGTTTTCAAATAATAATTTACTAATTTTAACTTCAACTGCAAAAGATGTGGACAATTTAGATAAAACTCAAATTAACGATTTGATCCAAAAAGCTGAAGCAAACTTAAATGCTCAGTCTACTGACAAAGAGAGATACGTAGCGTCCTACAAATTAGAAACTTTAAAAGAAATTAGCCAATAACAAGATTAATTTCTTTTAGAAGATTAAGATATAAGCCCTTTTTAAAATTAACTATTACTTCAGGCAACAATTTAGGTTCAATCCATTTCCAGTCTATAAATTCTGGGTGTTTTGTATTTAAATTTATCTCTTTTTCCTCTCCTAAAAATCTTGTAATAAACCATTTTTGTTTTTGACCTCTGTATTTACCTTTCCAAATTATGCCAATTAAATTTTCAGGCAATTCATATTGATAAATTTTGTCAATTTCTTTGATAATCTCAATATTTTTAATACTAGTTTCTTCCAACAATTCTCTTTTCATTGCAGTAATATAATCTTCTCCCTCATCTACACCGCCCTGAGGCATTTGCCATTTGTCTCCAGGATTATCTTTTCTTTTTCCTACAAAAATTTTATTTTGTTTATTTAGAACTATTATGCCAACTCCAGTTCTTAATGGGAGTTTTTGTGCTATCATCTTAAGAATTAAACAGTTTAATAGCGTAATTTAATTGGTTATCTTTTTCTGATTTAATCTTAAAATCATCACCTATTTCCTCTACCAAGATATCAGGTGTGACACCTACTTCAGAAATAGATTTACCAGATGGAAGGTAATATTTCGAAATTGTTAATCTAATGCCACCACCATTTTTAAGTGGTATTATAGATTGGACCGATCCTTTACCGTAAGAACTTTCACCTAAAATTATTGCTCTCTTGTGGTCTTTTAATGCTCCAGCGAATATTTCAGCCGCAGATGCTGAACCATTATTTATTAGTACAACGATTGGTTTCCCCTTAACTTCATCACCTTTTCTAGCAAAAAATTTTCTTGTTTCAGAAACATTTCTTCCTTTTG
>CACBVP010000029.1 GCA_902542795.1 uncultured Pelagibacteraceae bacterium
GTTAAAGATGTGAGTGACCAATAATTATAATGTTCATGATAAATATTATCAAAGGTTAAATCTTTTATAGTGTCCATCAGATACTGTACTTCTATAATTATTGTTCCTTTTTTACTCAATAAACTTAGCATGCATTCTGCCATCTCTTTTAATTTATCAGAATGTGCAAAAACATTGGAAGCTAATATTAAGTCAGCATTTTTTTTTATTTTTTTGAGGTTTTTCTTCTCTAAGAAACCATTAAATGTTTTAATTTTATTTTTATTAGCAAGTTTTGCAAGATTTTTTGCTGGTTCAATACCTAAAATTTTTTTAAATCCTAAATCTAAAAAAGGTTTTAGAGCAACTCCATCATTGCTCCCTATATCAATGATATATGATTTTTTTTTACTTAAATTTAATTCTTTAGAATATTTTTTTGCAGCTTCTACAAAATGCTCTCTGAATACTTTTGATGTTGAAGAAGTGTAAAGATAATTTGAAAACATTTTTTTTGGGTTAACTGATACTGAAAGTTGGCAATTATGACATTTATCACAATAATTTACCTCTAATGGATAAAGTTCACATTTCTCCTCTTTTTTCTTTAGCAAATTATTTGCTAGTGGTTGGTAGCCGAGAGAGACAACTCTCTTTAAATTTAAATTTCCACACGATCTGCAATCAAATTTATAGTTCTCTAATAATAAATTTTTTTCTTTTTCATCAACAAAAATATGTTTTATCGTATGTGTTATTCCATAATTTTTATGTTCACGTTCACCCCTTACTAAATTTAAAAATGTTGTATTTTTTGTGAAAACCATCGTGTGCGCAACGTTAGGTTTTATAACTGATAACTGTCCTTCATTAACAACTTGGGTTATTTTAGGAGAGTTAGGATTTAAAATATCTTGAAAAATCTCTATAATTTGTCCTTTGGTGAATAGACACTTTTGTTCTTGCTGAGGATGATAATGGTTCGCTCTTATTGTGCCTTTTTTTGAATGAATAAGTCCTATCATGTTTATAGGCTCTGTAAGTTCATGATTGCTGATTTTACCTCTTTGGTCTATGAATTCATTATCGCCGTCTTTTACATACTCTAAATCCTTTATCAAATCTTGTTTTGACCACTTCAAAATCATTTCTTCCATACATTTTTCTAAATTATACAAAAATTTAAATCCAGTTTTTAAGATTTTTTTATTTGATAATGAAAATCCTAGATTAGGAATTTCGTCATTAGTTTCTCTTAAAGTTACTTTTGGGTTAATTTTTTTACAAATCTCAGCAACCTCTTTAACTGTTTTTGTCTCCTTTGTAAGATTGAAAGTTTGAAATGAAATATTTTTATTTTCTTCCATAAATTTAAAACACCTTGCTACATCAATTAAAGGCACTAAACTTTTTATTTGCCTTCCTCCAGCAAACAATTTTAGAACTCCATTTTGAGATGTTATTTTAGCAAAGAAATTTGCCATTATATCTATTCTAGCTGTGTCCGAAGAGTATCCGTAAACTGATCCAAGTCTCAAGATTATATAGTTTTTTCCCGATTTTTTTAACTGTTGTTCATTTGTAAATTTTGATTTTCCATATGATAAAACTGGTTTTGCCTCTTCGTTTTCATCTAAATTTTTTTTTATAGAATTTAGACCTTCATAAATAACATGAGTTGAAGGCATAATAATCTTACATTTATTACTTATGGTCTCTAAAATATTATGAGTTCCTTCTTCAGCAATTTTTTTAATTTTTTCATCATGTTGGATGTTGCTATCATTTTTTACTCTCGGAACGTCAGTTACTCCAGCTAAATGATGAACAACATCAGCGTCATGACAATATTTTTGAACTAATTTTTTGTTTAAAATATCACCATTAATAAACTGAATATTCCAGTTTCTTAATTGATTAACTCTTTCAGATATAAATCTATTATCAATTACTATAATTTCGTCGTTCCAGCTATATCCGGAGTAGATTTTACATAGTTCAGTTCCAATGTACCCCAATCCACCGGTGATAACTATTTTTTTTTTTTTCATTATAAACGTAATATTTACTTATAATAAGTTGTGTTATAACTCAATTACAATGAAAATAATCGATTGTTTTATGTACTACGATGAGGATATGATTTTAGATATTCGTCTTAATATATTAGACAAATATGTGTCGAATTTTATTATTTGTGAAGCTAACTTCAACCATAATGGAACAAAAAGAGAATTTAAATTTGATATTAAAAAATTTCAAAAGTTTAAAGACAAGATAATTTATCTTCAACTCAATAACCAGCCAAATAATTTAAGAAAAATAAATATCAATGATAGTCAAGAAATAAAAAATTCTAAAATCTTAGACAATGCACTTTTTAGAGAAAATTTTCAGAGAAATTTTTTACAAGAAAAAATTCAAAATTTTAACGATGATGATTTAATTATTATAAGTGACTTAGATGAAATTCCAGATTTAGAAAAATTTAAGTATAAATCAAAAATTACTTTTTTTGAACAAAAAATGTTTTATTATAAATTAAATTTATTACATGAGAATTTCATTTGGTATGGATCAAAAATAACCAAAAAAAAACACTTGGTAAACCCTCAATGGTTAAGAAATATTAAATCAAAAAAATATCCTTTATGGCGATTAGACATTTTATTGTCTGATAAAAAATACAATAATATAAGCTTTGTAAAAAATGGCGGGTGGCACTTTACTAATGTTAAATCAGCAGAGAATATTGATTATAAAATGAAAAATTTTCTACACCACCTTGAATATGAAGAAAGTGGTATGACTGTAAAAGATGTGCAGAAAATAGTTTCAGAAAAAAAAATTTTTTATAATCATAAAGCAGACAAAAGAGAAAAAAAATGGGATGGACAAACAACTTTAATAAAAGTTGAGAGTGATTATCTCCCGAATTATATAAATATTAATAAAGATAAGTTTAAAGAGTGGTTAGACTAAACTTGTTTTAATGCGTACTAAGCTCTTCCTTTGTCTTATCTTTTTTAGAAATTTGATCTACTTCAACCCAATCTACTCGTTGCAAAGGCTTAGTTAGAGCTACCTTTAAAACCTCTTCAACATTTTTTACAGGAATTATCTCAATTGACTCCAACACAGTTTCTGGAACTTCAATCAAATCTTTTTTATTTTCTAATGGAATTAAAACTTTTTTAATCCCTGCTCGGTGAGCTGCTAATAATTTTTCTTTTAAACCACCAATTGGCAAAACGAGTCCTCTTAAAGTAATTTCGCCAGTCATTGCCACATTTTTATCAACTGGTATTTCTGTAATCGCAGAAATTATTGAAGTCACCATTCCAACTCCCGCTGAAGGTCCATCTTTTGGCGTTGCTCCTTCTGGAACATGAATGTGAAAATCTTTTTTATCGAATAAAGGGGGTATAATTCCAAAATCTAAACTTTTTGATCTTATATATGATTTTGCAGCTTTTACTGACTCTTGCATTACATCTCCTAATTTTCCAGTTATTTGCATCTTCCCTTTTCCAGGCATAATCACTGTCTCAATTTTTAAAATTTCACCACCTACTTCTGTCCATGCTAAGCCGGTTACTACTCCAATTCTATTTTCTTCCTCAATTTCTCCATAATTAAATTTTTTGACTCCTAATAAGTCTTTTAAATCTTGTTCGCTGATAGGATTGTTTACACTTTCTTTGTTATCAATTTTTTTTACTAATTTTCTGGCAATTTTCGATATTTCTCTTTCAAGATTTCTTACACCAGACTCTCTGGTGTAGTGGCGTATAATTTTTCTATTTATGTCTTCATTGATATTCCACTCATCTTTTTTTAATCCATTATTCTTACTTTGATTGGGTATTAAATATTTTTGAGAAATATTAATTTTTTCATCCTCTGTATATCCAGATATTCTAATAACTTCCATTCTATCTAACAATGGTGGAAGTATATTTAAAGTATTTGCTGTAGTAACAAACATCACATCAGAGAGATCGTAATCTACCTCAAGATAATGATCGTTAAATTCCTTATTTTGTTCAGGATCTAAAGCCTCCAGCAATGCTGAAGAAGGGTCTCCCCTATAATCATTCCCTACTTTATCTATTTCATCTAGTAGAAATAAGGGGTTTTTTGTTCCGGCTTTTTTCATCATTTGAATAATTTTTCCTGGTAAAGACCCGATGTAGGTTCTTCTGTGACCTCGTATCTCGGCTTCGTCTCT
>CACBVP010000030.1 GCA_902542795.1 uncultured Pelagibacteraceae bacterium
CAGGAAAAACTGGTTCATCGCAGGTAAAAAGATTTACTGAGGAACAACGTGAAGCTGAAGTTAAACAAGAGAGTTTACCTTACAAGGATAGGGACCATGCATTATTTGTTGCATTTGCTCCATACAAAAATCCTCAGTACGCAATAAGTGTTTTAGTAGAACATGGTGGCTCTGGTGGTAAAGCCGCTGCACCAATTGCAAAAAAAGTAATTAAAAAAGTTCTAGAAAGACATGAACTTAGAAGAAGCGTAAATAATTTAATTGGAGAACCTGTTTAATGTTACAACAAAGATCAATTCAATCTTCACAATCTTTAAGAGATAAAATTTTATCTTTTGATTATGTTTTAATCTTTTCAATTTTAGTTTTAGGCATCATAAGTATGTTTGCCATGTACTCAACAGACGGCGGAGAGTTTAAGTATCATACTAATAGTCATATTCTACGTTTCTTTGTCTTCTTTGGAATGTTTTTGGTGATTTCTTTAATTCAAATAAGATTTTGGCATGAAACAAGTTATTTAATTTATTTTGTCTTTTTTCTTTTATTACTTGGTGTTAAATATTTTGGTTTAACTTCATCAGGTTCACAGCGTTGGTTAAATCTTTATTTCATGAACCTTCAGCCTTCTGAACTGATGAAAGTTGGATTAATATTATTTCTAGCTAAATATTATCACCGTATTTCAATTGAAAATATAAATAGCTTTAGACATTTAGTTTTGCCTATAACAGCTCTTATCGGTCCTATTATTTTAGTTGCAACACAACCAGATCTTGGAACTTCAATATTAATTGCATCTGGCGGTATAGTTGTAGCTTGGCTAGCAGGCGTTAGACCCAAATTTTTTATTTATTCAGGTGTAGCAATGATAGCTTTATTACCGATAGCTATATCTTTTTTAAAACCTTATCAAAAATCTAGAATTTTAACTTTTTTAAACCCAGAAAGAGATCCTTTAGGAGCTGGTTATCAGATTATCCAATCAAAAATAGCTATTGGTTCTGGTGGTTTATTTGGCAAAGGTTTTCTAAATGGCTCTCAGAGTTATCTGGATTACTTACCTGAGAAACACACTGACTTTATATTCACCTTATTCTCTGAAGAATTTGGATTTTTTGGTTCATTATTTATTTTACTACTATATGCGCTTATTATTTCTAGAATTATTAGAATAGGAAACATGACCAGAAGTAATTTTGGTAAATTATACTGTTATAGTTTTGCTACAGCTTTCTTTATTTATGTTGTAGTTAATATGATGATGGTATTAGGCCTTCTACCTATTGTAGGATCACCTCTTCCTATTATGTCATATGGTGGATCGTCTATGCTAGCGATCATGTTTGGCCTTGGAATTGTGATGTCATGCAAAATTTATAAGGATGTTCCTGTAAATTAATTAAGCCTAAAATGATCAAATTTAGTAAAAAAAATAACTTGTAATAAAGTGGAGAAGGTGATTAGTTTATGAAAAATTATATGTTTGGCGATAAGAAAAATAAAATTAAAGACTCAGAAAGATCACTTATAAGTGAGACAGTAAGCATAGAAGGTACTATTAATAGCTCTGGTGCTATAGATGTTGCAGGGTTAGTTAAAGGTCCAGTTATATCAAAAGAACTCATTGTAAGAGATACAGGTTCTATCACAGGAACAATTGAAGCTGACGATGTAGAAATACATGGTCATTTAGATGGTAAGGTTACAGCACAAAACATAGTAATAGGTGCAACTGGTACAGTTAAAGGTGATATTGAATTTGGTGTTAATCTAAGAACAGAAAATGGCGCTGACATCGATGGATACATCAAAAAAACAAGCGGTTCTAAATCTAAATTAACTGACAGTTTTTTATTCAATAAGAAAGATAAAAAAGAGTCTTCTACTTCAACAGATAGCTCAGAAGATAGACCAGAAGTCGTTAATAAAGAAGCAATCGCCTAATCTACCGCACTACTAATTTTCTAACATTGCAATATAATTTCCTTAATGGAAAATTATAAATGTAAATCTGTTGGCATTGTAGGTTCTGGAATTCAAGGTGTTTGCACTGGCTTACAATTAATAAAAAAAGGTATCCCTGTAACGATCTTCGACAGACACGACCCTTTGTCTAACGAGTTTAAACCAGCTTCATATGGAAACGCAGGGCATTTTTCACCTTATGCTGTTTTACAATTTAACCGCCCTGATGTTTTATACGATGTTCCAAAAATGCTTGTAAGTTCTTATGGTCCTCTAGCTTTGAAATGGGGCTATATCCCAAAAATGTTCAATTGGTTTTTACATTACTTTAAAAACTGTAACCATAAATCGATGATGCATACTGCAAAATATATGCATCAGATTTTAAGTTTATCAAATGATGCATATGAAGAGATATTTCAAGAAATAGACACAACAGGTTTAGTTGAAAAAAAAGGAATAATTTATATTTGGACAAATAAAAACTTAAAAAGTAGAAAATTAGAAATCAAAGTTAGAGATGAGCTTGGAATTGAACAAAAACTTTTAACACAAAAAGAAGTTTTAGATTTAGAACCAAATTTACAACCAGTTTTTGATGCTGGAGTAATTTATGAAAGCGCAATGCATGCTAGAGATCCACATGGAATTCTTAAGAAGATATTTAAACTTTTTTTAGAGAGAGGCGGAAAATTTATCCAAACTAATATTAAAAGTTTAGAACAAATCAATATTAATGAAACAGTAATTAGGTCAGAAAATGAGGATTATAAATTTGAAAAAACTGTAGTTGCCTCTGGAGCTTTTTCAAAATCACTAACTGATCAATTAGGTGAGAATATTCCTTTAGATACTGAAAGAGGTTATCACGTTCACTTTAAAGGGAAAGAGCATTTAATTAGTAGACCCGTAATATTTTTGGACAGAGGTTTTGGTATGACACCAATGAACCAAGGCTTAAGAGCAGTAGGAACAGTAGAATTAGGTGGATTAAAAAACCCTCCATCAAAAAAAAGAATTGATTATGTGATTAGATGTGCAAAAGAATTGCTTCCAGACCTAGGAAAACATGAGGATGAGTGGTTAGGATTTAGACCTACGCTTCCAGACTTCCTACCCATCTTAGGACCATCTTTAAAAAATAAAAATATTATCTATGCATTTGGTCATCAGCATTTAGGCTGGACTTTAGGAGCTATCACTGGCAAAATTGTTTCAGGAATTGTAGCAGGGGAAAAAACAAATTTAGATTTAACTCCGTATAGCTCTAAAAGATTTAACTAGGTAGTTTCTGTCAAAAAAATATTTAGCTTATTCATTTTTAACTTTAGCCACTTTATTTTGGTCAGGTAATTTCATAGTTGGAAAATTTGCAACTCTATTTGAAATACCACCTATGTCATTAAATGTTTTAAGATGGATTTCAGTTTGGATAATTTTAATTCCTTTTACTTATAAAGAAATTTTACAAAACTTAATTTATATAAAAAAAAATATTTTAATTATTGGCTTCATGGGCGTGATGACTATCAGCACATTTAATTCAGTTGTTTATTTTGCGTTAAATTACACCCAGGTTATTAATGCAGTATTAGTTTTAGCTGCAATCCCTGCTGCAACAATTGTTCTTTCTTCAATAATGAAAATTGAAAAGACTAACTTATTTCAAATCTTAGGTTTAGTTTTATCTATTATTGGTATTGGATCTATTATTTCAAATGGAGAAGTTCAGAGAATTTTATCATTAAGTTTTAATAAAGGTGATCTCTGGATGATTGTTTGTGTTTTGACTTGGTCTTTGTATTCAACGCTATTAAAAAAACATAAGTTTAAATTTTCACAATTTACACTAATTCAACTGATGGTTTCTGTTGGTTTGTTATTTTTAATTCCACAATTTTTTTATGAGCAATCTATTGGTCTTGAAATTAAATTTAATAAAGCATTTTTTCTTATACTTTTTTACGTTGTAGCTTTTCCAGCTATTGCTGCTTATTATTTTTGGCAAAAAGGAATTGAGATTATTGGACCGAACAGAGCAAGTATGTTTATACAGTTGATGCCTTTATTCAGTGCTGTTATGGCAATTATAATTTTTAATGAAAAATTTGAATTATATCATTTTGCTGGAGCAAC
>CACBVP010000031.1 GCA_902542795.1 uncultured Pelagibacteraceae bacterium
TACCTTGATATTTAGGTTCAGATTTTTTTCCGCAACTTGATAGGACAAATATTATTAAGAAAAAAGTAGCAACGATTTTCATTAAATTTCCTTTTTATATTTTTTTATCATTGATTTAACATTATTTACAGCTGTTCCTCCATGAGATTTTTTCATATTCATAGAATTCTTAACATCAAATACTTTTAAAACATTTTTATCTAAATCTTTATAAAATTTTTTGACTTCTTCCAGACTTAATTCAGATAATAATTTTTCTTTTTTCTCTGCAAAATTTACAAGTTTAGCTGAAATAGTATAAGACTTTCTAAAAGATAAATTTTTATTCTTAACAAGATAGTCTGCAAAGTCAGTAGCCGTTGTATGACCTTGGTTAGCCATAAAAAGCATGTTTGATTTATTTGCATAAACTGAATTAATTAATTCAGCGCTCATGGTTAGAGTATCTTTTAAAGTATCAAAACCACTGAAAACTAATTCTTTATCATCCTGCATATCTTTAAAATATGACATAGGAAGACCTTTCATGATTGTTAAAATTGCATTCAGTTTCCCATAATTAATTCCAACTTTCCCTCTTATAAGTTCTGCAGGATCAGGATTCTTCTTTTGTGGCATTATTGAAGAACCTGTAAGCATGTTATCTTTAAAAGAGATTAGTTTAAAAGCATCAGAATTATAAATAATAAAATCTTCTGCTAATCTCGAAAGATGCATTGCGCAAACAGCTGACGCGTATAAAAAATCTATTGCAAAATCTCTATCAGATACAGAGTCGATAGAATTATCAGTCGGTTTTTTAAACCCAAGTTTTTTTGCAGTATAAGTTCTATCTATCTTATACGATGTTCCAGAAAGTGCAGCTGATCCAAGAGGACATTCATCCAAAAGATTTAAATTATTTTCAAATCTTTTTTTATCTCTCTTTAACATTTCAAAATAAGATAAAAGAAAATGCGCAAATGAAATTGGTTGTGCATTTTTTAAATGAGTTAATCCAGGCATCACTGTATCTGTATTTTTTTCTGCTTTTTTAAGCAAATTTTTCATCAATAAAGAAATATCTTTTAAAATTTCTTTAGACGCATCTTTGATCCATAATTTAAAATCAGTAACCACTTGATCATTTCTTGATCTAGCAGTGTGCATATATCCAGCTGCAGGACCTATGATATCAAATAGTGCTTTTTCAATGTTTAAATGAATATCCTCAAATTTTTCTTTAAATTCAAAATTACCTTTATCTATTTGTACCTTAATTTTTTTAAGACCATTGATAATTTTGTTGGCATCCTCACTTTTAATGATCTTTTGTTTTGATAACATTTGAGTATGCACAATAGACGCAGCTATATCTTGTTCATAAAGTCTTTTATCAATATGAATTGAAGACCCTATCTTTTGAAAAGATTGGGACGTTTTACTCTTAAATCTATTTGACCAAACAGTTTTATTTTTATTTTTCATTTTACTGTGCTATTTCTAATTTAAATTAATATGAAAATTAGTAAATCTTTTAAAATCTATATTCACATAATCCTTCTATATTTGCTTAGCCATAATCTTTATGGAGCAGAAGATTTTTCAAAAAATATAGTAATTCACGAAAAACCGACTCAAATTACAGAATTAAAATTTAAAGATTCAGATCTTAATGATGTCGATTTAACTAACAAAAAAGGCAACATCATGATCTTGAATTTCTGGGCGACTTGGTGTGCTCCTTGTAAAAGAGAAATGCCATCGCTTGAAAAATTAACTAATCAATTCCCACAAGTTAAAGTCTACGCCATTAACATGGAAAGACCGAACAAACTTAAAGTAAGGGATTTTTTTAGAAGTATCGACGTAGTGAGTTTAGATACTTATTATGATCCGGACTTTAAATTAGTTAAGCAGTTCAAAATGCGAGGACTACCAACAAGCATTTTGATTGATAAAAACGGTGATGAATTTGGCAGGGTCATCGGTGAAGTGGATTTTGTGAGTGAGGATTTTATTAATTTAATTAAAAAATATATTTAATTTTTAAAAAAATAAGCCAGAAGAACCAAAACGATGATTGCAATAAATTGAAGCAAAACACGTAATTGCATTAATTTATTAGAATATTTTTTACTAGTACTTCCACCCTTAAATAAAGTATATATACCCATTATTAAAACAACAGCGACAGCACCTAATAAAGTGAAACCAATAAAGTTAAAAAAAAATTCAGACATTTAATATTCTACTATCATGACCTATTCATTAAATACAATCGTTTTAGAACCAGTTTCTAAAAATAAACCCAAAAATGCTGTAATACTTTGCCACGGCTATGGAGGAGATGGCAATGATATCTCAATTCTTGCAAATTATTGGCGAGCTCATTTACCTGATACAATATTCATTTGTCCTGATGCCCCTGAAAAATGCGCGGCAAGCCCTTCTGGGTTTCAATGGTTTGATTTAATGGATCAAACACCAGAACAAGTTTTAGCTAAATCACTGGTTGCTGAAAATAAATTAAACAAACTTATAGATGAAGTTAAAGAAAAAAATAATTTAAGCGCAGATCAAATAATTATCGGAGGATTTAGTCAAGGATGTATGATCACATTGCAAACAGGATTAAAACGAAAAGATAAAGTAAATTCTGTAATCGGTTATTCTGGTAGAATTATAGACACAGAACATTTATCAAAAAACATAAATTCTAGGCCAAATGTAATCTTAATGCATGGTGATCTTGATCAAGTTGTACCTATAGACTCATTTTTAGAAGCTAAAGAATTTTTTGGAAAAAATAATTATGAAATTGAAACAAAAATATTTAAAAATTGTGAACATCGTATACCCACTGAGGGCTCTAGTCTAGGATTACAATTCATTAAAAAACATTTTAATACTTAAGCTTTAAAACTGTAACATATTTATAACTTGATAAAATTTTTAGTATCAGTTAGCTTTAAGTATGATTATTTCTTCTGCGGATAAAGTTCCTTTAGAAAAATGCCCAGCGCTAGTTTTAAACGCTGATTTTAGACCTTTAAGTTATTACCCTTTATCAATTTGGTGTTGGCAAGATGCGGTTAAATCAGTTTTCTTAGACCGTGTAAGCATAGTTTCAAATTATAAAAGAAAAATAAGAAGTCCTTCTTTTGAGATGAATTTACCAAGTGTAATAGCCCTTAAAAATTTTATTCAACCTTCAAAAAATCCAAACTTTACAAGGTTCAATGTTTTTTTAAGAGATAAATTTACATGTCAATATTGTGGAGACAAAAAAGATTTAACTTTCGATCATTTATTGCCAAAATCAAGAGGAGGATTAACAGATTGGAATAACGTTGTAACAGCTTGTTCAAGTTGTAATGTTAAAAAGGGCGGCAAGCTCTATAAAGATTGTGATTTAAAATTAGCAAACAAACCTTATGCACCTACAGTAGAAGATCTTCATAGAAACGGCAGAAACTTTCCACCAAACTTTTTACACGAAAGTTGGATGGATTACTTGTATTGGGATATTGAATTAGAACCTTAATTAAATTTTTTCTGAAATCGTAATTGCTATTCTAGATGAAGTTTTAATTACTTTATCTAAAACTCCAAATAAACCTTTTTTTGTTGCTCCATGTTCATAAGCAATGTCTTTATGATCTAATTCATCTTGACGAAATTTCATTATCTTTTCTTTTAACTCTCTTTCATCATCACCAAGTTTGTAAGTTTGATTTTTATAATGATCATCAATTACTTCTTCGACAGACGCAGTGCACAGCATGGCTGCTTTTTCACCAAGCATTGCAGTACCAAAACCAAGCGTCACTCCTAAGATATCCCATAGAGGTAAAAGTTTTGTAGGTTTAATATTTCTTTTTTGAATTTCTCCATTAAAATATTCATAATGTTCTTTTTCATGTTCTTTCATCTCTTCAATTTTTCGCTTTAAATATTCATCTTGCTTA
>CACBVP010000032.1 GCA_902542795.1 uncultured Pelagibacteraceae bacterium
TTTTACTATATGTTTAGCGGTCTCTCTTATATTTTCTAAATTATCTTCATTTTTTATGCCTAAAGCAGTTTTGACATGAAAATCCCAAGCTTTTCCCACAACACAAACAGCTGGACATGATGCATTGATTAAAGGTGAGAGAGATGGATCGTTTTCAGCGCTACGACCTGTTTTTTTTGTCATTCCAAAAGCAGTGAAAATAGATTTATTTAAATTAAGAGGCTTAGAAAAAAATTCAGTATCAACAGGATTTGCTCCTGGCCATCCTCCTTCTACATAATCAATGCCAATTTCAGATAAAATTTTTGCAATTCTATTTTTATCTTCCAAAGAAAAATCTACTCCCTCTGTTTGGGCACCGTCTCTTAAAGTTGTATCAAATATAAATATTTTCTCTTTACTCATTTAAATTTCCAAATAGTTTTATCTTTTTGATCTTCAATAACTACATCTTTTCTAAATAATTCATCCCTTATTTGATCTGCTAATTTATAATTACCATTACTTTTAGCATTTAGTCTTTCATTAATTTTATTTAGTATGAATTCTTCAGATACTTTTGAGTTAGACTTTTTAAATTTATCCCACTCATTTTTGCTTTGATTAAATAATCCAATAAGTCTACAGGCGCTATTAAAGTTTTTTTTACTTTTTTTATCTCCTTTTTTTGCAACATTATAAAGTTCATGAATTTTTGCAATGAAACCTGGTGTATTCAGATCTTCTAATAAACTTTCAATTACTTCTGTTTCTACTTCTTCATCTGTATCCTCATAAAGTTGATACCATTTTTCAATTGTAGATTTTTGTTCTAATAAAAGTTTTTCATTCCAGTCTAATGGCTGACTATAGTGGGCGCTTATAAGGGCTAACCTTACTACTTGACCAGAATATTTTTTAATAGCATCTGAGATGGTTACAATGTTCCCTAAAGACTTTGACATCTTTTCTTTATCAATTGTAACAAAACCGTTGTGTATCCAATAATTTGAAAATTTTTGAGTTGAGTTATTACAACATGACTGAGCAATTTCATTTTCATGATGAGGAAAAATTAAATCTAAGCCCCCACCATGAATATCAAAGTTTTTTCCCAAATATTTTTCGCTCATTACAGAACATTCTAAATGCCAGCCAGGTCTACCTCTTCCCCAGGGTGAGTCCCAGCCAGGATCTTCATCTAAAGAAGGTTTCCATAAAACAAAATCCATAGGATTTTTTTTTAATTTTGATACTTCAATTCTTGATCCGGCTTTTAATTCATCTAAGTTTTTGTTAGATAATTTTCCATATTCTTTAAAATTTGTAACAGCAAAATATACATGACCTTCTGAAACGTATGCAAATTTCTTACTTATTAGTGAAGTTGTCATTTCAATCATTTCTTTGATATGATCCGTAGCTTTTGGCTCTCTAGTTGGTTGCAGGCAGTTCAATGATTTACAGTTTTCATGAAAAACTTTAGTCACTTCTTCAGTGATTTTTTGAATTGATTTATTTTTTTTCTTTGATGCTTCAATTATCTTATCATCAACGTCAGTAATATTTCTTACATAATTAACGTTTTGATAAAGCTTCTTTAAAACTCTAAATAGAGTATCAAAAACAACTAATGTTCTTGCGTTACCTACATGTGGATTATCATAAACTGTTGGTCCGCAAGCATACATTGTAATTGCTTTTGGGTTTATTGGTTTAAATAATTCTTTTTTTCTCGTTAAAGAATTAGTTAGTTTTAAATTAAGTCTCATTAAATTTGCAAACTGGAATTGGTTTCATTTTGTGTAAATTTTTTTCTCTTATTTCTAAATATTTTTTATAATTTGGGTCATTTTTATCTTCCATAGCTTTTTCAAGATCCTGGTAACTCATTCCAAGTTGTTGAACATCATTTCGACCATCATCCCATAAACCATCTGTTGGGGGAGTATTAATAATTTCATCTGATACTCCAAGAAATCTTCCTAGTTCCCAAACCTGAGTTTTGCTACAATCAGCTATCGGAGATATATCAACTCCACCATCACCATATTTAGTATAAAAACCAACACCAAAATCTTCAACTTTGTTACCTGTGCCTACAACTATTCCTTTATTAGCAGCGGCTACTTGATATAAAGTTGCCATTCTCAATCTCGCTCTTGAGTTAGCGTATCCATGCTCATTATCAAAGTTATTTAAAACTTGGGAAAATGATGTAAAAATTTTATCCATTTCCAATAAATGATGTTCCACGTTTGTATATTTTTGTTTCAACCATTTTGCATGAGTTAAGCTTAAATCATGTTGAGACTTAATTTGCTTTATTGGCATTGTTAACACAAAAGTTTTACGACCAGTGTTTGCACATAAAGTACTAACAACAGAAGAATCAATTCCACCTGAAATTCCTACAACTAAAGCTTCAGGTTTATATGAAGCCGAGTCACAATAGTTGTTTATCCAGTCAGTAATTATTTTAGCTCTTTTTTTTACATCCATAATTAATACCTTACCTCTCTTTTAAGGTTTGGTCTTAATAATTACAATAATTATTAAGACGCGGCTTGAATAATTTTGTTTGATATTTTTGAATTCTTCTTAATTTCTTCAGAAATTAAGAAAGCTAGCTCTAAAGCTTGATCTGCATTTAATCTTGGGTCACAGTGCGTTCTGTATCTACTAGAGAGATCTTTATCAGATATTTTTTGAGTCCCCCCTGTACATTCAGTTACATCTTGGCCAGTCATCTCAATATGCAATCCGCCAGCATAACTTTTTTCTGCTTGACTTACTGCAAAGAAATTTTTTACTTCTTTAAGAACATTTTCAAAAGGTCTTGTTTTAAATCCAGAGGCTGCTTTAATTGTATTACCGTGCATTGGATCACAAGACCAAATTACTTTAAGACCTTCTTTTTTGATTGCTTGCATTAATTTTGGTAAATATTTTTGAACATTGTCAGCCCCAAATCTTGAAATTAATGTTAATCTACCAGCTTCATTTTCAGGATTTAGAATATTACATAAATTAATTAGCTCTTCTGGTTTTAATGTTGGGCCACACTTAAGACCAATAGGATTTTTTATACCTCTACAAAACTCAACATGAGCTCCGTCAGGTTGTCTCGTTCTGTCACCTATCCATACAAAATGAGCTGAAGTGTCATGATATTCTCCTGTTGTTGAGTCTACACGTGTCATAGACTCCTCAAATGGCAAATGTAAAGCTTCATGGGAAGTATAAAAATTTACAGTCCTTAACTTTCTGTTGTTATCTGGATTAATTCCACAAGCATCCATAAAAGCGAGTGCATTACTTATTTTGTCTTCAATCTCCTTATATTTACCTTTAGTTTTATCTTTAATAAATCCTAAATTCCATAAATGCACTTGTCTTAAATCAGCAAAACCACCTTGTGAAAAAGCTCTTAGTAAGTTTAAAGTTGAAGCTGATTGAGAATACGCTCTAAATAATCTTTTCGCATCTGGGACTCTAGCCTTTTCATTAAATTCCATTCCATTAATGTTGTCACCGAGATAACTTGGCAATTCTTCTCCATCTTTTTTTTCAGTAGGAGCGCTTCTAGGTTTCGAAAATTGTCCGGCAATTCTGCCAACCTTTACAACAGGCATTGAAGCTGATGATGTTAAAACTAAAGACATTTGTAAAAGAACTTTTAAAGTATCTCTTATATTGTCAGGATGAAATTCAGCAAAACTCTCAGCACAATCTCCACCTTGTAATAAAAATGCTTTACCTTCAACAACCTCTGCTAAAGATTTTTTTAGAGATCTTGACTCTCCAGCAAAAACTAATGGAGGATATTTTTTAATTTTACTTAAAACTAAATCTAATTCTTTTTTATCCTGATAAACCGGTAAGTGTTTAGCAGGGTATTTAGTCCAGCTATT
>CACBVP010000033.1 GCA_902542795.1 uncultured Pelagibacteraceae bacterium
CTAGCTAATAGAGTTCATAGCAGCGTTGTTATTGCAAACAAAGATATAAATACTGCAAAAAAAATTGCTGATATGCTTAATACAAATTATTATCACACCTCATACTCTGACGACTTAAACGGCGTTGAAGTATCAGCTGCAATTAAAAATATTTTTTCAATGGCTGTAGGAGCAGCGAAGGGTTTATGTAGTCAAAATATATCACCTGAAGTAAGAGAAAAAAATTATCTTAATACTGCATCTGCTTTAATCAAACAGTCTATTCATGAGATGGAGATCTTCGTTGAGCACTTAAAAGGAAAAAAAGAAACGGTGAAAGGATTAGCAGGTTTAGGAGATTTATACGTAAGTTCAGGCGGTGGTCGTAATGCAAAAATGGGATCTTATATTGGCGAAGGTTTAACTTTTTCAGAAGCAAAAAAAACTAAAATGGAAAAAGTGACTGTAGAAGGAGCTGATCTTGCAAAAGAAATTGCTAAGAAAGTTAATGAAGATTTTGATCAAAAAAAATTACCTTTAATGCTTGGTATGATTAATGCTATTGTTGATGACAAAAAACTCGAATTAAACTGGGAAGCATTTAGATGAAAAAATTTATAATTTCTATTGATGCAGGAACAACTTCAAATAGATCAATCTTATTTGATTTAAAAGGCAAACCGGTTTTTTCTTCTCAAAAAGAATTTACTCAATATTTTCCAAAAAGCGGATGGGTTGAACATAACCCAGAAGAAATTTGGAGAACAACTTTAAAAACTTTAAAAGAAGTAATTCAAAAAGCAAAAAGATTTAGAGGTGAAATCCTCAGCATTGGTATTACCAATCAAAGAGAAACAACTGTTCTATGGGATAAGAAGACAGGAAAACCAGTTTACAATGCTATTGTTTGGCAAGACCGTAGACAAGAAGAGTTTTGTAAAAAACTAAGAAAACAAAACAAAGATACAATGGTTTTTAATAAGACAGGTCTTTTAATCGACTCTTATTTTTCAGGTACCAAAATTAAATGGATTTTAGACAATGTTCCAAAAGCTAAGCAGTTAATGAGCAAAAAACAATTATTGTTTGGAACTATTGATAGCTTTTTAATCTGGAGACTAACAAGAGGAAGAGTGCATGCAACTGATGCAACAAATGCTAGTAGAACAATGATTTACAATATTTCTTCTAACAAGTGGGATGATACAATTTTAAGACTTTTAAAAATTCAAAAACATATTTTACCTGAAGTAAAAGATTGCGCAGATGATTACGGTCAAACGCATTCATCAATTACAGGTAAATCAATTCCAATTAACGGAGTAGTAGGTGATCAACAGTCAGCAACTATAGGGCAATGCTGTTTTGAACCTGGATCTCTTAAAAGCACATATGGAACTGGTGCGTTTGTTTTATTAAATACTGGATCTAAAAAGATTTACTCTAAAAATAGATTACTTACTACTATTGCCTATAGAATTAACGGTAAAACTACTTATGCAATGGAAGGATCAATTTTCATTGCTGGTGCAGGAGTTCAGTGGCTAAGAGACAGAATGAAATTTTTCAAAACAGCACCTGAGACAGAAAAAATTGTTAAATCATTAAAAGATAATAATAATATTTATTTAGTACCAGCTTTTACAGGTTTAGGAGCTCCTTATTGGGATGCGAATGCAAGAGGTGTTTTAAGCGGAATAACAAGAGACACTAGTCCCAAAGAAATTGTTAGGGCAACAATAGAAGCTGTTGCATATCAAACATATGATTTATTTGAAGCAATGAAACATGATGGTTTAAGACCTAAAATTGTAAAAGTTGATGGCGGAATGGTAATGAATAATTGGTTTTCACAATTTTTATCAGACATTGTTAATGTAAAAGTTTTAAGACCAAAAGTTCAAGAAACTACAGCGCTCGGCGCAGCATTTATGGCAGGTTTACAAATTGGAGTTTATAAATCATTAAAAGATATTTCTAAAAATTGGCATTTAGACAAAAATTTTTCACCGAAAATGAAAAATCAAAATAGAAATCATCTTCTAAAAGGCTGGGCTAAAGCAATTAGGAAAACATTAAGCAATTAACACACCCTTAAGTTGAATTAAAAATATAATTAAACCCTGTACACTTTGGGTTTTATTTGGTTCAATGAGAAAACATTAAAACAACAATGGGGGAAATAACAATGTTAAAAACATTAAAAACTTTCTTAGCTGTTGCTGTTTCATTTTCTCTGATTACTATTTCTAATGCAATTGCTGGCGGACACGATGCTGCAATTAAGAAGTGGTCAAACGGTGAGTTTAGTCTTTCTACAATTTCTGCAAAAGAGAGAGAGAAAGAATTAAAGTGGTTTCACGATGCTGCAAAACCATTCAAAGGAATGGAAATAAACGTATTGTCAGAAACTATTCCAACTCACGAATATGAGTCAAAAGTTTTAACAAAAGCTTTTGAGGAAATAACTGGTATTAAAGTAAACCACCAGTTACTTGGAGAAGGGGAAGTAGTACAAGCTGTACAAACTCAAATGCAAACTGGAAGAAACTTGTATGATGCGTACATCAATGACTCTGATTTGATTGGAACTCACTCAAGACTTCAGTTAGCAGTAAACTTAACTGACTGGATGAAAGGTGAAGGTAAAGATGTAACTTTACCAACTTTAGATCTTAAAGATTTCATCGGAATTTCATTCACGACAGGTCCAGATGGTGATTTATATCAATTACCTGACCAACAATTTGCTAACCTTTACTGGTTTAGAAAAGATTGGTTCGACAGACCTGAAATTAAAAAAGGTTTCAAAGCTAAATACGGATACGATCTAGGCGTACCAGTTAACTGGTCTGCTTACGAAGATATCGCTGCATACTTTACAAATGATGTGAAGAATATAGACGGTGTTAGAGTATACGGTCACATGGACTACGGTAAAAGAGCTCCAGACTTAGGATGGAGAATGACTGACGCGTGGTTATCAATGGCTGGTGCAGGTTCAGTTGGTAAACCTAATGGTGTACCAGTAGACGAGTGGGGAATAAGAATGGAAAAAGGTTCTTGTAACCCAGTTGGTGCTGACGTAGCAAGAGGTGGGGCTGCTAATGGTCCTGCTGCCGTATATGCAATCAGAAAATGGGACGAGTGGTTAAGAGCTTATGCACCTCCAGGTGCTGCAGCGATGGACTTCTATCAGTCTCTGCCAGCTTTATCATCAGGAAACGTTGCTCAGCAAATTTTCTGGTATACAGCGTTCACGGCATCAATGGTTGCTCCAAAGAGTTCTGGAAACAAAACAGTTGATGATAGCGGTAATCCTTTATGGAGAATGGGACCATCACCAAAAGGTCCTTACTGGGATGAAGGTATGAAGCTTGGTTATCAAGATGCTGGATCATGGACTTTATTCAAGTCTACTCCAGTTGACAGAAGAAAAGCTGCATGGTTATACGCTCAGTTCGTAGTATCTAAAACTGTTGATCTTAAGAAAAGTGATGTTGGTTTAACTATCATTAGAGATAGTACAATTAACCACAAACACTTTACTCAAAGAGCTCCAAAACTTGGTGGACTTGTAGAATTCTACAGATCTAAAAACAGAGTATTGTGGTCACCAACAGGTGTAAACGTTCCGGATTATCCGAAACTTGCACAAATCTGGTGGCAACAAATTGGAGACGTAAACTCAGGTGCGTTTACTCCACAACAAGCTATGGATCGTCTTGCAGAAGAGATGAACTTAGTTATGTCACGTATGGAAGCTGCTGATAAAGCAAACAATACATACGGTGGATGT
>CACBVP010000034.1 GCA_902542795.1 uncultured Pelagibacteraceae bacterium
AATAATAATAGCAGAAAATAACCAAAAAGTGTTGAAAGCAGTGAGCCAGCTAAGACTCCAATTTTAACTCCATCCATATATTCCATGTTATTAGCAAAAGCTAAGTTTCCAACAAATAAACTCATTGTAAACCCAATCCCAGTTAAAATTGAAACTGCATAAAACGCTGGCCATGTTGAACCTGAAGGTTTGTCAGCTATTTTTAATTTTACTGATAAATAAGATAAAACAAATACACCAATTTGCTTTCCAAAGAAAAGTCCTAAAACAATACCAAGTGGTACAGGATTTAATAAAGTCGCAAATGTTAAACCTTCTAGAGAAACACCAGCATTTGCAAATGCAAAAATTGGCATAATACCAAAAGCCACATAAGGCGCTAATCCGTGTTCAAGTTTTAATAAAAGAGAATTTTTATTTACCTTAGTATTGTGAGGTATAGTTAACGCTAATAATACTCCTGCTATTGTAGCATGTACACCAGACTGATGTGTAAAATCCCATAAGAATATGCCGACGATTAAGTATGGTAAAAAAATATTTACTTTAAATCTGTTTAGCAGAATTAAAATTATGATCGCAGCTAACATTAAAAGTAAATAAATTATTTGAATATTGCCTGAATAGAAAAATGCAATAATAACTATCGCACCTAGATCATCAATAATTGCCAAAGCAGTTAAAAAAACTTTAAGAGAAATTGGAACTCTTTTTCCAAGTAGAGAAAGGACACCTAGCGAAAAAGCGATATCAGTGGCAGAAGGTATTGCCCACCCGTTAAGAGTAGTGCTGTCTGAATAATTAACAATAATATAGAAAAGGGCAGGGATTGCCATTCCTCCAACTGCTCCTATTATAGGAAGCAAAGCCTGTTTTGGATTTGATAATTCACCCTGCAAAAACTCTCTTTTAATTTCTAGTGATACAAAAAAGAAGAAAATTGCCATCAAGACATCATTGATCCAATGCAAGACACTTAATTTCAGACCAAAGCTCTCAGTACCTAAAGTTATATATTTTTTTAATATTGAAAAATATTCATCGCTGTAAGATCCGTTGCTTATGATTAAAGCTAGTACTGCAGCTAAAAGAAGCATAATTCCTGATGAGGCTTCCAATTTGAAAAACTCTCTAAATGGCTTTGTAATATATTGGATCATAAAAGCTTTTTACTTCTATAGAGATTATCTTTCAATTGCCAAATAGGCATAATTAACCTATAAAACATCCAATCGGGGCGTAGCGCAGCCTGGTAGCGCATCTGGTTTGGGACCAGAGGGTCGCAGGTTCAAATCCTGCCGCCCCGACCATTTAAAATGAAAAAAGCTAAAATTTACATACCAACAAAAACTGCAATGCAATCTGGCAGGGGAAAACTCAAAAAATGGGTTTTAGAGTTTGAGACTAAAGATCCAGCAATTAATCCATTAATGGGCTGGGAAACTTCAACAGATACTTTAAAAGAAGTAATATTAAAATTTCCATCAAAAGAAAAAGCAATAGAATACGCAGAAAATAACAATATTTTATATACTGTCATTGAACCTAAAAAAAAAGAATTTGTAATTAAATCATACGCTGATAACTTTCTTAAGAACTAGATATGTGGCGTAGTTTTTTTAAAGATAAAAAATGGTATTTATGGTCTTACGGCGGGGGTTTTTTTATAATTTCCCTGCTTGTTTTACAAACTTATTTAGACGTATTATTTAACAGTTGGTACAAAGATTTTTACGATATTCTCCAAACAGCAGAAGATAGAGATATCTCTGAATTTTGGAGTTCCATTGAAAGATTTTTATATATTGCCTTACCATATGTAACTATCTTTGCTTTCACAAACTGGTTTACCAGACTTTGGGCATTTAGATGGCGTGAAGCTATGACATTTTCCTATATGCCTTATTGGCGTGCCACAGAAGCGAAAGTAGAGGGTTCTTCTCAACGTATTCAAGAAGACTGTATGAATTTTGCTAAAATTGTTGAATCAATTGGCTTGCAAGTTGTTAAAGCTATAATGACTTTGATCGCATTTATTCCAATCTTATGGGTTTTGTCTTCAAATGTAACCGTACCTTTTTTAAATGATGTTTCGGGATCTTTAGTTTGGGTGGCGCTTACATTAAGTTTAGGTGGCATTTTAATAAGTTGGTTAGTTGGTATTAAACTTCCGGGACTTGAATACAACAATCAAAAAGTAGAGGCCGCTTTTAGAAAGGAGTTAGTTTATGGTGAAGATGATAGAAAAAACTATGTTCAAGCCCCAACAATATTACAGTTATTTACAGGTATAAAATTCAACTATCATAAGCTTTTTCTTCATTATGGTTATTTTGATTTATGGGCTATTTGGTACAGGCAATTATTTGTAATAGTGCCATTTTTAATTATGGCTCCAGGATTATTTACTGCTGCTTTTACACTAGGTGTAATGATGCAAGTAGTTAATGCTTTTGGCGAAGTTAAAGACGCTTTTTCTGTATTTTTATATAATTGGACCAGAATTACTGAATTAAGATCTATCCACAAAAGGTTAATGGAATTTGAACTTGCTATTAACTACAACACTAAAAAGTTGAGAAAACCCAGAAAATCTGATGTAAGAGCTTAATGGAGCTCTACCTAAAACTCATAGATGTAATTACCCCTGTTTTCTTTGTTATTGGTATTGGATATTATCTAGGAAAAAAAAATCCAGAAATTAGCACTGATTTTATAACTACTTTTGCAGGAAACGTAGGTACACCTGCAATGATTTTCTACACAATAACAACTACTGGAGTAACTTTAAGTGTTTTTACTGAATACTTCATTTATGCACTAATTATAATCGGAGGATTTTCTTTTGTAGGTATTATATTTCTTTTATTACTTAAAAAAGATTTTATAAGTGAATTACCACCATTAATTTTACCTAACACTGGAAATATGGGTATTCCTATTTGTTTATTTGCTTACGGAACGGCAGGGTTAGGGGTCGCATCGGCAATTGCATCAGTAATTATTCTTCTTCACTTTACAGTTGGAGTTTTATTGGCCAAAAAAAGCTTTTCATTTAAAATATTAATTAAGAATATGCCAATTTATGGAATAATTATTTCAGTTATATTTTTATATTTTGAATGGGATGTTCCAGGCTATTTAGAGAATACTACGTTTTTACTTACATACGCTACTATATTTTTAGTTTTAATGTCATTAGGTATTGCTTTATCAAGATTAAAAGTAGTGTCCTGGACACATGCATCAGTTCTAGGAGCGGTTAGAGTAATTATTGGACCTGTAATAGGATTTGGATTAATTAAATTTTTAAATTTAAACGGGTTTGCTGCTGGTGTTCTTTTAATTCAATCATGCATGCCAAGTGCAATTTTAACTTATTTAGTGGGTTCAATGTATTCAGAAAGAAAGGTGGTTGATAGCATAGCAAGTGTTATCGTTACCTCTACTGTAATGTCATTTTTCACTATTCCAGTAGTAGTATATTTAAGTCTTAAATATTTTCAATAAATACAGTAACTTACGTAAAATAATTAAAGTAATAAATTAAAAAATAGGTAAGTAGTATTTATATATAAAATATAAAATGTAAATAAACATTGGAAAATAACACTTATTTAAGCATAAAAAATTAAGAAATAAGTTAGCAAAGGTTAAGAAAATTCAAGATTTACATAATAATCGTTAATATTTCAAATACTAGAAGGCTAGAATTGAGCAAAATTGGGTATTTTAGAACGTTTTAAAAGCGGCAATAATCAATAATTCTACAAGC
>CACBVP010000035.1 GCA_902542795.1 uncultured Pelagibacteraceae bacterium
TTCAGCAACAATATTTTAGTAAATTTTGATAAGACTTACAAAGTAATGAATTATAATTATAAACTTTTTGGCAAATTAAAAAAAAGTAAAATTGAATTATTTCACGCTTATAAAAATAATTTTAATATTGAAGAAATTAAAGAAATTTTTCTTTCAGATGCTCAAGTTGATTTAGATGTAAGTAAAAAAAATTTTAATCTAGGTGTTAATGGAAAATATTCTTTTGATAATTTAGATTTTTTACAATTTGATTTAGAAACTGTTTTTAAAAGCGATATAAGAACAATAAATGCAAATTTTGACTATAAAAACAGTTTTAATCTTGATTTTATTAATTATAAAAAACCTAAAAATGAAATTGCAAAAGTATTATTAGAGTTCGAGAAGAGTAAGAATATTTCTAATATTAAAAAACTTAATTTTAAGGAAAAGAATAATTTAATAAATATAAGTAATTTAAAGTTTAAAGATAATAATTTTGATTCTTTAAAGACAGTAGATGTCAGCACAAAAAATAATAATTTTTCTATTCAATGGGATAAAAAAATTATGATAAAAGGCAGTAGTTTTGATGCTACTAATTTACCTAAACTTTTAAATCCAAAAGGTAAAGTCAATAATTTTAAAAAAGTAAACACTAATATTGAAATTGATTTAATTAATATTAAGGCCCCACTTTCAGAAAAACTTGAAAATTTCAGATTAATTGGAGAAATAAAAAAAGGTAAATTTACTAAAATTTCATCCAAAGGTGATTTTGGTGGAAATAATTTTTTAGACATTTCTTTAAAAAAAGATAATGACTCTGAAAAGAGATTTTTAGAGATTTATTCTGATCTTACACGACCATTATTAACTGAATATGGTTTTTTTAAAGGACTAAGCGGAGGTAAGTTACTTTACACATCCTTAATTGATGGTCCGAAATCAAATTCAAAACTCAAAATTGAAAATTTTAAAGTTGTTAATGCCCCTGGTGTAATTAAATTATTATCACTTGCAGATTTAGGTGGACTTGTTGATTTAGCAGAGGGAGAGGGACTGTCGTTCGATCTTTTATCCATAGAAATGGAAAAAGAAAATGACTTTTTAAAATTAAATGAAATTCTTGCTTTAGGACCTAGCATGTCAGTTTTAATTGAAGGCTATCAAGATAACTCAGGATTAACTAGTTTAAAAGGAACTTTAGTTCCTGCTAAAACTTTAAATAAGATAATTTCAAAAATTCCTGTAATTGGAAATATTGTGATTCCTAAAGAAGTAGGAGAAGGATTATTTGGAATTAGTTTTAAAATGAAAGGGCCAAAAGGAAATATAAAATTAACTATAAATCCAATAAGAACATTAACACCCAGATTTATACAAAAAATTGTTGATAAAAATAAAGCCTCTAAATAATTTTAATTAAGTAGTGCTTCTTTTTCCCATAAGAGAGTTTCAAAATATCTTTTTCAAAATCTTTTAATTTAAGTATTTTTTTTTCATCATCGATTATTTTATCATTTAGCTTAAAACCTTTATTCAAAATTACTCTTCTAGCCTCACTCTTTGATGGTAAGATTTTATTATTTGCGATTAAATCTAAAATATTTACTCCTTTATTAATTTCTTCTTTTTTTAAATTTATTTCAGGTAAACCTGATGCTAATCTGCCTCCCTCAAAAGTGTCTTTAGCTGTTTGTGCAGCTTTTTTTGCTAATTCTTCACCATGAAGAATTTTTGTTGCTTCGTTAGCTAATAAAATTTTTAAGTTATTTATATTTTTTTCTTTTTTAAATATGTTTTCTGTCTCATCAATTTCAATTTCTGTAAAAAATTTTATGAATCTTTTTACATCACGATCATCAGTATTTCTCCAAAATTGCCAATAATCATATGAAGACAATTCTTCCTCATTTAACCAGATAGCACCTTTTTCAGTTTTTCCCATTTTTGCACCTGATGCCAGAGTAATTAGCGGAGAGGTGATGCCAAAAGACTCCTTTTTTAATTTTCTTCTTATTAGATCCACTCCATTCACAATATTACCCCATTGATCTGATCCTCCTATTTGTAAGATACATTCATTGTTTTTAAACAATTCATAAAAATCATATGCTTGTAAAATCATATAATTAAATTCCATATAACTTAGTGATTGTTCTCTATCTAATCTTAATTTAACACTATCGAAAGTTAACATCTTATTGATTGTAAAATGACTTCCCACATCTCTAAGAAAATCAATATATTTTAACTTCGTTAACCATTCAGCATTATTTACAAATATAGGTGAGGTGTTTTTATTAGTTGTATCTAAAATTTTGTTAAATACCTTTTTTATACTATCGATATTTTTTTTTATCTCCTCATTACTTAGCATTTTTCTAGTCGTATCTTTTCCCGATGGATCACCGATCAAAGTTGTTCCACCTCCTAACAAAACTATGGGTCTATGACCATGTTTCTGCATTAATTTTAAAATCATTATTTGCAATAAACTTCCAACATGAAGGCTGCTAGCAGTACAATCAAAACCTATATATCCAGATATAGGATTTTTATTGCAAAATTTACTCAATCCATCCAAATTAGTACATTGGTTGAGATACCCTCTTTTTTGCATTTCCTGTAAAAAATTATTTTTCATAGTGATATGTTACTTTGATAACTATTATACAAATATTGTTATAAATAAATAAAAATATGAAGAAAAATTGGACGTCTTTGGGTTTAATGAGCGGTACTTCAGGAGATGGAGTTGATGCATCTATAATTAAAACTAATGGAATTGATGAATATAAAGTTCTTACAGACAAATATTTTGAATATGATTCTAATATTTATAGAGATATTCACAGTCTAAAAGAAAAAATTCATAAATTTTCTCACCTAATAGAATTTGATGATGAATTAAATGATTTAGAGAGAAAAATAACAATTTTTCATGCCGAAATAATTAAAAATTTAAAAATTGATGATGAGACTATAGTTGGATTTCACGGTCAAACTATTTATCATAATTTTAAAGAAAAAATTTCAAAACAAATAGGTAACGGAACGTTGCTAAGTCAATTAACGAAAAAAAAAATTGTATATGATTTTAGGAGCAATGATATTTTGAATGGGGGACAGGGCGCTCCATTAACACCCGTGTTTCATCATTTAATAGCCTTAAAAAATAGCATTGAACTCCCAGTTTGTTTTTTAAATATAGGAGGAATTTCTAATATAACGATTGTAAAAGAAGAGAATAATCTAAGTGAACTTTTTAGTAGAGATCTTGGACCAGGTAATTGTCTTATTGATGCTTGGGTTAGAAGTAATTCTAATAAAAAATTTGATGAAAATGGAAATTTAGCTTTAAGCGGAACAAAAAATAAAATTATTTTTGAACAAGCACAAGAATTATACGAAAATAGAAAAATTAAAAAAAAACTTTCTTTTGACACTAATGATTTTGATGTTTCATTTGCAAGAGGGTTATCACTTGAGGATGGGGTAGCCACACTTACAGATTTTACAGCAAGT
>CACBVP010000036.1 GCA_902542795.1 uncultured Pelagibacteraceae bacterium
TTTAGGTATTCACGCTCATAATGATACTGAAAACGCTGTAGCTAATTCTCTAACTGCAATTCAAGCTGGAGTTAGACAAGTACAAGGAACCATTAACGGCCTGGGTGAAAGATGTGGGAATGCAAATTTAATGTCTATTATACCAACACTATCTTTAAAAAAGTCTTTCAGCGAAAAATTTGAACTTAATATTAAAAAAGAAAAACTTAATTCTTTAACAGACTGTTCAAGATTATTAGATGAAATATTGAATAGAAAACCAAATAAAAGTTTACCTTATGTGGGAGCGTCTGCCTTTTCTCATAAAGGAGGCCTACATGTTTCTGCAGTAAAAAAAGACCCAAAAACCTACGAACATATTGATCCTAAACTAATCGGCAATCACAGAAATATAATAGTTTCAAATCAAGCTGGACGTTCTAATATCTTATCTAGGTTAGAAGCCTATGGAGTCAAAATCGACTCAAAAGATGAAAAAGTTCAAAAAATATTAGATGAAGTTAAAGAAAGAGAGTTCAGCGGTTATTCATATGATGGAGCCGACGCATCTTTTGAACTATTAGCTAATAGATTGCTCGGCAAAGTTCCTGAATATCTTAAAGTTGAAAGTTACAATGTAAATGTTTCAAAATCTGATAATATTTCTACAAAAGCAAATGTTGTTTTCTTAATTGATGGAAAAAAAATAGAATGCGATGGTGAAGGAAATGGCCCAGTCAATGCTTTAGATAATGCAATTAGATCAAATTTTAAAAAAGTAGAAAAATATTATAACTATTTTTCAGATCTTAAGTTGTTGGATTATAAAGTGAGAATACTAAATACAGGGACCGAAGCAACTACAAGAGTTTTAATTGAAAGTACAGATAAAACAGGAAGGAGCTGGTTTACTATAGGAGTCTCACCAAATATTATAGAAGCTTCATTTAAAGCTTTAATAGATAGTTTAGATTATAAACTTTACAAAGAAAAAGCGCCTGCAAATCTAAATGAAAAATAAATTTGGATTTATTCTTGTAAAAACTCAATTGGGTGAAAATATAGGCGCATGCGCAAGATCAATGAAGAACTTCGGATTTTCGAAACTTCATGTTGTTAGTCCAAAAATTAATTTCCCAAATCACAAAACTAAAGCAACTTCTGTTGGTGCATATGATATAATTAATAAAGCAAAAGTATTTGACAATGTGGAAAAAGCTATCAAACCTTTTAATTTAGTTATTGCGTTAAGTGCCAGACGAAGAGATATTAATAAAAGACATATATCTCTTCAAAATTTTCAAAATATAATTAAAAAAAGACAAAATCTTAATATCGGGCTTATGTTTGGTCCTGAAGCTTCAGGGTTATCAAATCAAGATTTATCATTTGCTAACTATATAATGCAGATACCCACCACATCTAAATTTAAATCAATGAATTTATCTCATTCGTTAACTGTTATTTGCTATGAAATTTTTAAATTAATAAACAAAAAAAAAATTAACAATAATAATTTAAATTTAAAAATCTCTTCTAAAGCCAAAATAGTGAATATTGTTAGACACTTAGTTTTTCTTTTAGAAAAAAAAGATTTTTTTACACCAAAGGAAAAAAAAACATTCTATGTTATTAAATATAAATAATTTAATTTATAAATTAGAACCTAACGATAAAGAATTGAGGATTTTAGCCAGTATTATAAGCTCTCTGGGTAGAAAATAAGAATAAACCATAATTGACAAATACTCCTTAAAGCTTATAAACACTCATTTATTGAATATGACAAAAAGACTGAAATCAAAACACAAAGTAGACAGAAGACTTAAAGCCAATATTTGGGGAAGGCCAAAAAGTCCTTTTAATTCTAGGGCTTATCCTCCAGGTCAACATGGACAAAATAAAAAAGGCAAACCAACTGATTACGGTATTCAACTACAAGCAAAACAAAAATTAAAAGCTTATTACGGGAATATAAACGAGAGACAATTTAGAAATATTTATAGAAAAGCTTTATCAAAAAGAGGAGACACTACGGAAAATTTAATTGCTTTATTAGAGAGTAGATTAGATACGGTAATTTACAGAGCTAAATTTGCACCAACTGTTTTTGCTGCGAGACAAATGATTAATCATGGTCATATTAAAGTTAATAAAAAAAGAGTTAATATCGCTAGCTACTTAGTTAATAGCGCTGATTTGATCGAGGTCAGAGAAAAATCTAAAAAGTTAACAGTAATTGATGGGTCACTTCAAAGTAAAGAACGAGACGTTCCAGAGTATATTCAGTTAGATGATAAAAACAAAACCGCTAAACTTGTACGAGTTCCAAAATTTGCAGAAGTTCCTTTTCCAGTAATTATGGAGCCGAATTTAGTAATTGAATACTATTCTAGATAATTAAATTATTTTTTTTTCTTCAAGAAGTTTTTTTAATTCACCTTTTTCAAACATTTCTTTAACTATATCACAGCCCCCTATAAATTCTTGTTTAATATAAAGCTGAGGTATTGTTGGCCAATCACTAAAACTTTTTATTCCTTGTCTTAAATTATCATCTTCTAAAACATTAATTCCTTTAAAATCTACATTTAAATGTTTAAGTACATTTGATACTGCCATTGAGAAGCCACACTGAGGTGCATCAGGTGTGCCTTTCATGAATAAACAAACTTGATTATCATCAATTAAATTTTTTATTTTTTCTTGTATTTCCATTATTTTCCCTCTGTAGTTATTGATAGTGCATGTAATTCATTACCCATTTTACCTTTTAAAGATTTATAAACAAGTTTGTGTTGTTCAATTCTATTCAAATTATTAAATTTTGATGATTTAATTACTGCAGAATAATGATTGTTATCACCCATTAAATCTTTAATTTCAATTGAAGCATCAGGTAAATCTTCTTTAATAAGTCTTTTTATCTCTTCAATAGGTAAAGGCATTAGTAATTATTATACCATTCATTGTTAATTTTAAACAAATCTTTAACATTAATTTTCAATTCATCTTCAATTTCAAAAAAGTCAGATTGGGTAATACCTATATTTTCGTAAAAAACATTATTGTCTTTTAAAATTTTATCAATTTTTGATAAGTCCGTATTATTAACTTCAATTATATAACGAGCTTGATCTTCACCAAAAAAATAATTTATCGAATTAGTCAGTCTTTTAGGTTTATTGATTTTAACGCCAATATTTGAACCCAAAGACATTTCAGCAAGAGCTATAATCAAACCACCTGCTGAAACATCATGAGAAGACAAGACAAAATTCTTATTAATTAATTTAAGTAAACATTCACCATTATTTTTTTCATTTCTTAAATTTACTTCTGGAGGCATACCTTTATTAATAGAGTAAATTTCTTTTAAAAAAACACTTTGTTCTAGATGACCAAATGTTTTTCCTATAACTAATAAAGTGCTTTCAGTATTTATAAAGTTATGACTTAATGGCTTCGATAGTTTTTTAATTAAACCTACA
>CACBVP010000037.1 GCA_902542795.1 uncultured Pelagibacteraceae bacterium
GGTGCTGGAGCTGATGTTGTATCAGGTGGTGAATTATTGAAAGCTCTAAAAGCAGGTATAGAAGCAAAAAAAATTGTTTTCTCTGGTGTAGGAAAAACTGAAGAAGAATTGAAAATAGCTATTAATAAAAATATTTTATTAATCAACTGTGAGTCAGAAAGTGAGGCCAAATTAGTAAATAACTTAGCAAAAAAATTAAGAAAAAAAGTTTCAATAGGATTTAGATTAAATCCTAATGTTGATGCAAAAACACACAAAAATATATCAACTGGTAAAGCTGAAAATAAATTTGGATTATCAATTAAGAGTTTTAAGATTTTTCTTAAAACAATTAATTCTCTAAAAAATATCAAGCTGGATGCTCTTAGTGTTCACATTGGAAGCCAGATCCTAAATGACGCTCCCTTCAGAAAAACTCTAAGTGTAATAAGTAAACTAATTAAAGATTTAAGACTTAATTTAAATTATGTGGATTTAGGGGGTGGATTTGGCATAAATTATACAAATAAAGAAAGGCCAATTAATCTAAATAAATATTCTAAACTTGTAGAAAATTTTTCAAAAAAATTAAATTGTAAAATAATTTTTGAACCAGGTAGATCAATAATAGGAAATACTGGTCTTTTAATAAGTAAGATACAATTCATAAAAAAAGGAGCTAATAAAAACTTTATTATATTAGACGCCGGTATGAATGATTTTATGCGTCCTGCTTTATATGATGCATTTCACCAAATTATTCCTGTTTCTAAAAATTCAGCAAAGTCAAAAGGTAAAATAGAGTTCGTAGGACCTATTTGTGAAAGTACTTGCAAATTTGGAATATATAAAAATTATCAGAAAATAAATGAAAACGACTTTATAGCTATTACTAATGTTGGGGCCTATGGTTCATCATTATCCTCAAACTATAATACTAGACCATTAATTGCTGAAATTTTAGTCAATAAAAATAAATTAAGATATATTAGAAAGAAACAAAATTTACTAAAATTGATTAGTTCTTAATGCAATTTTTAAAATCTTTAATCTTTAATTTTTTTTTATTTACTGGGCTCATAACAATTTTTATCCTAGCTATACCAACATTAGTCCTACCTAGTAAATTCACGATATTTTTTGGAAGAGTGTCGGCTAAGTACATAGTTTTTCTATTAAAAATTATTCTTAATACGAAAGTAATATTTCACGGTGTTGAAAATCTAAAAAAAGTAGATAATTTTTTTATTGCTTCAGCCCATCAATCTATGTTTGAAACATTTGCTCTGCAGATACCTTTGGATGGCCCTATCTTTATTTTGAAAAAAGAACTTTTAAATATTCCATTATTTGGTTGGTATTTAAGAAAAATAGGATCGATCGCAATTGTTAGGCAAACAACTACAAAAGAAAATTTAAATTTTTTTGATAAGATTAAAGAAACAATAGATAAAAGTAAAAGACCTCTTCTTATATTCCCTCAAGGGACTAGAGTTAAACTTGATGAACGACCACCATTTAAGAAAGGGGCTGGTAGAATTTATAAAGCTCTAAATCTACCTTGCGTTCCTGTAGCTTTAAATACTGGAAAGGTTTGGCCCAAAAATAGTTTTATGAAATTTACGGGTGATATACATATTTCATTTTTAGAGCCAATCATGCCTGGCAAAAAAAGCGATGAATTTCTTAAAGAAATAGAGGATAAAATTTATACTGAGATAAAAAAATTAGAGATTAGATAGAATTGAATTTGAGCATTTAATAGTATCAGCGTTCCCGCCTAAATCTTTAGTTCTGTTACTTTTTTCACTTAAAGATTTTTCAATAGCTTGAACGATTGAATTGGAGGCTTGTTTTTCTCCTAAATAATCTAACATCATTGCGCCGGACCAAATTTGACCTACAGGGTTTGCAATTCCTTTACCAGCAATATCAGGGGCTGAACCATGCACTGGCTCAAATAGAGATGGAAATTTATTTTCTGGATTAATATTCCCAGATGGAGCAATTCCAATAGTTCCAGTACAAGCAGGTCCTAAATCAGAAAGGATGTCTCCAAATAAATTAGATGCAACTACTACATCAAACCATTCGGGATTAAGTACAAATCTAGCTACTAAAATATCTATATGAAACTGATCTGTTTCAATGTCTGGATAATTTTTCTTCATCTGATTAAAACGCTCATCCCAAAATGGCATTGTAATTGAAATTCCATTTGATTTTGTCGCATTGGTTAATTTTTTTCTTTTTCTTTGTTTAGCTAGTTCAAAAGCAAATTTTTGAACTCTGTCTATTCCGTGTGCAGACATTATTGTTTCTTGGACGGCTATTTCTCTTTCTGTATTTTTAAACATTCTTCCACCAACTGATGAATACTCTCCCTCCGTATTTTCTCTGACAATCAACATATCGATATCACCTGGTTTTTTGTTAGCTAAAGGTGGGTTAATACCAGGAAATAATTTTACAGGTCTAAGATTGATATATTGATCAAACTCTCTTCTAAACTGAAGTAGCGAACCCCATAGAGAAATATGGTCAGGGACTTGGTCTGGCATACCAACTGCTCCAAAAAATATAGCATCATGTTTTACTAATTTTTCTTTCCAGTCATCTGGGAGCATTTTCCCGTGTTTTTCGTAATAATCACAAGAGGCAAAATCATATTCTGTAAAATTTATTTTAAATTGATGCTTTTCTGCAGCATCTTTTAAAACTTTTAAGCCTTCAGGAACTACTTCTTTTCCTATTCCGTCGCCCGGTATTGATGCGATACTATATTCTTTCATAAATTAATTCCTACCAAATCCAGGTTTATCAGTATCTTGTCCGGCTTCGATAATCTCTTTTCTCACTTTTTTAGTCGATGAGAATATTTCTAGAAGTTTTTTACTGTCCTTATTTTTAATAGCGTTTTTAATTTCCTCAAGATTTTTAGAGTAATTATCTAATACTTTTAAAATGTTATCGCTGTTATCTATAAAAATATCTTTCCACATTAAAGGGTCAGATGCTGCTATTCTTGTAAAATCTCTTAATCCACCAGCGCTGTACTGAATAACATCATCCTTGAATTTGTCTTCATTATTAATCGCGGTTTTGACAATACTATAAGCTACTGCATGTGGTAAATGACTTGTGAGTGATAAAATATAATCATGATCTTCAAATGACATGAGTTTTACTTTACTTCCAAGACTAGACCAAAACTTTTCTAGTTCATCAATTTTATCTTTATTAGCATTTTTATCTGTCGATAAAATACACCATCTATTATTAAATAAACTTGTAAAACCAGCCTCGGGTCCACTGTACTCAGTTCCTGCTATAGGATGTGAAGCAATCCAATTAACATTTTTAAGATTTAAGTTACTAATAATTTTATTTACTTCTTTTTTAGCAGAACCTGTATCAGTTAAAATTAC
>CACBVP010000038.1 GCA_902542795.1 uncultured Pelagibacteraceae bacterium
CTACCTATGTCGACTGTTTTTTGATGTGCTTTTTGAATTTGTCCTAGTTGTCTGGCAATATTACTTTCAACTGTATAAAGATTTACAGTCTTACTATAAACTCTTAAGCCTTTAATTAAATATTTCTTACAATTTTCAATCATTGAATTCAATATAGACGGAACACCGGGTAATGAAAAAACATTTTTAGTTATAAAACCAGGTGCTGCACTTGATGGATTGTAAATAAGTTTTGCACCTTTAGGCATCATTGCCATTTTTTTTCTTCCATCATTAAATTTTTTCTTACCATAATATTTTTCTAAAATTTTATATGCCTCTTGATGATATTCATATTTAACCTTGAATGCTTTTGAAATTGATTGAGCGGTAATATCATCGTGTGTAGGGCCTATTCCGCCTGTTGTGAAAAGATAATTAAATTTTTTTGAAAGCAGAAGAACATTTTCTGCTATACTTTTTTCAATATCTGGGATTATTCTTACTTCTTTTACTGAAATTCCACATTTTGTGTTAAGCCAGTGAGAGATAAAAGCAATGTTTTTATCTTGTGTCCTGCCAGAAAGTATCTCATTGCCAATTATCAATATTGCAGCATTTACTTTTTTTCTCATAAAGATAATAAATATATATGAACTTTGAAAATAAATTAATACCAGGACTATTTATAAAAAGATACAAGCGTTTTTTTGTTGATATAAAAATTAATAATCAGGTAATTACGGCGCATTGTCCTAACACAGGATCAATGTATGGTCTTTTAAAAAAAGGAAATAAAGTATGGGTGAGTAAGTCTAGCAACCCTAATCGAAAACTCAAATATACACTAGAAATTATCGAAGATTTAAAATCAAAAGTGGGAATTAATACACATTCATCAAATAAAATTGTTCATCATGCTCTAAAAAATAATTTAATTAAAGATCTAAAAAATTACACAAAAATTAAACCAGAAACAAAATTTGGTACTAATACTAGATTTGATTTCTTAATATCAAATAAAATTAATAAAGCTTTTGTTGAAGTTAAAAACGTTACTTTGTCTCGAAAGAAAAAATTAGCTGAGTTTCCAGACGCTATAACATCTAGAGGATTGAAACATATAAAAGAACTTATAAATGCGAGTAAAAAAAACTATAAAATTTTTATTCTTTATTTAGTTCAAAGAGATGATTGTAGTTCTTTCTCTATAGCTAGAGATATAGATTTAGAATATGCAAAAGCTCTAACGAAAGCTGTTAAAAACAACTTAAAAGTAATTTGCTATGATTGTAAATTTTCTGCAAAAGGAATAAAACTCAATAAGAAAATAAAGATTAAAATATAATGAATGTTGATTATAAAGAAGCCTTTGAAAAAACTAAAATAGCTGGATCTATTGCTGCTGGTGCTTTAGATGAAACAAATAAAATTATAAAACCAGGAATTTCTACTGATCAAATAGATAAGCTATGTTATGAATATATAAACGATAACGGTGCTTATTCTGCGCCACTATTTTATAGAGGATTTCCTAAATCTTGTTGCACTTCAACTAATCATGTTGTTTGTCACGGAATTCCATCTAAGAAAATTTTAAGAGAAGGAGACATTGTAAATGTTGACGTCACTGCTTTAAAAAATGGTTGGCACGGTGACACCAGTCGAACTTTTAAAGTTGGAAATGTTTCTGTAAAAGCAGAAAAATTAATAAAAGCTACCTATGAATCAATGATGAAGGCTATTGAGATTGTTAAAGAAGGCATACATTTAGGTGATATTGGTTCCACAATTCAAAGCCATGTTGAGCAAGAGGGGTTTTCAGTAGTTCAAGATTTTTGTGGTCACGGAATTGGTGAATCTTTTCATAAGGAGCCTAATGTTTTACATTATGGTGAGAAAGGTACTGGAGAAAAAATTAAAGCAGGTATGATTTTTACAATTGAACCAATGATTAATTATGGAAAATATGAAACAAAAACATTAAATGATGGATGGACTGCGGTAACAAAAGATAAATCTTTGTCAGCACAATTTGAACATACAATTGGAGTAACAAAAGATGGTTGTGAAATTTTTACTAAATCAGAAAAAAATAATTAAATGATCGAAAGATATTCAAGAAAAGAAATTAAAAGTATTTGGGAAGATTTTAATAGATATTCGATTTGGTTAGAAATTGAACTGGCTGCGGCAGAAGCCATGGAAAAATTAAAAATAATTCCAAAAGGCGTTGTTAAAAAAGTTAGATCCAAAGCAAAAATTAATCCAAAAAGAATTTTACAAATAGAAAATAAAGTTAAACACGATATTATTGCATTCTTAACATCAATTACTGAAAGAGCTGGTAAAGAGGCAAGATATTTACATAAAGGAATGACTTCATCTGATGTTTTAGATACTTGTTTTAATCTTCAGCTTAAGCAATCAGGAGAAATTTTATTAAAAGATATTAATCAACTATTACAATCAATTAAAAAACAAGCCTTAAAACATAAATTAACATTGTGCATAGGTAGAAGTCACGGAATTCATGCCGAACCAATAACATTTGGCTTAAAGATGCTGACTTTTTATCAAGAGTTTTTAAGAAATAAAAAACGTCTAGAAAATTCTATAAAAGAGATATCTACTTGTGCTATTTCTGGAGCTGTAGGAACTTTTGCAAATATTGATCCACGAGTAGAAAGTTATGTTGCTAAAAAATTGAAGCTTAATGTCGAGCCAATTTCTACTCAGGTTATACCTAGGGATAGACACGCACAATTTTTTTCAACCTTAGGAATTATTGCAAGTTCGATTGAAAGATTTGCAGTTGAAATTCGACACTTACAAAGAACAGAAGTTCTAGAAGTTGAGGAATTTTTTGGTAAAAAACAAAAAGGCTCATCTGCAATGCCTCATAAAAAAAATCCAATTTTAAGTGAAAATTTAACAGGGTTAGCAAGACTAATAAGATCAAGTGTTACACCTGCTCTTGAAAATGTTGCCCTATGGCATGAAAGAGATATTTCTCACTCGGCTGTTGAAAGAAATATTGGGCCTGATGCTACAATAGCTTTAGACTTTGCACTTAACAGATTAAGTAACGTTATAAAAAATTTAAATATTTATCCAAAAAATATGAAACAAAACTTAGATATAACTAATGGAATTTTTTTCTCTCAAAGAGTTCTACTAGAATTGACTACTGCTGGTTTTACAAGAGAACAGTCTTATAAAATTGTTCAAAGAAATGCTATGCAAGCTTGGAAAGAAAACTCCTCATTTTATGATAAAATTATATCTGATAAACAGATCACAAAAAAAATACCTGTTAATAAGATCAAAA
>CACBVP010000039.1 GCA_902542795.1 uncultured Pelagibacteraceae bacterium
TTATTTACAAAAATTCTAAGAGCCTGAAATGTTTTAGTGCAAGGATTTATTTTTTTTGAAAAATTTTTTTTTTTACTTTCCTCAATAATTTTAACTAGTTGATTAGTTTTAGTTATCCTTTTTTTCTTTCTAGAATTAACAATGTTTCTTGCAATTCTTGTGGCTTCTTTTTCGTCACCAAGAAATTTAATTATCGATTTTAAATCTGGTTCACTAAGATTATTTACAGCATCTAAAGCAGAAATATTGTTAAGGCCCATTGCCATGTCCAATTGTTTATCTGATTTGAATGAAAAACCTCTTTCAAGATTATCTAATTGAATAGAAGATAGACCTAAATCAAATATTATTGCATCAACATGGTCCTCAATAATAGTATCTAGCTGACTAAATTTTATTTGATAAAATTTAAATCGTTTTGGAAATTTTCTTTCTAGTTCTTCTGCAATTGATTTAATATTATTATCTCTATCTATCGCTGCTATTTCAGTTTTAGGAATTTTTAAAATTTCTTTAGAATATCCACCTCCACCAAATGTACAGTCAATATATTTGCCTCCATTGAATGGAGAGGTTATTTTTAGAACCTCATTCAACATCACTGGAAAATGGGAGGACTCCAGTGATGATGTATGATTGTTCATTGCTTAATGATTTTTTCATTAAAATTTTTGTTTCCTTAAGAAGGCAGGAATTTCAAAATCTTCTTCTTCATTTAGATCCTGATCAAATAATTCATCTGAATCTCGGTTAGACTCTTCGTTATTTTCATTATTAATTTCTTCGGACGTGTTATTTTCTTCAGAAAATAGTTTCGGTGTATATTCTTCCTCATTATTTATACTATCCGCCTGCTCTGTAATTTCTTCATTGTTCTCTATACTTGAGTTCTCGATATAAGAGGCGCTTTCAATTGATACTCCTGTCGGAAGATCATTAAAATTATTTTCAGTGCTAACATTGTTTGGTGCCTCCTCATTTAAGCTAGTTGAAGCATCATTAATTACATCGTTTTGAGCCTCATCTTTAATTTCAAAACTTTCATCAAGTTTTAACGCTGTTGCTCCATCAATTGCCCCTAATGTACTATTATCAATTCTAGGATTATGAGAAAATAAATTTTCTGAATATCCAGTGTTTCTATTCTGAATTCTTGAGACCATATTTAGAACTGTTTTGTTTTCTGTTATGTGACCGTCTAATGCAGTCGCAACAATTGAAACTCTAATTTTTCCATTAAGTTCTGTGTCTTCAATTGCTCCAAAAATTAATTCTGCTTCAGGATCTACTTCAGCTCTAATTCTGTTAACAGATTCTTCTACCTCAAATAAAGTTAGATCATCTCCTCCAGTTATATTTACTAATAATCCCTTTGCTCCTTTTAAAGAATATTCATCAATAAGAGGATTGTTTAATGCCATTTCAGTGGCCACTTTACCTCTGTTTTCTCCTTCAGCTTCACCAGTGCCCATCATAGCTTTACCCATTGAACTCATCACAGTTTCCACATCCGCAAAATCAAGGTTTATCATCCCAGGCCTTACCATAAGATCTGTCACACTTTGAACTCCGTGTTTAAGTACATTGTTTGACAAGATGAAAGCATTTTTAAAAGTTGTAGTTTCACTAGCAATTTTGAAAAGATTTTGATTTGGTACTACTATGACTGTGTCCAAATGTTTTTTAAATTCTTCCAAGCCTTGCATTGCTCTTCTCATTCTTTTTGGACCTTCATAAGAAAAGGGAAGTGTTGTGACACCGACAGTTAAAATATTAAGTTCTCTTGCAGCTTTAGCAATTACATGTGAGGCTCCAGTGCCTGTTCCTCCTCCCATTCCTGAAGTAATAAAAACCATATTAGCACCTTGCATGTAGCTTGTTATTTCATTTAGTGACTCATCAGCTGCAGCCTGGCCAATATCATGTTTAGCGCCTGCACCTAAACCTTTAGTTAAATTCATTCCAATTTGAATTTTTGCGTCTGCCTTACTCATTTTTAAATCTTGTGCGTCTGTATTAACTGCAACAAATTCAACACCCTTCATACCAGAGTCAATCATTGCATTTATTGCATTCCCTCCAGCACCACCTACTCCTAATACTAAAATTCTAGGTTTTAATTCTTTTAGCTCTCCACCACCAATATTTATACTCATTGCAGTTCTCCCTTCTGTTTGTTTTCCCATTTTAAATTAGATCTGTTTTGAAAAGCCTTTTTTCTTGCAACTATTTTAAATTTTTCAAAATTATTTGGCTCCCAAATTTGGAATGTTTTTCCTAAACCAACAAATAAAACATTATTTTTAATTTTTGCATGATGGAGTAGCTTTTCAGATAATGAAATTCTGCCTTCAGTATCAAATTGTAAATTTTCACTTTCAGATAATATTGAGGTAGCAAAAAAATCCCTTTTTTCTTCAAAGGGATTTAATGAGTCTATAGTGTTTGATAGTTTTTCAATTCTGTCTTGTGAGCAAGCTTCTAATGCAGCATGATTAAAAGAAGGGTAGCTAATGAATCCATTGTATCCCATAGAATTTAGATGTGATCTAAAAGTTGCAGGCACTGAAACACGTCCTTTCTTGTCTATTTTGTTTTCGAAACTTGATAAAAACATTTTTTATTTAAAAAACCTCTATAAATTAAATTTTTATATATACTCTCCATAATGGGATTATTTGGGATAGTATGGGTTTTTAAGGATTAGTCAATAAGTTTGTATTATGACTAAAAGTACAAAAGTAGAACACTTTTAAGAAGATTTGCCAGATAATCTGTAAGCCGGGTTCTGTCATTGAAGATGTCATTTCTCTAGGCTTAAATTCACATTTAAGCTCAAGCGGTTAACCCAGAAGACTAACTAAAGACCGTTTTTTGTGTTTCCACTTTGTCTTCTCTATTTAACCTTGCTCCCAGTGGGGTTTGCCGTGCGTTTTTTGTTACCAAAAAACCGGTGAGCTCTTACCTCGCCGTTTCACCCTTGCCTTGATAAGGCGGTTTATTTTCTGTGGCACTATCCCTGAAGTCACCTTCGCCAGCCATTAACTGGCACTGTGTCTTTATGGAGCCCGGACTTTCCTCTGCTAAAAATTTAGCAGCGACTATCCAATTATCTGGCACACTAATTTTATTTAATTAAGTGAGGTAAATCAAGGGTTGTATTAACTAGTTAAAAAATGGCTAATTTTAAAGGTTTT
>CACBVP010000040.1 GCA_902542795.1 uncultured Pelagibacteraceae bacterium
GCTTGGATTGTTAGAGATGGAAAAAAATATTTTATACCTAAAATTATAATAATTCCCTCGCTGATTTTAACTTATTTTACAGGCCCAATTGGATTAGTCACTTATTGGTTTTTTAGAATTTTCTTTGCTAAAAAAATAAGCTTTAATGATTAAACCTTTTGATTTTTATTTTGACTTTGTAAGTCCCTATTCTTTTTTAGCCCATAAGCAAATTAGAAAAATTGAAAAAAAAGAAGGAATTAAGATTAGATATAAACCTATTTTAGTAGGTGGTTTGCATAATTTACACGGAATAAAGGCACCTGCTTTTATACCCGCTAAAGCAAAGCATATGATAAGAGATTGTAAGCTTATAGCAGCTAAAAATGGAGTAAAATTTAAATTTAATTCTTATTTTCCCATCAGAAGTTTAAATTTAATGAGAGGAGTGTTTGTGGCAGAAGAAGATAATGTTAAGAGCTACTATATTGATAGTATTTTTAACACAATTTGGCAGGATGGTTTAAATATGAATGACCAAGTAATTGTTGAAAAAGTTTTGAAAAATCTAAATGTTAATCCTAAAACTTTTATTTTAAGATCAACCTCTTCTCTAATAAAAGACTCTCTAAGAAAAAAAACAAATGATGCATATGAAAAAGGGATTTTTGGAGCTCCAACATTTGTTGTAAATAATAAAATTTTTTGGGGTCAAGATAGAATAGAATTTGCTTTAGCAGAGTCTAATAAATAATTATTTTTTTTCTTTTTCGATAACCTTCAATCCACCTTTTTTTAATGCATCAAATCCACCATCAACATGAGCGACATTTTTAAATCCCATATCTACCAATGATTTTGTAGCTAGGGCTGATCTTAAACCAAGAGCACAGAATAAAACCATTTTTTTTAAATCTTTTATTTTATTAGCTTTATAATAAGAACTTTCAGGATCTAACCAAAACTCTAACATTCCTCTTGGAATATGTTTTGAATTTTCTATAGTCCCTTCTTTCCAAAGTTCTCTGATATCTCTCACGTCAATTAAAGTAATTTCTTTATTTTCAGCTAGTTTTTTAACCTCATCTACTTTTAAAGTTTCAATAATTTTATTAGCTTCTTCGACAAGTTTTTGAGATGATTTAATGTTCATAGAAGATAATTATAAACTAATATATATAATTAATCATAATGAAAAAAATCGAAAATAGCATAAAATCAAATTTTTTTAAAAAACTATTCATTAAATTATGCCGTTTGGTTGGCTTTGAGATTATAGATCAATCTAACTTTTCTTCTCCAACACTTAATAAAGATTTAAGTGAAACGTTAAGCATTCAAGGAAAGAAATCAATCACCGTACCTTTAGGAGAGCTTAAAATTAAAAATAAAGTTAATTCTTTAAAGGTTATCTTAAGAACTTGTACTTCTGAATTAATTATGGATCAAAATAAAAGAAGAATTTTTGACAAGGAGAAGAATGAATATACCTTCAGAACGCTAAGATCCTTAATAAAGTCAATTAATAGTGCATCTAAAAAATTCAAAAATATTACATTTAATCTTATTGTTACTGACACTAACTCTTCTGAAGAAGATAAGAATGAGATTAGAGAAATATTAAAAGATTCTTTGATAGATAATAAATTCATTTCGGTAAACCTAAAAGATTTTGAAGACAAAATTACAGCTGGGTATTCAAAAGCTAAATTTTCTAATATGGCAAACTTTTATAATTCTCTTCTAATTGCAAAGAATGAAGATGCAGATTTAATTTATTTTGTAGAGGATGATTATATTCACTCAGTAAGCACAATTACTGAGATGATTTTTGCTTACGAAAAATTTAATACCATTTTTTCAAAAGACCTGATTTTGCTTCCCTCAGATTATCCTTATTTATATACAAAAGATGAAAATACTAAGATCTATGTGGGTGAAAAACGCCACTGGAGAATTGTTGATGAGAGCTTAGTTACTTTTATGACCAGTAGAAAATTAATTGAAAAATATTTTAATGAATTAGAAAAAATGGGAATAGTATGGATAGATCCATGGGAAAAACCTCTTCATAAAATCTATGAAACTAATCCATGCTTATCACCTATTCCTTCTTTAGCTGTACACTGTGCAAATATTAACTCTATTTTTGGAGTTTCTCCTTTAGTCAATGTGAAAAAACTTTGGGAAGATAACGAGAAATAAAAAAGGCCCGATTTCTCGGGCCTTTAATTTAAAGTTTAATTAGTCTCTGATAGAATAAGCTGTAACGCCTACTTCAGCTTTATCTGTTCCTAGTTTTTCAGCTGCTTTACTTATTCTTAATCCAATAGTTGATTTAAGAGCAGTAAATGTAGCCCAAGATAAAATAAAGCTAAAAATACATACTGAGGCAGTTCCAATAAATTGTGTGCCAAAAGATGTATCTGGATTAGTTAATGGAACTACTAATGTTCCAAAAATTCCAGCAAACATGTGTACTGGTATTGCGCCAACTACATCATCTAAGCCATAACTTTCTAACATTTTTGTACCAAAGTACATTATGATCGCTCCAACAGATCCAATTATCATTGCAGTAATTGGTCCTGGAGTTAAAGGTTCTGCAGTAATGGCAACAAGACCTGCTAAAGCTCCATTTAACATCATAACAATATCGGTTTTGCCACCGATTAATCTTGTTAATGCTGCGCCAGTAAAAGTACCTGCTGCGCCAGCTAAGTGGGTATTTACTGCAATTTTTGAAATGGCATTTACGTCATCAAATGTTCCCATAGCTAACTGGCTAAAACCATTAAATCCAAACCAGCCAAACCAAAGTAAAAATGTTCCTAGAGTTACCAATGGAATACTTGAAGCTGCAAAAGGTTGCATAGACTTCTTTTCTCCCCTTCTACCAAATCTTCCTTCTCTTGCGCCTAAAACTATTACCCCGGCGAGTGCAGCTGCTCCACCACATCCATGAACTAATGTTGATCCAGCAAAATCTGAGAATCCGCTGCTAGCTAACCAGCCGCCTCCCCATTGCCAGCCCATAGAAATTGGATAAATCAATCCTGCCATGATTGCTGCAAAAATAAAGAATGGCCAGATTTTAATTCTCTCAGCTACTGCTCCTGAAACAATAGAAGCTGTTGCACAAACGAACATCGTTTGAAAGAACCAATCTGAATAACCTGAATAACCTG
>CACBVP010000041.1 GCA_902542795.1 uncultured Pelagibacteraceae bacterium
CAAAAGGACAGAAAAATAATTATAGCGCAATTTATATTTCTTTATTCAGTAGTTTAGCTACATTCATTTTATCTATATTTGTTTGGTATTCAATGGACTTTTCATCTTCAGAATTTCAATTTTTGGAAGAACAGTCTTGGATTAATAATTTTATTAAATTTAAATTAGGAGTAGATGGTATTTCAATATTATTTATTGTTTTAACAACATTAATTACACCCATTTGTATAGTCTCTTGTATAAATAGTGTTAAGGACAGAATTAAAGAGTTTCTAATTGCAATTTTAGTTTTAGAAACTTTCATGATTGGTGTTTTTTGTTCATTAGATCTTGTTGTCTTTTACTTATTCTTCGAAGCAGGATTAATACCAATGTTTTTAATTATAGGTGTATGGGGTGGGCCTAGAAGAGTATATTCAGCTTTTAAATTTTTCTTATTTACGCTATTAGGCTCGGTTTTAATGCTTGCTGCTATCATAGCTATTTATTGGATAACTGGAACAACTGATGTAACTCAGATTTACGAGATCAAAATACCTAAAGAATATCAAAATTTATTGTGGTTAGCTTTTTTCAGTTCTTTTGCAGTAAAAATGCCTATGTGGCCAGTACACACTTGGTTGCCAGATGCACACGTAGAAGCACCAACAGCTGGATCAGTAATTTTAGCCGCTATACTTTTAAAAATGGCGGGTTATGGTTTTTTAAGATTTTCTGTGCCAATGTTCCCTTTAGCTTCTGAGTATTTTACTCCATTGATTTACACTCTAAGTATAATTGCAATTATCTACACTTCATTAGTTGCTTTAATGCAAGAAGATATGAAGAAATTAATTGCATATTCTTCTGTTGCACATATGGGATACGTAACATTAGGAATATTCACTTTTACAAAACAAGGCATTGAAGGCAGTATTTATCAAATGATAAGTCATGGACTAATTTCAGCAGCTTTATTTTTATGTGTTGGAGTTGTTTACGACAGATTGCACTCAAGAATGATAAGCACTTATGGAGGAATAGTTAATTATTTACCAAAATATTCTTTTTTATTTATCTTTTTTGCTTTAGCTGGATTAGGTTTGCCTGGAACTTCTGGTTTTTTAGGAGAGTTTTTAGTTCTAACCGGCGCGTTTCAAAAAAGTTATTTAGTTGCAATGTTAGCAACTTTTGGAGTAGTTCTTGGAGCAGCTTACATGCTTTGGCTTACAAAGAGAGTTATTTTTGGAGTTACAAATAATGAAGAAGTTAAAAAAATGCATGATGTTAATAAAACTGAAATTTTAATGCTAGGTATTTTAACTGTTTTAGTTTTAGTTTTTGGATTTTATCCAGCACCTTTAATAGAAACTTTTGATATTTCTGTAAATAATTTAATTAACAATTATGAAATGGCAATTAGTTCTGAAGGAATAAAATAAAATGTTAAATAATTTAAATATTTTACTACCTGAAATGTTCTTAACTTTATCAATCTTTTCAATCTTAATGATTGGAGTTTTTATCAAAGAGAGTTTTAATTTAATTTTCAATTTAAGTTCAGCGATTATTCTTTTTACAATTGCTATAATTTTAAATAGTTCAAATGAAACTGAAAAAATATTTTTAGACAGCTTCACAAGAGATTCTTTTTCAAATTTTTTTAAAATTTTGATTTTAATAGCAAGTTTGTTTGTTCTTAATACATCTAAAGTTTTTATAACTGATAATAAAATAGGAAAGTTTGAGTATCCGATAATAATTCTTCTCTCAATCTTGGGAATGTTTTTTATGGTAAGTTCTAATGATATAATTTTATTTTATCTTGGTTTAGAGTTACAATCTTTATCTCTTTATATTTTAGCTTCTATTGATAGAGATAATTTAAGATCATCAGAGTCTGGAATAAAATATTTTGTTCTTAGCGCCTTATCTTCAGGTCTATTATTGTATGGTTGTTCATTATTATATGGTTTTACTGGATCCACAAATTTTGACTTAATAGCAGATCAGTTAATTAGAGATAATACAGGTGCTGTTTTTGCTATGGTATTTGTTTTAGTTGGCCTTGCATTTAAAGTGTCTGCAGTTCCGTTTCATATGTGGACTCCTGATGTATATGAAGGAGCACCCACATCAATAACTAGTTACTTTGCAGTAGTTCCAAAGGTTGCTGGTTTAGCAGTATTGATTAAGTTTATGTTTATACCATTTTCAAATATTTTATCAGAATGGCAATTAATAATTATTTTTATTTCAATTGCATCAATGATCTTAGGCGCAGTAGCAGCGATAGTTCAAAAAAATATTAAAAGATTATTAGCCTATAGTTCAATCGGACATGTGGGATATGCTTTGGCTGGTGTGGCCACCGGAGTTATTTCTGGATATGAAAGTTCTATTATTTATATATCGATTTATGTAGTTATGAATATTGGAGCATTTTCTTGTCTTTATTTGTTAAAAAAAGATGGAGAGTACCGAGAAAACATATCAGATTTATCAGGATTATCGAAAAAACAACCTCTTTTAGCAATTTCGTTTTTGGTAATATTATTTTCTTTGGCAGGCATACCACCTCTTGCAGGATTTTTTGCTAAGTTTTATGTCTTCACTGCTGTCATAGAGCAAAAGATGTATGCATTAGCAATTATTGGACTATTAACAACAGTAATCTCTGCTTTTTATTATTTAAGAATAATTAAAATTATTTATTTTGATGATAGTGCAATTTCTTTTGATTCTGTAAAAAATAGTGCTGCAAAATTATCAGTTTTAATAAGTTGTGCAATTTTGATTACATTCTTTTTGTACCCAG
>CACBVP010000042.1 GCA_902542795.1 uncultured Pelagibacteraceae bacterium
TTAATTTTTTCACTTTTTTTAAATAAGTACATTTTGAAACCAATCGGTCTTTTAGTAAAGTTTAGTGACGGTATTAAAAAAAAATCTGACCACACAATAGATATTAACAAAGTTTTTGTTAGAGATGACGAGATTGGAAAACTTACCCAGTCTATTGATGAAATGACAAAAGAATTGCAACAACGAACTAATAGAGCTGAAACTTTTTCCAATGATTTAGCACACGAAATAAGAAATCCACTTGCTTCTTTGAAAAGTGCCTCAGAACTTTTAGATAAAACGACTGAAAAAAATGAAGGTGAAAAATTACTTAAAATTATTAATCACGATGCAGAAAGAATAGAAAGGTTAATAACTGACTACACTCAGATGCTAAAAGATGAAGCCTCTTTATCTCGAGAGAAAATGGGTAAAATAAATTTAGCTGAAATTATCAACGATGTTGTTGAGGATTTTAATCAAGATCTAGTCAATCAAAATAAAAAAATTGAAATAGTCTTTAAGGATAAGATTAAAACAAAAAATGGCAATTATGTATTTGGCATAAGCAATCGATTAGAACAAGTTATTGCAAACTTGCTAGATAATTCTATTTCCTTTAGTCAAGATGATCAGAAAATTGAAATTGATCTTGAAGAAACTTCAACAAATATAATAATGAGAGTAAGAGATGAAGGACCTGGATTTAGCGAAACATCACCACAAAAAATCTTTAAGCGTTTTTACAGTAATAGACCAAAAAGCTTTGGAAAACATTCTGGTCTCGGATTAAATATTGTAAAAAATATAGTCCAATTGCATAAAGGAACAGTGGCAGCTTCAAACAGGCTAAATAATAGGGGTGCTCAGGTTGAGGTTTTGCTTCCCAAATTATCATGACATTAATTCTTGCTTAGATATACTATAGTTGATAATAACAACCGCAACATGGCTGAAGATTACAAAGTAAAAGACATTTCCCAAGCAGATTTTGGAAGAAAAGAAATTTCTCTAGCAGAAACTGAAATGCCAGGATTAATGGCATTGAGAAAAGAGTATAAAGGGAAGCATCCACTAAAAGGCGCTAGAATTTTAGGATGTTTGCACATGACAATACAAACAGCAGTATTGATTGAAACTTTAGTTGAGCTTGGTGCTGAAGTAAGGTGGTCTTCATGTAATATTTTTTCAACTCAAGATCACGCAGCGGCAGCAATAGCGAAGGCCGGTATACCAGTGTTTGCATGGAAAGGTGAAACTGAGGAAGAATATTGGTGGTGCGTTAAACAAACTATCGAAGGTAAAAAAAATTGGATACCTAACATGATTTTAGATGATGGTGGTGATCTAACAGCATTAATGCACAAAGATTATAAAGATCTATTAAAGGGCATCAAAGGAGTTTCAGAGGAAACGACAACAGGTGTTTTAGCTCTTAAAAAAATGGAAGCTAATAATGAACTACTTATACCTGCTATTAACGTAAACGACTCAGTTACAAAATCAAAGTTTGATAATTTGTATGGATGTAGAGAGAGTTTAGTTGATGGTATCAAAAGAGCTACTGATGTCATGATGTCAGGTAAAGTTGCAATAGTTGCTGGATTTGGTGATGTAGGTAAAGGAAGTGCTGCTTCATTAAGACAAGCTGGAGCAAGAGTCATGGTTACAGAGACTGACCCAATTTGTGCCTTACAAGCGGCCATGGAAGGTTATGAAGTTGTTTTAATGGACGATGCAATTAAAGATGCTGATATCGTAGTAACAGCGACTGGAAATAAGGATATTGTAACTGCAGATCACATGAGAAATATGAAAGACCGGGCTATACTTTGTAACATTGGTCACTTTGATAATGAAATTCAAGTTGAAGCTTTAAAAAATTATAAATGGGATGAAATAAAACCACAAGTTCATGAAATAGAACTTCCTAGTAAAAAAAGAATTATTTTATTAGCTGAAGGTAGACTAGTAAACTTAGGATGTGCTACTGGACACCCGAGTTTTGTTATGAGCGCATCATTTACTAACCAAGTTATTGCCCAAATAGAGCTTTGGAATAATTCTGATAAGTATGAAAAGAAAGTTTACGTTTTACCAAAACACCTAGACGAAAAAGTAGCAATGTTACATTTAGAAAAAGTTGGCGCTAAATTAACTAAAATGTCAAAAGATCAAGCCGATTATATTAGCGTTAAACCATCAGGACCATTTAAACCAGATACTTATCGCTACTAGTTAGTAGCTAATGATTGTAAAATCTTTAGATCATCTCAACAAAATATCAGAAATAATTTTAAAAAAATTAGATAAGAAAGATTGCTTATTTTTAATTGGTGAAATTGGTGTAGGAAAAACTACGCTAACAAGATATTTAATCAATAATCTGCAAAAACAAAAAGGACTAAGTCAAACTGAAGTTTTAAGTCCAACATTTAACTTATTATATGAGTATGAAATAAGTGACTTCAAAATTATGCATTATGATCTTTACCGAATTAAAGAGACAAAAGAATTAAAACATTTAGGAATTTTCTCTGAAGAGTTAGACGCTGTAAAAATAGTTGAATGGCCTGACCTAATAAAAACACCTCTTCAGGACAAATTAGAAGTATATTTAAGATATGGCGAAAAAGAGAATGAGAGAAAAATAGAATTCAAAGGACTAGGAAAATGGGAAAATTTTAAGAATGAAATATAAATTAAAAAAAATTTCAGGAGATGCCTCATTTA
>CACBVP010000043.1 GCA_902542795.1 uncultured Pelagibacteraceae bacterium
AACTGTGTCTCCATTTAGCACTATAAACTTTCTTGAAATTTTATTTTTAATTTTAATAAGCGAGCCTGCTGTGCCCAGTTGTTCTTTCTCAATTATACATTCTATAGGAATAAGATTAATTTTTTTTCTATGAAAACGATTATAAATTTTTTTACCTTTATAACCTGCGAGAAGATAAATTTTATTTAAATTATACTTACAAATATTATTTAATAAATAATCTAAGAATGTTCTATTCTTATCAATTTTTATAAGAGGTTTAGGTAAATTATTTAATTTTTTTTTTATCCTACTTCCTTTACCGCCTACTAAAATTACTACATCAATTTTTTCCTTGTTACCGTAGTGGGAAATCTTCATTATTTTTTAGTATATTCTTCAAGAAGACCACAATAAATTTGTCCTAAATGTAACTCGATTACTTGAATAGTAGAGGCAACTTTAGAGTTTAATGTAATTGGATATCGGGTAAATTTTTTAAGTTTCCCCCCTTTGTTACCTGAAAAACAAAAAGTGATGATACCTTTTTTTTTACATAGCTTAGCCGCCTCTATTAAATTTTGACTATTGCCGGAAGTTGTCAAGGCAATGGCAATATCTCCTCGATGACCAAGAGCTTCTATTTGTCGTGAAAAAATAAACTTAAAATTAAAATCGTTCGAAATTGCTGTTATAGCAGAATTATCTGCTGTGAGAGCAATAGCTGGTATTGCTCTTCTATTTTTCTTATATCTGACAACTAATTCTGTCGCTAAATGTTGGGAGTCAGATGCACTACCTCCATTACCATAAAGAATTATTTTTTTTTTGTTTTTTAAAGCATTTATTGAATATTCATATAATTTTGAAAAGTTCATAATAGTTTCTGTTCCTAAAAAATTAAGTGCTTTGAAAAGTTGTCTATTCTCAGTTTGTATTAATTTTTCTATTCTCGTTTTCATATTTCAAAAAAAATGGTCAGCGCCTACATTTCCTTGTTTAGAAGATTCCAAATAATAACCTTGAATGAAAGGGTTGTCACTTTTAAACGTGACCCATCCACTTCTATTTTTTAAAAAATTTTTAATTTTTTTATTTTTATTAAGATCAAAAAAGTAGCTTCCGTTATCATTAAGCTTTAAATTTTTACTTATACTTTTTTTATCTTGTTCTCTCCATACATTCATCATAATATTTGCTGGTCTAAAAGTTTTTTTTAAAAAACTAGTATTATAAATAATAAAACTTGAGTTTTTTTTATTCAATAAAGGTGTCCAACAAAACCTAGTTTTTTTTGAAAGATTATTTTTATTTACTAATTGTGCATTAAAACAAACATTACTTGCCAGAGCATTTGGATTATTTTTAGCTTTTATATTCAAACCAAATTTTAAGCGAGAAGGGAAAGGCTTTCCAGAAAAATTTATTTTTGCCAAACAATATTTTTCTTTGATTTTTTTTAAATGTATATCTTTAATTTGATTATTTAAATTAATAAAATTAACATCATTTCTTTTAAATCTTATAAATTTATTTTTAGAATAGATTTTTTTACCTTCTGGGGAAAAAAACTCTACACCTACATCAAATTTCGTTGAGCAGTATATTGGATACAAACTAATTTCAGTCAAAAACTTATTTTTAAAAATTGGTACTGTTAAAGTTGCGTCATGAAATTTTTTCTTATCCTCGTTCATTGAGAATTCTTTAATTTGTTTCGTATCATAATAAGAATGCGTAATAGAAAATTTACTTTGAGTGTCATTGCAGTTTCCAGATAAAAACCTCGGGTAGAATCCTGATAAATTATGTTTAATTATAGCGGTTCCCTTTTGTCCTTCTAAGAATTGTTTTTGGTTAGAGTCCATTAAGCTAATAAATTTAGTTTCGTAAGGTTTTATATTTTTTAAATTAATTAATTTAGTAAAAGATTGATTTTTAAAATTTATGATTTTTACTTGAAGTTTTTGATTTAATAATTTTCTCTTACCATTAACAAAAGAAATAAAAGGGTAAAAGTTTTTATTAGGCAAAATATCAAAACCAGCTTCAGGAACTTTAAATTTTGAATTATTTTTTTCATCTGCGCTATTGTTGTAAACTCTGCCTATAGTGTGGACAAATGATGATCCTTGTTTATAATCAAGACTTATTACACATGCTGGAAATGGAAAAATTAAATCTTTTTTTGAAAAAAACTCTAATTCGATTGAACCAAAAAAATTGTTTTTAAAAGAATTATTAAGTAATTGTTTAATTGATATTGAATAAGATTTTGTTTCAGTAAGTATCTTGGTTTTTTTTCTCAATATTTTTCCAAATTTATCTCTTAGTTTGTAAGAAAATTTTATATAAGGAAGGTTTTTTTTAAGCATCCAATAACCTAAAAATAAAATTCTTGTATCTAAATCCTTATTAGTAAAACAAGGAAAGATAGCTGAAGCTCTTAAAACTTTTGATCTTTTTTTATTTAGCTTTTTTATAGTTGCAATAGATCTAAGATGTTCTTTATAATATTTCATATTAGCAGCTATATTAATTGAAGAAATTCTTAAAAAAAAGAGGTCCGATATAATTTTTAAATAAATTTGGACCAATATGTATCTTATCCTTAATAAATGACTTCTCTATGCCAATAGAGTCCACAACAATCTCAAAAGATGGAAAATAAAAGACATTTTTATTATCAATAAAATTCTCAACAGATGATCTTAATAATGATTTGCTATAT
>CACBVP010000044.1 GCA_902542795.1 uncultured Pelagibacteraceae bacterium
CTGTATTGTTGATTTGTTACGCAACATTGAAGTCCCTTTTTTTACTTTCTATAAATAGACCTCATATAATTATAGGTATGGGCGGATACTCTTCATTTCCTGTTTGTGTTGCTGCAACAATTTTAAGAATAAAATTTATCATTTATGAAAATAATTTAATTATAGGAAAAGCTAATAAATATTTACTCCATTTTGCTGAAAAGATTTTTGTTTCGTACAAAGATCTTGAAGGAATTAAAGAAAAAAATAAAAAAAAGATAATTGGAGTTGGTAATATAATTAGAGAGGAAATAATTGAATTTAATAATCATGATGATTTGAAAAATAAATTTGATATTATCAATATTCTAGTTCTTGGAGGCAGCCAGGGGGCAAAAGTTTTTGCTGAAAAGTTACCACAAGTTTTTAAAGATTTAAAAGAAAGTGGAATACCTTTAATGGTTTATCAGCAGTGTCAAATAAATCAGGAAGATGAGTTATCCAAATTTTATAAAAATCAAAATATAAAATTTGAAATATTTAATTTTACAAATAAAATTTCTGATTATTATAGTAAATCAAATCTCGTAATTACAAGATCCGGGGCTTCAGCTTTAGGAGAATTAATAAATGTTAAAATTCCATTAATCGCTATTCCACTACCAACCTCGGCTGATAATCATCAATACATAAATGCAAAATTTTACGAAAAAAAAGGAATGTGTTTTCTTTTAGAAGAAAAAAATATTTCTGAAGATTTATATAAGCTTATTTCGACAAATTTTAAAGATAATACAAAGTTTAATAGTATTATATTAAATCAAAGACAATATTCTGACAAAGATGTTTTCAATAAATTAAATTTTAATATAGAAAAAATTATTAATGAAAAAAATTAATTTAGGCCAAAAAGATATAATTCATTTTATAGGCATTGGTGGCATCGGCATGAGCGGGCTTGCTCAAATAATGAAAAATATGGGCTTTAGGGTTCAAGGAAGTGATCAAGCTAAAAATAAAAATATAATTTCCTGTATTAAAAATGGGATAAAGACTTTTATAGGTCATTCAACTAAAAATCTAAGAGGAGCAACTATAATTGTAAAATCTACAGCGATAAAAAATAATAATATTGAAATTAAATTTGCCAAAAAAAATAAAATTCCAATTTATAACAGAGCTGAAGTTTTAGCAGATGCAGTATCATTAAAAAAAAATATAATTATTACAGGCTCTCATGGAAAAACCACTACAACATCTTTAGTTGCAAAAATATTAACTGACCAGAAATTAGATCCTACAATCATTAATGGTGGAGTAATCAATTCTTTTAAAAGCAACGCAAAACTAGGGAAAGGAGATTGGGCTATTCTTGAAGCAGACGAGTCTGATGGAAGTTTTTTAAAACTACCAATTAACTATTCTATTGTTACTAATATTGATTATGAACACTTAGATTACTATAAAAATTATTCAAACTTAGAAAAATCTTTTATAGAGTTTATCAATAAAACGCCACCAACAGGCAAATCTGTTATTTGTACAGATAATAAAAATATAAAAAAGATTTTAAAAAAAATTAAGAATAAAAATATAGTGACTTATGGAGAAAATAGCCAGGCAAATTACAAAGTATCAAAAATTAAATATCATTATAAAAGTACAAACTTTGATTTAAGTTTTAAAGATAAGAGTAAAAATTTAAGAACCATTAAAAATATAAATGTCCAATTACTAGGAAAACACAACGTATTAAATGCTGCAGCTGCTCTAATAGTTTGTTTAAATTTAGGTGTAAACCAAAATACAATTAAAAAATCGCTAAGAAATTTTTCTGGCGTACAAAGAAGAATGACTAAAGTTTTTTCGAAAAATAAAAATGATTTTTACGATGATTATGCCCACCATCCTACAGAAATAAGCTCAATTTTAGATGGAGTAAGAAATGTAAATCAAAAAAGAAAAATTATAAGTGTGTTTGAACCTCATAGATATTCAAGAGTTATTTCATTAAAAAATGAATTTTCTAAATGTTTCAAAAAATCAAATTTGGTGATCATTTGTCCGCTGTACGCAGCCGGAGAAAAAAAAGACTCTAAATTCGATATAAATAAATTTTCTGCTTTAATCGCTAAAAATTCCTCCACTCAAGTGGTATTGGTTAAAAATGAAATGGATCTTTGTAATTTTTTTAAAAAAAATTTAATTAACAATGAAATAATCATTGGAATGGGTGCAGGCCTAATCTCTAAATGGATTTCAGGACTTAAATTTTCTTTATGAACAATTTAATTGATTTTACAAAAAAGTTTGGCGAGAATCTAAGACAAAAAGTTAAGCTATCTAACTACAGCTGGTTTAATCTAGGAGGAAATGCTGAATTCTTTTTTAAACCAAAAGATAAGACAGAATTATTAGAATTTTTTAAAGAGGCAAATAAAAATAATATTAAAACCACATTTTTAGGAGCTGGATCAAATACTTTGTTTAGAGACAATGGTGTTAAGGGGGCCGTTATAAAGCTTGGTAAAAACTTTTCCTTCACTAAATTAATTGGAAAAGACATTATTGAAGTTGGCGCTGGTACATTAGATCGTAAAGTGGCAGATTTTGCTAAAGAAAATAATCTTACAAACCTTGAATTTTTATCATGTATTCCCGGTTCTATAGGAGGAGCA
>CACBVP010000045.1 GCA_902542795.1 uncultured Pelagibacteraceae bacterium
AACTACTAATCTCAGAGACTTAGCATATTCATATTTAGAAAAATATAGCCCATCAAAACAACAGTTAAAAGTTTATTTACTCAAGAAGTATTTAACAAAAATTAAGGGAACAAAATCAAAAAAAGAAGTTACAGCGATTATTGATGAAATAATTTTTAATTTAGAAAAAAATAGAATTTTAAACGATGAATTGTATTCAGACTCTAAAGCAAGAATGTTTTTAAGAAGAGGATACTCTCTAAATAAAATTAATCAGTCACTGAGAAATAAAGGTATAGACAATAAATATATTAAACAAAGTATAGACAAAATAAAAGAAGACGAGATTGAACCAGATTTTGTTTCAGCCTTAAAGCTTTGTAAAAGAAGAAGAATAGGGCCTCTAAGACCTGAAGCTAATAGAGAGTTATTTTACAAAAAGGACATGGGTATTTTAGCTAGAGGTGGATTTAGTTTTGATTTATCAAAGAGAGTTTTAAATTTAGAAAAAACTGAATTTAATAAGTTAATTAAGATTATCTGATTTTCTCTTTTTTTCTTCCTCAATTAAAATATCAAGTTTTCTTTTAAGAGCATTCCTAACTAATATAAAAAACAAAACTCCAAAAAAAGTTACTGATAAAATTATGATAGCAATGGTTTTAAACATCTAATTTTTCTGCTCTTTTAATTAATAAGCTAGGATTTCTATAATCTTCTTTTCCATATAAAAAAGGTTTTTCATCAAGAGTTTTTATTATTGCTCCAGCATTTTGAGCAACAGCATGACCTGCTGCATAATCCCATTCATTAGCTCTTTCCTTTGCAGCATAAATATCATATTCACCTGTAGCTATTACACAAAATTTATATGAACTTGCCATCTTAACGATAGAATTAACATTATACTCTTTCAATTTATTTAATATTACATCTGAAGGTTTCACTTCACTAGACAAAGCAACAATTTTGCCTGCAGGTTGTTGTTTGGCACAATTTAATTTTTTTGTTTTTCCTGCTTCAATTAAATAGCTTTCACCAGCTCCATAGGAAAAAAACAATCTATTTTTTTTCGGCACCCCAACTAAACCAAGCACTGGTACAGTATTAATCACTAAAGCAGCATTTAATGTGTATTCATCTTTACCGGCTATATATTCTTTAGTTCCATCTATAGGATCTATTAACCAAAATATCTTAGATGTGTTTCTTACATTCAGATTTACAGTTTCTTCAGAGACGATCGGGAGATTTGGAGTAATATCTTTAATTTTATTAGTAATTAATTCATTTACTCTTAAATCTCCATTGCTTACAGGAGAGCTATCTTCTTTAATTTCAATTTTTAAACCTTTTTTGTATAGATCGATAGAAATTTTACCGGCTTCTTCAAATGTTTCGATTAAACTCTCACTTATGTTTTTTAATTCACTCGTTTTCATAGCTGACTTTCTCAAGATTTACGTTTTCTACATTAATTACTCTTTTACCGTAATTTTCAAAGTTTACGGTAACTTTATTACCAATTATTGATTGGACTTGACCTATGCCCCAATCTTTATTTGAAGGATTTTTAACATAATCCCCTGGTTCAAAATCAATTAGCATCATGGAAAATTATTTTAATATGGATTATACACTTTAAACATGAATTCACTAGGAATTAATAAACCGAAAAAAGAGACCAAAGTAGTTGTTGCTATGTCTGGCGGTGTTGACTCCTCTGTTGTGGCGGCGCTTATGAAGCAAGAGGGATATGATGTAACTGGAATTACACTAAAACTTTATGATGACATAAAGCAACCTAAAGAAGGAAGACAGTGTTGTGCAGGACAAGACATTTTAGACGCAAAAAGAGTTTCTGAAAATATAAATATTGAACATAAAATTTTGTTTTATCAAAAAAAGTTTAAATCAGAAGTGATTGATTCGTTTATTGATAGCTATACAGCTGGAGAAACTCCAATACCTTGTGTTCAGTGTAATCAAACTGTTAAATTTAGGGATTTATTTAAATATGCAAAAGATCTTAAAGCAGATGCTTTAATTACAGGGCACTACGTCTCAAGAATTCAAAGCAATGGACATGCAAGTATGTATAGAGCCAAAGATCAAAATAGAGATCAAAGTTATTTTTTATTTAGCACTACACAAGAACAGTTAGATTTTTTGAGATTTCCTTTAGGCGAATTAGACAAGTCAGAAACAAGAAAAATAGCTGAGAGATTAAATTTAAATGTAGCAACTAAGCCAGATAGTCAAGATATTTGTTTTGTTCCTAATGGTGATTATGCATCCGTTATT
>CACBVP010000046.1 GCA_902542795.1 uncultured Pelagibacteraceae bacterium
ATAAAAGAGTTATTGAAAAAACTATTCAAAAAATTTCATTCGAGGGAAGATTTCAATATTTAAAAAAAGGTAAAATAAAAAATAAACTTTATAAGAATGAACAAATTATGATTGATGGTGCGCATGCTGAGACTGATGCCAAAAACTTAGCCTCTTATCTAAAAGATATTAAAAAGCCTAAATATGCCATTTGGACAATGATGAAAAATAAAGAACCTGACTTATTCATCAAACAATTTAAAGAAATTTTTAAAAAGATAATAACAACACCTATTGAAAATGAAAAAAACTGTATGTCTGCTAAAGATTTAAAATCTATAGCTCAGAAAAATCACTTTGATGTGGATGCAGCAAACAACTTGGATGATGCAATTAAAAAAATATCCTCTCGAGATAAAAAGTTAATTATCTGTTTAGGCTCTCTTTATAATGTTGGAAATATTTTGAATAAAAATTAGATATGAGGCTGAATAAACTCTAACATATCTTTTTCGCTAGTCGCTCCAACTTTAGTTCCCACAAGTTTTCCACCTTTAAATAAAAGCACTGTAGGTACACCTCTAACTGAATACTTCGTAGGTTCATTAGGCTGGCTTTCAATATCATGATAATAACAATCAATCTTATCTGGCATATCATCCGATATCTTTTCTATGATAGGTTTTAGTTGCTGGCATGGACCGCACCAAGATGCGCTGAACTGAATCAGATTTAATTTACTTCCGTTAATTTGTTCTTGAAATTTTTCGTCTGTAGAATCTTTGAATGCCATACACCCTAAATAAGTATTTTTAGTTTATTGTCAACTACGCTGATGAGTAATGCTTTTCTAATTCTTCAACGTATGCGTTAATTTCATCAAGTATATTTAATTTTTCTTTATCCTCTTGCTTGTCAAATTTTGCTCTTAATGTATCTATTTCTGAATAAGTTCTGGGAATAGTGTTCCATTTTTCATTGTTTGTGCTTAATAATTTTTTGGAGATGTCTTTATGAATTAAATTGTAATCATTTTTACTTAAAACTTCTGGCTTTTCCATGTATAAAAGTTTTTTACCAAAATACTGGAGACGCTCGTCTTTAAACTTAGAAATAACACTCAGTTTTTTACCCCATTCAGCCGAATGAAATTCAGGCATTAATTTATTATCCTCAGCAGTTGTAAATTTGGCATAAATACTTTCTTCATTGTAAAGATCTTCTTGAGATTTGCTTTGTTCTTTTTCTTCTACCTCTGAGCGTTTTATAGACTGTATTTTTTCGGCAAAATCTTTATTTTTTCTTACCATATCAGCTCTTTCTTTAAGCTTAGTTAATCCAATGATTTTATATTCATCAAACTTATCGCCATAAGAAGGATTCATTATTACTGGGTGTTTATTATGTCTTACGGTTCTTATAAATTTTGGTTGTTTTTTCATAGCAGCCTCTAATTCTTTTATAGGCATTTTTAAATAAGGCGAAGGATCATGTCTTAAATCAAAACATAAAGGCCATTGATATTGAGGATGTTGACAAACAAAAGTTTGTACATATGGTCTGCTTTTTCCGTAGAAGTATTCATTAGTACAAAAGAAAAGTTCTTTTTTAATTATTTCTAGTGATTGTGTTTTGTCCATGGTTAGCATGCTAGCTTTCCAAACATTAGGAGCTTTTTTAGAAATTATTTTAGCAATACCAACTGTTGCCATAACATCTCCTATTGCACTATGAGCATCGCCATGCTCAATTCCATTTAGAGGTGCCATTTGATCTAACTTATAAACGTCGTTACCTTTTTCATTTACAGAGTTTTTTAAAGTGTTTGGATAATATAAATTTGCTGCTCTAGCTAAACCTAAAACATCTCCTCTGGTATTTCCATTAGTACTAGTTATATAGGGATACTCTAAAGTCTGAAACAAAGTGCATCTTAAAAATTCCTCATCAAATTCAATACTATTAAATCCAATATAAGTTGCTTTACCCCATCTTTTTAATGTTTCAACGAATTGTCTAATCATCTCATAATGAGATAGGTTAGAATTTTTTAACATTTTAGGGGTAGACTTGTTTACTATAAGAGCCATTGCTTCAGGAATAACCCCGGGACTTAGTCTGCATCTTGCATCAAACCTATCTAATTCATCCAAGTTATCATTGGTTAGAACAGCTCCAATTTGGATTATTTGTCCCCAATATTTATTAGATGAGCTAGTCTCAAAATCATAAAAGACAAAATTAGACATATTAAATCTATTTAAGGACTTTTATCTTTT
>CACBVP010000047.1 GCA_902542795.1 uncultured Pelagibacteraceae bacterium
GTGTAACCATACATTCCGCTAGCCCATACTCCAAAATTCGTTATTACGAAAAAAACTAGAGCTCCAAGCAGAACCCCTGAAATTCTAATTGAAAAATTTTTTCCAAAATAAATTGATAATAAACCTATTAAAAATACGCTTCCCCAAGTAAAAAAAGTTCCAGTGTGATAACCTATGATAATATCTGTTAATGCAAAACATAAAATCATAACAGGTATGAATTTTATTCCAAGTATTAATGGAACATAAAACGATAAAGCTATTAGGTTTGTGAAATTGGGAGGATGAGGAATAAATCTACTAAATGCAAGAATCGAAAATATACTGATCGAAATAATAAAAAATTTCATATAATTTAAGATACTTCAAATTAATAGAATATTCAAAAGTTAATCAAATGATTTTTTCAATCCAAAACTTAAACCTCTTCCTGGCTGCGAATAATGCAATGCTGTATGATAATCTTCATTGGTTAAATTTGTTATTTTAAAAAAGACATCATAGTTGGGTAAAAAATCAAGATCAACAGTAAGATGATTCACTAAATATGCAGGCAATTTAACATCCGCATAATTTGATCCGTGTAGAGGAGTGTTAAAGTTACCGTAATCTCTAGCGTCAGTTGCGCCTATAGTTTGAAGATTGAGTGAAATATTTTTATCTGGAAATTTGTAATAAGTATTTAAACCAAGCATGTGCCTCGGTACTCTTACCATTCTAGTGTCTGTAAAAGCTCCACCACCTGTTCCTCCACTATTTCCATCTTTATTAAGAGCATCATCAGCGTCTTCGCCGTCGTAGGTTCTAGATAAAGTATAAGCTAGATTAAAATTTAAATTATCTTGAACCAACCACTTACCACCTAACTCAAAACCCTCAGATTTTATTAAACCCGGTTGATTATGATAAAATGTATTATAATCTGACGGCGTATCTTTCCATCCAGCTAAATTATCAGTGTATTCATGGTTAAAATAAGTTAAATCTAAATTCAATTTATTTTCAAAAAACGATCTTCCTATACCAATGTCATGACTTTTTCCAACCTCAGCTGTTAAAACCCCTTTATCTTTACTTTCTTTCCACGCTGCACTATCAAATTGTTCAACTAGTGAAGGATACCTATAACTAGTTCCATATGTTCCATGTATTTTGGTATTATTGTTACCAGTTAAATATGCAAATGAAATTCTATGACTATCTTCATTCCCTGCATGCTCGTTGTCATCAAATCGCATACCAAACGTTGTATGTAATTTTTCTGTAAGTCTATTTTGGACATCAAAATAAGCTCCAACTGTCTCTGTGCCTCTATACAAAGTTTTTTTTAAATCTGCCTCATCGTTTTCGTATTCAGCCCCAAAAGTAATACTGTGGTCTAAACTGTAATTATAATTTCCCACATAATAATATGCATCTCTATACCCTATATACTCTGACTTAGTCTTGCTAGATCCAAAAGCTGTAAATTCGTCATAGGTTCTATTGTTTACACTTTTAACTTTTTTTAATGAATGATTAAAATTTTTAAAAGGCTTATGAACTAAACCAATGGAACCATTCCATTCTTTATTCCAGTTTTGACTATTGTCATCATTGTTTGGATTAGTAGAAGAATCTACAGAGTCATAATTTAAAAATGACTTGATTAATCTCGCATTAGATTGGAATTTAAGCTTGTCATTTATTTGATAGCCGTAATTTCCGACGAAAGTATCATTATGATAAGAGTCCTTTTCTTCGTTATCAGTCATAGCTGACTCACCAGCAGTGTGATAAGTTTCGTATCCTAGCCAGAAATCTTTTTTTTCATCTGCGCCTGAAATTGCACCTGAAAAATTTACTGTTTTATCTGAACCTGTTAATGTATTAAATTCTTTTTGAAATCCTTGCTTACCTTTTTTTGTTGTAATATTAACCGTTCCTCCCATCGCACCACTACCATAAACTGAACTTTGATTACCTCTTAAAATTTCAATTCTTGAAATAGAGCCCTTTAGAAGATCGTCAAAATAATAATCATTACTTACAGTAGATGGATCTGACATTTTTACACCATCAATATAAATTGTCGTATACCTTTTTGGAAGATTTCTGACTTGAACTCCTGATTGAGTTCCTGGCCCTCCACTTTGGAAAGCGCTAATACCTGGCGAACCATAATTTAAAATATTATGCAA
>CACBVP010000048.1 GCA_902542795.1 uncultured Pelagibacteraceae bacterium
GGTTGAATTTGGGTAGGTTTTTTTTATTAAAATTTCTTTTAACAAATAAAAAATGCCACCATCTAAATCCAAAATAATTTAGATTTAATTCGAGTGTTTCAATTTTTACATTATACTCCTTAAGTTTGCCCACAAAGTGATTAGGGTGAGCTCCGAGATAATATATATTTGATCTTCTAAAGTGATTTTTAAGGCTAAGAATTAAAGGCATTAGTTGTATTGAATCACCCAATCCTCCTCCTGAATTGTAAAGCAAAATATTTTTCATTACCGTTTTATTAAAGTTTAATTTTATTATTATATATGTATAATTTTAATTAACACTCTTATGTTAAATAAAAAACAAAAATTAACAATGAAACTTCAAAGGTTTTTATACTACATATATGGTGAAAAGTTTTACAAACAATTAAATTATAATTGGTCAAAATATCCAACTCGTAGTCATATAATCAATGAATTAATTTCACTTAAAAAATACAATTCTTTCTTAGAAATTGGATGCGATAAAAATGTAAATTTTTCTAATGTTTTAATATCAAAAAAGATAGGTGTAGATCCGAATTCGGGCGGAACGCATAAAATGACGAGTGATGTTTTTTTTAGAGATAATAAAGAAAAATTTGATTTAATTTTTATCGACGGTCTTCATGAAACAAATCAAGTAGATCGTGATATAGAAAACTCATTAAAATTTATAAATGAAGGTGGAACTATACTACTACACGATTGTTTGCCAAAAAAAATATGGCATCAAATTGTTCCTTGTATTTATCCTAAATGGAATGGAGATGTTTGGAAGTCCATAGTTAAGTCAAGAACAAGAAATGATATAGATACTTACACAATTGTTGCAGACCATGGTATAGGAGCAATTTTTAAAAAAGAAAATAAAAATGTATTAAATTTAAGCGGCGAAAAATTAAAAAAACTTAAGTATAAAGATTATTACGAATATCACTCAAAGTTCATGAATTTAATAAGTGTTGAGCAATTTTTTGACATAGCAAAACAAGTCTAAAAAAATTGAAAAAATTTTTAAATAATTTAATTGCTTTTTTCTTTAATTTATTCAATGAAAAATTAAATATTTATTACCATAAAAAAAAAAATGATTTTATTAAAAAGAAAAACTTCACTAAATTAAAAAATTTTAAAATTTTCATAATTAAAAATGGTAAAATATTTACAAATTCAAATGAAGATGCTGCTTATTTAAAAAAAAATTTTGTTATTTCTGACGCGTCTTATCAATATAGAAATTCAAAAAACACAAATATAAAAAAAAATTTTATTTTTAAAAATGGTATTAATAGATTTAATAAAAAATATAAAGGTAAGGTGGTCTCAATTATATCTGGAGGAGCCGCAAAAAATAATTACGGTCATTGGTTATTTGACTCAATTTTTAGATTAATTGCAATTCGTAAATTTAAAGATTTAAAAAATTTTGATTATTTATATGTTCCTTCTTTTAAATATCAGTATCAAAAAGATATTATCAAATACTTAAATATTTCTTATGATAAGGTAATTTCTAGTGAAAAAGAAAAGTTTATAGAGGGATCAGAAATAATTTGTACAAATCATCCTTTTTTTCATAGATTCGATAAAATTTCTAAACCAATTGTTAATGATATAAAAAATACTTTTATTAAATTTAAATCATTAAGCAATTTAAAAAAACATGAAAAGATTTTTATAGAAAGAGATTACTCCGTATATAATCTTAATAAAGATTTATTAAAATATAAAGAAGAAAGAATTTTGATCAATAATATTGAAGTCAAAAATTATTTATCAACAATAGGTTTTAAAAGTTATAAACTTAAATTTTTATCATTTGCCGATCAAATAAAACTTTTTTCAAACGCAAAAATAATCATAAGTATGTTTGGTGCTGAACTTTCAAATTTAATTTTCTGCAAAAAAGGAACAAGAATAATTGAAATTAAAAATAATAAAAAGCTAGATGAATTTAAGAATATTTCTAAGATATGTAATTTAAAACACACCCAAATTAGCATTAAACCAAT